>NZ_JBHWVO010000020.1:0-142627 GCF_042736635.1 Streptomyces sp. NPDC060035
CAACACCGGATAACACGCGTCGTAACCGGTGGGGCGCTCCTGCGTCGGCCCCTCACAGGCACCATGTGCCGTCAGCCGTGCACGGCCCCGTCGCTCAGGCCGGCACCCGCTGCAGTGCCTGAACGATGTCCTCGACCTTGGTCTTGGCGTCGCCGAAAAGCATCTGGGTGTTGTCCCGGAAGAAGAGCGGATTCTGAACTCCGGCGTAGCCGACGGCCATCGACCGCTTGAAGACGACGACGTTCCTCGCCTCC
This sequence comes from Streptomyces sp. NPDC060035, assembly GCF_042736635.1. NCBI lineage: Bacteria > Bacillati > Actinomycetota > Actinomycetes > Kitasatosporales > Streptomycetaceae > Streptomyces > Streptomyces sp. NPDC060035. The sequence goes on from NZ_JBHWVO010000020.1 coordinate 255, forward strand.
CACACCCGCAGCACCGGCATACCGGCGATCGGGCTGCCCGGGTCCTCCTCGGCGGCCGGGTTGACGGTGTCGTTGGCACCGATGACCAGGACGACGTCGGTAGCAGCCAGGTCGTCGTTGATCTCGTCCATCTCGAGGGCGATGTCGTAGGGCACCTTCGCCTCGGCGAGGAGCACGTTCATGTGGCCCGGGAGACGGCCTGCGACGGGGTGAATGCCGAAGCGGACGTCAACGCCCTTCTCGCGCAGGATGCGTGTGAGTTCGGCAACCGGGTACTGCGCCTGCGCGACCGCCATGCCGTAGCCCGGTGTGATGACGACACTGGAGGCGCTGTCCAGCAGCGAGGCGGTCTCCTCCGCCGTGATCTCGCGGTGCTCGCCGTGGTCGACGACGCCCGACGGACCGGCCTCGATACCGAAACCACCGGCGATGACCGAAAAGAAGGAGCGGTTCATCGCCTGGCACATGATGTACGACAAGTACGCACCGCTGGAGCCGACGAGCGCGCCGGTGACGATCAGCAGGTCGTTGTCGAGCAGGAAGCCCGAGGCCGCGGCCGCCCAGCCTGAATAGCTGTTGAGCATCGAGACAACGACCGGCATGTCGCCGCCGCCGATGGAGGCGACCAGATGCCAGCCGAAGAGCAGCGCGATCGCGGTGACCCCGATGATCGGCCACGGGGCCGGGACGGCCACGAAGTACACCGTCAGGCCGGCGAAGGCGAGCAGGGCCAGCAGGTTGAGCAGGTTCTTGCCAGGCAGCACGAGCGGGGCCGACTTGATCTTCGCGCTCAGCTTGAGGTAGGCGACGATCGAGCCGGTGAAGGTCACCGCGCCAATGAAGATGCCGATCAGGACCTCGGCGTGGTGGATACGCAGCAGGGATCCGTTGAAGGTCTCCAGGGTGCCGAGCTCGACCTCGAGGTACGACGCCCAGCCGACGAGGACCGCGGCGAGGCCGACGAAGGAGTGCAGCAGCGCGATGAGCTCCGGCATCCCGGTCATCTGCACGACGCGGGCCCGCCACAGGCCGAAGGCCGCGCCGACGACGACGGCGGCCACGAGGATCACCACGGCGCTGCCGCGCGCGGTCGAGTCGTGGAGGGATTGGCCGATGGTGGCGGCCAGGGCTATGGCCATGCCGACCACGCCGTAGGTCAGGCCCTGCTTGGCCGTTGCGTTCTTGGAGAGGCCCGCCAGGCTGAGGACGAACAGGAGGGCCGCGATCAGATAGGCGGCGGTCGCGATCGAGTCGACGGACACGTCAGGCACCCTTCGAGAACATGTTGAGCATGCGCCGGGTGACGGCGAAGCCACCGAAGATGTTGATGGATGCGAGCAAGGTGGCGATCCCCGCCAGGATCTGTATCGACAGATGGTCGATGCCGATCTGGATGAGCGCGCCGACGACGATGACTCCGGAGATCGCGTTGGTGACCGACATCAGCGGCGTGTGCAGTGCGTGGGCCACCTTGCCGATCACGTAGTAACCGATCACGACCGCCAGCGAGAGCACGGTGAAGTGCTGTGGAATCGGGGCCGGGGCGCAGGTGTTGATCAGGAAGAAGGCGGCCATGCCGACGAGGACGAGGCTGAGCTTCGCGCCGGCGGAGAGGGGCTTCTTCTCCTCCTTCGGCACTGCATCGACCGTAGGAGCCGCGGCAGGAGCCGCAGACACCTTCACGGGTGGCGGTGGCCACAGTTTCTCGCCTTCGCGTACGACGGTGATGCCGCGCTGCACCTCGTCCTCCAGGTCGAGGACGAGGTGACCGTCCTTGCCCGGGGTCAGCAGCTTCATGAGGTTGACCAGGTTGGTTCCGTACAGCTGGCTGGCCTGGGTGGGGAGGCGGCCGGCGAGGTCGGTGTAGCCGAGGATCGTGACGCCGCCCGCCGTGATGACCTTCTCACCGGCGACGCTTCCCTCGACGTTGCCACCCATGCCCGCCGCCATGTCGACGATGACACTGCCCGGCCGCATGGACGCCACGTCGGCGGCCGTGATCAGCCGGGGCGCCGGGCGGCCCTGCACCAGCGCGGTGGTGATGATGATGTCGACGTCAGCGGCCTGCTCCGAGTAGAGCTTGGCGGCGGCCTCGTTGTAGAGGTCGGACGTGGCCTTCGCGTAGCCGTCCGAGGACTGCTGTGCCGCCTCCGCCACCACGACGGGGAGGTACTCGCCGCCCAGCGACTTCACCTGGTCGCCGACCTCCGGGCGCGGGTCGGTGGCCCGCACGATCGCTCCCAGTGCCGACGCGGCGCCGATCGCCGCCAGGCCCGCGACGCCGGCTCCGGCGACCAGCACCTTGGCCGGCGGCACCTTGCCCGCGGCCGTCACCTGGCCGGTGAAGAATCGGGTGAACTCGTGGGCGGCCTCGACGACAGCGCGGTATCCGGCGATGTTGGCCATCGAGGAGAGGACGTCGAGTGACTGCGCGCGGCTGATGCGCGGCACAGTGTCCATCGCCAGCACCGTGATCTTGCGGGTGGCGAGCGCATCGACCAGTTCGGGGTTGACGGCTGGTGCCAGCGTCGAGACGAAGGTGGCACCGTCCTTCGGTGTGCCGACCTCCTCGGGCGACGGGCCGTTGACGCGCAGGACGACGTCGGCACCCCACGCCTCGTCGGCACAGCCGGTTCGGGCTCCGGCCTCGACGTACGCGACGTCGCTGAACAAAGAGAGATCACCTGCTCCGGCCTCGACCACGACCTCGTACCCGAGGCCCATCAGTTGTCTGACCGTCGTGGGGGTCGCTGCGACCCGGGTCTCCCCGGCCGGCTCGCGGGGCACTCCGATGAGCATCGTCAACTCCTACAGCATGGATGGTGCCGCGCCGGTGCGGGGCGGTCATGGCGAAGGTCTGGTGCCGGTCCGCTACACGGGCCGGCACCAGACCTGTTCAGGGATCAAGAGTCACGCGTGAGTAAGTAGAGGGTCAGGACGAGATCAGTACAAGAGGAGCGGGTTGATGAGGACGCCCGTCGACCGGTGGATCGCCGTCGGCGCGGCGACGAGCAGTCCCGTCGACGTGCCGGCCGCCTTCAGCGCGGCGGCGGCGGGACCGAGCAGGCAGTTGTCGACGAGGCAGAGTCCGATCGCGTAGATGAGGTTGTGCACCTCCAGCGAGCCACCCGGATTGTCACGCGCGTCGTGGAAGTCCCAGAGCACCAGGCCGGGGTTCTTCGAGGCGATCCACTTCGCGCCGTCCTCGCCGATACCGGGGCGGCGGACGGCCGCGGCCCCGCTCGGGTACACGTTGCCCGCGGCTTCGTAGCGGTCGCGGCCCTGGTAGATGATGAGCGCGTCGCCGGATTCGAGGGTGACGCCGGTCGCGACGAGGGCCGCGTTGAGCTCCGCGGCCGTGACCGGCTCCTCGGCGGTGATCCAGTCGACGCCGCGTACCGCCGCGACGTCGAGCAGCACACCGCGGGTGGCGATGCCGTGCTGCGCCCAGTTCACCATCGTGTCCTCGTCCGTCTCGGACGCCGAGACGGGGATCGGGCCGTGCCAGCTGCTGTCCGCGCCGATGTGCGCGAGTCCATCGAGGTGGGTGTTGTGGACACCGTGCGCGTCGTACCTGATGACGTCGCCGCCGTGCACATGGCGGCCGTAGATCCCGATCTGCACCTCGAGTTCGACGCTGCCGTGGCCGTCGCGGAGCTCTGATACGCCCAGTTTCTGCCAGTCGCGCTTCTCGGCCTCGGCCACCGCGCGGCCGTCGGCAAGGCGCCCGGGCCGGGTCTCCACCTCGCGCTCGAGCGAGGCGGCCCTGCCGAGCCTGACCTGGGCGACGCCGCGCAGGCGGGCGGCCTCGTCGATGAGCGCCACCGAACCGCGGCACTGCGCCCCTTCGAGGTGGCGCTCCTTCTCATGGGCGTCGGCGATCTCGCGCAGCCACAGGGCAAGCGGATCCGGACCGAGGTCGTCAGTCATCTTTGACTCCGTTTCTTCTCTCAGGATTCGTACCCGGGCCTCGTGAGGCCGGCGGCTCGCCCGGGTCCTCACCACCGCCCCTCTCGTGCGGGCGACGGCTTCCGTCTTAGGGTGGCGTCGCGCGTGTCATGACGAGTTGCCGTGTCGCTCGGTACGCATCCACGGGATGCGGCGCCCCGCACAACAGAACAAGAAGCCTCTACAACGCAATGGCTCGGATTCTGCTCTCGCCCGGATGAGCTGTCAACGGGCCGCCACGAGAGTCGCGCACCCATTTCTTAACGCGAGCTTAGTTCTTGACATGGTGCCCCAGTGAAGCCATCCTGTGCATGCCGCACAACAGTACGTTCGTTCGGTTCAATGGAACGGCTGAGGATCGGTCACGCCAACACCGCCGGTCCCGGAGAGCGACGACGCCTCCGGCTCATGAAGCCGGACCAGGGCGCACCACGATGAGAGGGGCGCGGATGAGTACCGCGGAGATGGACCCGACGGAGATCGACTACTTCACCGACGCCAAGGTCGCGGCGGACCCGGCGCCGTACTTCGACCACATGCTCGCCAACTGCCCGGTGTGGCGCGAGCCGAAGTACGGGGTCGTCATCGTCACCGGCTACGAGGAGGCGCTGCAGGTCTACCACCAGCCCGACGTCTACTCCTCGATCAACAGGACGGGCGGGCCGGTCCTCGACCTCCCCGTGGAGCTGGTCGGCGACGATCTGACGGAGATCCTGGAGCAGTACCGCGAGTACTTCCCCTCGAACGACCAGATGGTGACGTTCGATCCGCCCCTGCATACGGACCACCGCGCGCTCCTGATGGGTCTCATCACCCCGAAGCGCCTCAAGCAGAACGAGGAGTTCCTCCGGCGCACCGCGGACCACTTCCTGGATGAACTGCTGCCCAAGGGCAAGTGCGACTACATCTGGGACTACGCCAAGCGCTACGCGGTGCTCGCCGTGGCGGACCTCCTTGGGATCCCCGAGGCCGACCACCCGATGCTGATCGAACTGCTGGCCACCGAAACCCCGATGCTCGGCAATCTCAAGCTTCAGGTCGCTCATCACAATATCCTCGAGCGGCTCTACGGCTACTTCATCGAGAAGATCGAGGAGCGGCGGGCGAACCCGGGCGAGGACATCCTCACCGGGATGGCCCTCGCGACGTTCCCCGACGGCACACTTCCCGAGCCGATCCACGTTGCGCGCATCGCCTCGAACCTCTTCGCCGCCGGGCTGGAGACGACCGTCCAGCTACTCGGCGTCTCGCTCGCGCGCCTCGCCGAGGACCAGGACCTGCAGGGCCTGCTGCGCCGGGAGACCGCGCTCATCCCCAAGTTCATCGAGGAAGCACTGCGCATCGAGGCACCGATCAAGGGGTCGTTCCGGCTCACGAAGGTCCCGACCACGATCGGCGGTCTGGATCTCGCCCCCGGCACCGTGGTGCTGCTGCTGCATGGTGCCGCCGGACGCGACGCACGTGTCTTCGACAACCCCGCTGAATTCGACGTCCAGCGCCCCAACGCACGCCAGCACCTCGCCTTCGGCCGCGGCATCCACACCTGCCCCGGGGCGCCGCTGGCCCGCGCGGAGGCGGTGTACTCGCTCCAGCGGCTCCTGGAGCGTACGGAGAGCATCACTCTCTCCGACGAGCATCACGGGCCGGCCGGTGATCGCCGTTGGGACCTCATGGAGAGCTACAAGTTCCGCGGGCACACCCACTTGCACCTGGACTTCAGCGAGCGGCAGGCCGACTGATGGCTGACCGGATCACGGTCGATCGCGACCGTTGCATGGGGTCGGGGCAGTGCACCTTCTACGCGCCGAACACCTTCGACCTCGACGACCTGAGCATCGCCTTCGTCATGGATCCGCACGGTGACAGCGACGACAAGGTCGACATGGCGATCAACGTGTGCCCGACCCGATCCATCGCCCGCGCCACCGCCGCGGCAGACAACGGAGGAGTGCGATGACCGTCGAGACCGAGGCAACCGTCTCCGTACCGATCCCCGACCTGGAGAGCGACAGCCTGCTGGGCACCTTCCCCGAAGGCGAACGCCTCGTCGGATCGCGGTGCGACCGCTGCGGCCGGACGATGATCGGCGCGCGGGTGGTCTGCAGCTCCTGCGTGGGCCGCGAGATCTCCCGGGTCCCCCTCCCCACCACCGGGGTGCTGTATTCCTTCACTCGACTCCACGCCAAAGGCCAGGACGTGCGCCCCCTCGGCTACGTCGACCTCGACGGCGTCCGGACACTGGCCGACCTGCGCGAGAACTCCACACCGCTCCAGCCGGGCATGCGCGTCGAACTCGCTGTCGACGGCGGCCACTGGTTCTTCGTGCCCTTCTCCGGCGCCTGACGAGAGGACATCTCATGAGTGAAAATGTGTTCGTCGTCTCCGCGGCGATGATCCCGTTCGCCAAGCACCGGAGCTCGTCCTACGTGGGACTCGCGGTGCCACCGCTGATCGACGCCCTCCAGGGCGCGGGCATCCAGAAGTCCGACGTCGACGCCGTCTACGTCGGCCACTCCTACGGCGGCATGATGACCGGTCAGCGGATCACCAAGGAGATCGGCCTCGGCACGATCCCGACCGTGAACGTCGACAACGCCTGCTCCAGCGGCGCCACCGCCGTGCACGAGGCGTGGACGGCGATCTCCCAGGGCCTCATCGACGTGGCCGTCGTCATCGGGGTGGAGAAGCTCACTCAATTCGGCGGCGGAATGCTGCCGTTGTCCCCCGAGGACCGCGAGGTCAAGCAGGGCATCGTCATGCCCGCCGTCTACGCGATGCGCGCGACGCGCTACCTGTACGAGACCGAGGCCACCGCCGAGGACCTGGCACGGGTCAGTGTGAAGGCCCGCAAGCACGGCGCGCTGAACCCCTTCGCGCAGTTCCGCGAGGAGGTCACGGTGGAGCAGGTCCTCGCGGCGCGCCCCGTCGCCGACCCCCTCACCCTGCTGATGTGCTGCCCGACCGGGGACGGAGCGGCGGTCGTCGTCCTCGCGTCCGAACGCGCGCGCCAGCGCCTCGGCACGCCGCGCGGCATGCGCGTCGCCGCCTCGATCCTGCACTCGGGCCAGGTCGAGGAGGGGTTCCGTGACATGACGAAGCCGGAGATCACGTACGACTCCGCACGGGACGCGTACGCCCAGGCCGGCATCGGCCCGGAGGACCTCGACATGATCGAGCTCCACGACGCGTTCTCGATCGCGGAGCTCGTCTACTACGAGGCGTTCGGTCTGACCGAGAAGCAGAGCGCTGTGGCACTCCTGCGTGACGGCAGGACGACCTTCGGCGGCGACGTCGTGGTGAACCCCAGTGGCGGTCTCCTCGCCAAGGGGCACCCCGTCGGCGCGAGCGGCGTAGCGCAGATCACCGAGGCGTTCTGGCAGCTCACCGGGTATGCCGGGGCCCGGCAGATCGAGGGCGCCCGCACGGCGCTGACGCACGTCACCGGCGGCGGCACCGCCGGCCTCGACCACGGAGCATGCACCATCCACATTTTCGAGGCGGCATGACAACCACCGATCGCCCGCCCCTGGAGGGCCTGCGCGTCATCGATCTGACGACCTTCCTTTCCGGGCCCTCGGCCACCCAGCTCCTCGGTGACCTCGGCGCGGACGTCATCAAGGTCGAAGCGCTCGGCGGCGATTCGAGCCGGGCCATCGTCGGACCGACGGTCGACGGTGAAAGCGCCTACTACCTGGCCAACAACCGGAACAAGCGCAGCATCGCGATCGACCTGAAGTCACCGCGCGGGCTCGAGATAGCGCAGCGTCTGATCGCCGGTGCGGACGTCGTCATCGAGAACTTCCGGCCGGGTGTCACCACCCGGCTCGGTATCGATCCGCACGACGTTGTCGAGCGCCACCCCGCCCTCGTATGGGCGTCGATCAGCGGGTTCGGACAGAACGGGCCGCTGCGCGACCGGCCGGCCTACGACATGGTGGTCCAGGCACTCAGCGGTGTCATGAGCCTGACCGGACATCCTGGGGCCCCGGCCGCGCGGCTCGGGATTCCGGCCGGTGATGTCGTGGCGGGGCTGTACGCCGTGATCGGGATCCTGGCCGCCCTCGAAGCACGCCATGAGACGGGGAGGGGCCGGATCATCGACGTCTCGATGCTCCACGGCCAGCTCGCCATGCTCTCCTACCAGGCCCTGTACACCAACCTCAACGGAGTGGCTCCGGGGCCGCAGGGCGCGGCCCACGACTCGATCGCGACGTACCGCTCCTTCAGGGGCGGGGACGGCCGCGAGCTCGTGGTCACGGCCAACACGCCGCGTATGTGGCAGGGCTTGTGCCGGGTCCTCGGTGTCGACGAGCTGATCGACGACGAGCGCTTCCTCGACGCCGCCCGTCGGCTGCGGAACAAGGAAGAACTGTGGGCGATCCTGGAGGAGCGGTTCACGCAGCGGCCTGCCGCCGAGTGGGTCGACCTGCTCTCCGCCGAGTCCGTCCCCGCCGCCCCGGTGCGCAACGTCCTCGAAGCGCTCGCGGACGCACGGGCCGCAGCCGACGGAAGTCTCGTCATGGTGTGCGACGACGAAGCGGCCTTCGAGAACGTCTCGACCCCGATCCGCTTCGAGGGCACCGCGGATGTCGAATCCGCCTACCCGCCGGCGCTCGGCGAGAACACCGTCGACATCCTGGTCGACGAGCTGGGCGTGCCGGCGTCGGAAGTCGACGCGTTGATCGCTGATGGCGTCGTCGCCGCGAGCTCGGTCGGGGCTCCGGTCACGTAACCGCGGTGCCTACGGCCGCACGGTGGGGGTACGCCGTGCGGCCGTAGGCACCTCAGTGTGGGCCGAGCGGCTGCCAGGGCAGGGGCATTGTGTGATCCCGCCGCTGCCGGTCAACTGCTGGTGACGGTGGTGTGGGGCGGACTCGTCGACGTGGAGGCTGCAGACATCGGGGCGGGCGTGGTTGCCTGTGGCGTCGAGGTCGAAGCGGGCGCGAGCCCGGTCGTCGAGGTCAAGTCGGCGGTCAGGATGCCCTCGCCGTCGCCCAGTGGGTCGGCCTTCTCACGATCCCGCCCGCCCCGGCCATCCTTCCCACCCACCGTCTACGCCGACCCCTGGCATCAGGTGCGCAACAGGTTGCCGGTGGCGGCATCCCAGATCCGGATCACCGTGTCCTCCCCAGCAGAGGCGAACCAGGTGCCCTGCGAGCTGATTTCCACTGCGGACACTGCGCCTGTGTGCTCGGTGAGGGTACGCAATGGCTGGCCGCTTCCGGCGTCCCAAATCCGTAGCGGTTGCCGGAGGCGAACCAGGTGCCATCCGGACTGACTGCCAGTTCGCGGAATATGTCGGCCTGCTCCCAAGAAGAGCTGGGAAGTTGGGCTCCTGTGAGGCTCCATGTGCGCACCGTGTAGTCGCCTGCGCTTGCGAGCCAGGTGACGTCAGGGCTGATAGCCACGCCCAGCGCTATGCCGCCGTGGCCCCGGAGTGTCTGCTGGAGTTGGCCCGCGGAGGGGTCCCAGACGCGGACTGCACGATCTTGACATGCGGTGGCCCAGCCACTTGCCGTCAGCGCTGATTGCCACCGTGTTTACCTGATCGGTGGGCCCGCTGAGGGTGCGTGGCAGTTCTCCGGTGGACGCCTTACAGATTCGGACTGTTCCGTCCTTACCCCCGGTGGCGAGCCAGGCGCCGTCGCGGGGCTGACGGCCAATAAGTAGCCGCCGGAATCAACCGGCCGTCGACTCATACATCGCCGTCTACGTACGGCACGCCCTGCCCGCCGGCGCGTTTGTCCTCGACCACGTGACCTGCGGCATCGACATCCGGTCGCCGACGGCTCCGAAAAGTTCACGCCGCTCGGCGAACCAGACACCACCGAGCACCCCAAGGCCGGCAAGATCGCCCGCGTCACCGAGGACTCCACCCACGTCGCGTTCGTCCTCGAAACCCTGAACGCCACCCGCGACGGCCACCACCTCAAGGCCGCCGCAGCGGAGCTGCACGGGCTGCTCACCTGGCACAATCCAGCAGACTGCCGTGCACTACCTCAGCCCGGGCCAGCCCCTGGCAACCGTCTGAGGACCGGTCCCGGCGGCCAGCACCTGACACAGGCACAGGCACAGGAGGATGCCTCCGCAGATCCCCGTGAGTCCAAGCGAACGAGGCCACTGCGCCCGCACGGACGCCCGCCGAGGCGCCGGCTGCGACAACCCGGTCCGGCACACCTATGGGTGCCGAAGGAAGAACCCGATGGTTCTGTGCGGCGGCGACCTCCGCCTCCCCTCGAGCTCCCGGAGCTTCGTCTCTGGCTTCTCGTACGCCTGCCCCTGGAACGCGGCTTGCGGTTCTGCGGGCTCGGCTCGTCCGAGGCGGTGGCCTGACGGGCAGCGGCAAGTGGCCCGTGTGCGGGCACGTGCAGTGGCGGCCGGAGCCTCGTCTGAAACAACAAACCCGACGCTCGTGCGCCCCACCGTGGTGGGGCGCACGAGCGTCGGAGGTCGTCCGAAGAGTCAGTCCCGGCCTCTGACGGGGCGCGCCGGTAGGCGAAGACGCTGATCGCGGCGACGGCGACGTGCATGAGCAACAGGCCCAATGACCCCCTCCGCGTCGGCGTGCGGTTGGTAGTCGCTGACCAACGTGGGCAGGTCGGGACGAAGAAGACGACGACGGGAACGAGGATTTGCAGGAGTCTGTGGACGCCTGGGCGGCGGACGAATCAGCAGCGTTGGGCGGGGACAGAGTCGGCACGGGACGCGGCCGGCGTGGGAAGGGCTCAGGCTGCTGCCGGTCAGAATGCGTAAGGGCCGAAACGGCCCCAGGCCACGACGGCGGCCAGGACGAGGAGCACCAGGTTGGCTGGGATCGCCTGGGCCTCCCTACGCCGGGAATGCAGCACGGCCGCGCCGAGCATGATGACCACCAGGCCGACAGCGGCGCAGCCTACGAGCACCGGTGCGACATCGAACGCCGCGGGGAGGATCAGACCGAGCGCCCCGAGAACTTCCAGAGCGCCGATCGTCCGGACCGCTCCCCCCGGGGTGTCCTCCGCCCAGGCCATACCCGCGCTGGCCAGCTTCTCCGTCGGCTGGCTCAGCTTCATCGCACCGGCTGCGAGAAAGACCGCCGCAAGGACGCTCGCAGTGATCCACAAGGTGATGTTCATCAGGGGCTCTCCTCATCGATGAATTGAAATTTCAATTGGGGCCGCCACGTGAGCACCAAATCGACCACCCATCTCCGCCCCGACACCACCATCGGAGCATGAGCAGGACGGCGATCGGTCAGCCTGATTCGTTGACCTCGTGAAGCGGGTTTCCAACAAGAGGCAGAGCACCTGCAAAGTGCGTCTGCCCCCCAGTGAGAGCGAGGACTGTCGAAGTCCTCGCTCGCACCACGGTCGGATGCACTGCGCAGGATGCCGCGACATCGCAGGCGTTCACGCCGGACGGGGACTGCCTCGCGGATGCGGGGCTTCCGCGGGCCAAGCCGGCCGTGTGCGGGCCGCTCCGTCGGGGCGCTCATACTGCCTGGGGCTCCAAGGCGGGGGAGGTGTCGGTGGTTGTGCGCGGAGCCGGGCGGATGAGCAGTGCGGCGATCAGAGCCACGACACAGCAACCCCCCATGATGGCGAACACCTGCAGGAAGGCGCTCTCGGTGCTGAATTGGGTGCCAGGAACGAGGGACGTGCTGAGCACCAGCGTGCCGACCGATGTGCCCACTCCGGCGAAGGCCGTGCGGGCGACCGTGTTGACGCCGGTGGCCTCGCTGGTGTTCTCCGCCGGGACACACTCGACGACGAGGTTCGGCGTCGACGACAGCATGAACGACGTGGCCATCGTCAGGAACACCGAGGAGATGATCACTCCCACGAGGCTGTTGTGCAGCAGGACGAGCGCGAGCGCGTTGATCACGCCGAGCACACTGCCGATCATCAGAGCTCGCCTGGATCCCGTGCGGGCGGAGATCCGGCCGCTGACGGGCGCGAGCAGGAAACCGATGATCGCGGTGCCGAAGGCGAGCGCCCCGGAGACACTGGCGCTGAGACCGAGACCCACGGGAGCGCTCGTCGGGGATTGCTTGATGATGTGGAGAAGGAATCCGGTGATGCCCAGCGGGCCGATCGCGATAGCCATCGTCGCGATCGTGGTCAGCGCGAGTTTCCGGTTGGCGAACAACCGAATGTTGATCATGGGGCTGTCGACACGCAGCTCCCACCAGGCCCAGACGGCGAGCAGCAGGACGCCGGCCAGGATCGTGCCGATCGTCCGACCGTCCTGCCAGGTCCACGTGCCGGACTTGGTGATGCCGAACAGCACCAGGGCGATGGCCGGTGCGAACAGCACGCCACCGAGCCAGTCGATGCGCTCCACCTTGGCGAGGACGGTCGACCGGGGAAGCAGCGGACAGGCGGCTGCGGAGAGCACCGCGACCACGACGGTGGTGATGAAGATGTACCGCCACCCCAGGGTGTCGATCAGCGCTCCGGAGACGAGGGCGCCACTCGCCCCGCCAAGCAGGGCAGCACCCGCGATCCAGGCGATCGCCACCGGTACCTGCTTCTTCGGGAGGCTCTCCCGCGCGAGACCGAAGCACAACGGGAGGATGCCGCCGGAGACCCCCTGGATCGCCCGGCCGATGATGACTCCGGTGAGGGTGCCCGTGGAGATGCTGACGATCGACCCCACGGCCGAGATGAGCAGCAGGGTGATGATCAGGTTGCGGCGGCCGTAGATGTCGCCGAGCCGGCCGCACACCGCCGCGGATGCCGCGGCGACCAGCGCGAACGCCGTCAGTACCCAGCTGGCGTCAGCAGGGGTGGTGTGGAATGTGGTGATGATCCGTGGGAGGGCGGTGACCAGCATCGTCGATTCGAGCGAGCTGACGATGTCCGCGAAGAGCAGGACCGCGATGATGAGTGGGACGGGGCGTGCTGGACGGACGATGCCATCGGCTTCTTCGGACGTGAAGTCGCCGGTGACTTCTTTGGATCGGGACATCTTGTCTCTCTCGGGTAGGTGTGATCGACGGATCGTCTCGTCGTGGGCAGAGGTCCACGAGCGCCGGACATGACCCGGACACCGAGTTGCGGGGATTCAAAAACTCAGGCACTGCGACGGCCGTCCCGGACGAGCCCAGGGCTCTCCGGCTCGGCGGGGGATCGAGGGATGGTACGAGCGCCCCCCTCAGACGGCTTCCACAACCGCGGTGGCAGCCTGCGGCCGCGCGCCGGCCCCCTTGAGCGAGCCTCGGCGGATCAACCAGGCGGCCACCAGGGCGGCCGCGGTGGCGATCGCGACCATCAAGAACAGCTGGTTGTACCCGGCGCGCGTGCTGAACGAGGTACCGGGCACGAGGTGGCGGGAGAGCAGAACTGTGCCGATGGACGTGCCGACAGCCGCGAACGCGGTCTGCGTGACCATGTAGACACCGGACGCCTCGCTGGTGTTGGCCTCCGGGACCCCTTCAACGACCAAGTTCGGGAGCGCACTCAGCAGGAAGCCCGTCGCTCCGGTCAGAACGATCTGCGAGACGAGGAAGCCTGCGACGGTGCCGAGCAGCAGCGTCGACAAGAGGGCCGCCGCGATGCCCAGGATCGTGCCGATGATGAGGGCGTTGTACGAGCGCCCGTTGCGGGAGACCCGGCCGCTGAGCGGGGAGAGCGCGAACCCGATGAGGCCGATCCCGAAGGACATGGCGCCGGCGGTTCCCGCGCTCAGTCCGAGGCCGACGGGCGCCGACTCCGGTGATTGCCAGACCAGTTGACCGACGAAGCCCGAGACGCCCAGCGTGCCGACGGAGACGAGCGCGGTCGCGACCAGCATCAGACCGAGCTTGCGGTTGAGGAAGAACCGGATGTTGATGAGCGGCTCGTCGACGCGGAGCTCCCACACGATCCACAGAGCCAGGACCGCGAGGCCGCCCACGACGAATCCGATGGTCTTGCCGTTCGACCAGCCCCACGAGCCGCTCTCGTGTATCCCGTAGAGGACGAGGGCGATGCCGGGGGCGAACAGGATGCCGCCGAACCAGTCGACGCGACCCAGCCGTGCCTTGACGGTCTGGCCGGGCAGGAAGAAGGCGCCGACGGCGCCGACGGCCGCCACGACCATGGCGACCACGAAGACGTACTGCCAGCCCCAGGCGTCGACGATGTTGCCGGCGATGATATTGCCGGACGCACCGCCCCACATGGCGGCACCGGCGACGGTGGCCACCGCCACCGGCAGGTTCTTGCGCGGCACGGTCTCACGGAGAATGCCGACACACAGCGGGACCAGGCCGCCCGCGAGACCCTGGATCGACCGCCCGGCAACGAGCCAGCCCAGGCTGTCCGACGCGAGGCTGACGATCGAGCCGATGAGCGATGTGAGCAGCACGACGATGAGCACGTTGCGGCGTCCGTACGCGTCGCCGAGCCGGCCGCTGATTGCTGCGGAAATGGCACCGACGAGCATGAAGCCGGTGAGGACCCAGCCGGCACCACTGGGGGTGGTCTTGAACTGCTCGATGATGTCCGGCAGGGCCGTATACATCATCGTCGCTTCGAAGGAGCTCACGATCGCGGCGAAGATCAGGATCACGACGATGAGCGCGACAGGGCGATCAGGACGCGGATCGGCTTCCGGTCCGGTGGTGAGTGGCATCGTGGCTTCTTTCGTCTGGCATCCGGGCGTTGCCGAAGTCCGGCCGCGGAATGCGCGTGGGGTGGGGCTTCTCGCCGTGGACGTAGGACTGTCTGCCGCTGCCCACTGTTTCGTTGTAGAGAACGCATGCTCTATACAACGCGAGAGTGTGATCCGCCCCATAGGCGCTGTCAAGGAGTCAGTCCAGCACAGTTTTAAGCCTTCGTGCTTGACAAGCAGGAAAGGGCAGCCTGATGCTGAGCACGCTTGCTAAGACAACGTCCGTTCTTTTGGACGAAACACGCGTGTTTCCCACGGGAGTCGACCGTGGGCCGGAAACGGAGGGCTTGATGTCCAGCCACGTCAGCATCGATCGGGCAGGGGGAGCACCCGGATCCGCCGAGCGCGACCTTCCCGTGCCGCTCCGTCATCCGGACCGCCTCTACATCGACGGCCGATGGGTGTCACCGGCGGAGGCCTCGGCTTTCGACATCATCGACCCCGCGACGGAGGAGCTCTACTACCGCGCCGCCGAGGCCGGCGCGGCCGACATGTCCCAGGCCGTCGACGCCGCTCGTCGCGCTTTCGACCGGACCGACTGGCCGTTGCTCGCTCCGGCCGAGCGGGCCGAGTGGCTGCGCAGGATCGCCGACGGTCTGCGCCGCCGGGCGGTCGACGCGAGCCGGCTGTGGACCCGTCAGGTGGGTGTCCTCTATTCCATGTCAGCCGCCTCGATCGAGCGCGTGGGTGCGCATTACGACTACTACGCGGACCTCGCCGCGGACTTCCCCTTCGAGGTCCGCCACGACACCGTGCAGGGTGCCTTCGGCGCGGTCGTCCGCGAGCCGGTCGGTGTCGTGGCGGCGATCGTCGCCTGGAACACACCGATGTCGCTGCTGGCCTACAAGGTGGCGCCCGCCCTGCTTGCGGGGTGCACAGTGGTCGTCAAGGCGCCGCCGGAGGCTCCTGGCGAGGCCTACGTCCTCGCCGAGATCGCCGAGGAGATCGGTCTTCCGGCGGGCGTACTGAACGTCGTCGTCGCCGACCGTGAGGTCTCCGAGCAGCTCGTACGCGATCCGCGGGTGGACAAGGTCGCTTTCACCGGCTCCAGCGCCGTGGGACGGCGCATAGCAGGGATCTGCGGTGAGCGCATGGCCCGCTACACCCTCGAGCTGGGCGGCAAGTCGCCCGCGGTGATCCTGGACGACTACGACATCGCGACGGCGGCCAAAACGCTCGCCGAGGCGGAGTGCACCCTCAACGGACAGGTGTGCTCGTCCCTGACCCGCATCATCATCAGCCGTCACCGCCACGACGAATTCGCCGAGGCGCTCGGCACGTTCTTCGGCGAGGTCCGCATCGGCGACCCGTTCGATCCCGCCGCGCAGCTCGGGCCGCTCGCCATGGAGCGCCAGCGGGACCGCGTGGAGAGCTACATCGCGAAGGGCGTGGCCGAAGGCGCGAGGCTCGTCACCGGCGGTGGCCGCCCTGACGGATTCGCCACCGGCTACTACGTCGAGCCGACTGTCTTCGCCGGCGTGGACAACCAGTCGACGATCGCCCAGGAAGAGATCTTCGGCCCCGTACTCAGTGTCATCCCCGCCGACGACGAGGAGCACGCGGTCGAACTCGCCAACGAGACGGTCTTCGGGCTCAACGCGACGGTCTTCACCAACGACGCCGACCGTGCTCACCACGTCGCCCGCCGCATTCGCGCGGGCACGGTCGGGCACAACGGCTACCGGACCGACCCCCGGATGGGTTTCGGCGGGTTCAAGCAGTCGGGTGTCGGCCGCGAAGGCGGATCCGACGGCCTGCTGCCCTACCTGGAGGCGAAGACCGTGATTCTGAACGGCACGCCGACAAGCCGGGCCTGACACAGGCGGCGCCGCGCCACTTCACGCGGCACCCGTTCACGCGGTACCGCAGCCGGCGCCGTTACCACAGCAATTGTTCGCATCGACGACCCAGGAGTGACCCATGTCGGGACGAGTCGAGGGCAAGGTCGCCTTCATCACCGGAGCAGCCCGAGGTCAGGGCCGCCGCCACGCCGTTCGCTTGGCCGAGGAAGGGGCGAACATCATCGCTGTTGACCTTCTGGAAGACATCGAGACAGCCCCGTATCCGCTGGCCAACAAGGCGGACCTCGACGAGACGGTCCGCCAGGTCGAAGCCCTCGGCCGGCGCATCATCGCCAAGCAGGCGGACGTACGCGAGCTGCGGCAACTGCAAGCGGTCGTGGACCAAGGGGTGGAGGAACTCGGCGGGCTCGACATCGTCGTGGCCCAGGCGGGAATCCTCACTATGGGCTCGGACACCCCGCAGGCCTTCATCGACGTCGTCCAGGTCAACCTCGTCGGAGTGATCAACACCGTCACCGCCGCCGCGCCGCACCTTCAGAGCGGTGCGTCAGTGATCCTCACCGGTTCGACCGCGGCGCTGCTGGCCGGCTCCGTCGACATCACGGGTGCGGGTGGGCTCGGCTACGCCCATTCCAAGCGGCACGTCGCCCGGCTCGGCCACGACCTCGCGCGCGTCTACGCGGGTCAGCAGATTCGCGTCAACGTCATCCACCCGACGAACGTCGAGACCGGGATGATGGACAACGAGTTCATGTACCACGCGTTCCGACCCGACCTGGACAACCCGACGCGTGAGGAGATGATTCCTTCGCTGGCTGCCAAGTCGCCGATGAACATGCCGTGGCTGTCGCCCGACGACGTCGCCGAGGCAGTGCTCTACTTCGCGTCCGACGCCTCGAGGTGGGTCACCGGTCAGCAGCTGAAGCTGGACGGCGGGCAGCTGCTTCCCGTCGGAAACGCGGGCGTACCCGCCTGATCCCACTGCACTGTGTGGCAGCAACGCCTGTGCGTTGAGGACGTGGCCGCGAGCCGGCGGTCGGCGGCGGTGACATCGCCCGGCCGATTCCCGGCTCGCCCCCTCCGCCTTCATGAGCATGGTGGTCCGTGATCCGGTGAGGACCTGGTGAACGATCACCTGCCGTCGGCCGCGGTGACATCCGCGTCGTCGACGCGTTCCTCGACGAGCGGAAAGTGGCACGCCGCGAACTGCCCTGACGCCACCTCCCTCATCTGAGGCTCCTGCTGGACGCAGCGATCCGCGGCCCGTGGGCAGCGGGTCCGGAATCTGCATCCGGAGGGGGGTGCGAGCGGCGAAGGGACGTCGCCCGCCAGGGCGGGGCCGGCGAATCCCCGGTCCGGGTCGGTGAGAGGGACCGAGTCGAGCAAGGCCCGTGTGTAGGGGTGGGCCGGGCGGTCGTAGACCTGTACCGCGTCGCCGAACTCACAGACCTTGCCCAGGTACATGACCAGAACGTTGTCGCTGACGGAGCGGACGACACCGAGATCGTGCGCGATGAAGACGACGGTGAGGTCGTGGGCGGCCTTCAACTCCTCGATGAGGTTGAGGATCTGCGCCTGGACCGAGACATCGAGCGCGGACACCGGTTCGTCACAGATCAGCAGGCGCGGGGCGACTGCCAGCGCGCGCGCGATCGCGACACGCTGGGCCTGACCGCCCGACAGCTGACGTGGCAGCAGATCCTTGAACCTCTTGTCACCGAGGCCGACCTGGGCGAGGACGGCCTCCGACACCACAGACCGTTCCGTGGCCGGGGCACCGGCCACGGACAGCCCTTCGACGACGAGATCCCGGACCGGGCGGCGCGGATT
Organism: Streptomyces sp. NPDC060035; assembly: GCF_042736635.1. Lineage (NCBI taxonomy): Bacteria > Bacillati > Actinomycetota > Actinomycetes > Kitasatosporales > Streptomycetaceae > Streptomyces > Streptomyces sp. NPDC060035. The sequence continues at coordinate 18,470 of NZ_JBHWVO010000020.1, forward strand.
GAGAGAGGCGACCGGATCCTGGAAGATCATCTGCAGCTGGCGGCGCAGCGTGCGCAGATGACGTTCGCCGGCTGCCTCGATGCGCTGACCGGCAAAGCAGATCCGCCCGGCGGCAGGGCGGTCCAGGCGCAGGACCGCGCGTCCGGTCGTCGACTTGCCGCAGCCCGACTCGCCGACCAGCCCCAGCGTCTCGCCCGGCAGCACGTCGAAACTCACCCCGGACACCGCCCGCACGACGGCGCCGCGACGCCCGGCCGGATACTCGACAACCAGGTCCTCGACGCTGAGCAGCGCCTTGTCGCCGCGCAGGTGCGCGGTTCCGCTACCGGCCATGGGGGACACCTCCGAGAGCGACGACGGGGTGGGCACAGGCGACATGGTGTCCGGGCCGCACGTCCGTCAGGTGCGCGCCGAGCGTCGTACAGTCCTCCTCCGCGTACCCGCATCGTGGTGCGAAGCGGCAGCCGGCCGGTGGGCGCGTGGGGTCGGGGAGCGATCCCGGTATCAGTTGCAGGGGGGTGTGGCGTTCGTGCGCGAGCGTGGGGGTGGAGTCCAGCAGGGCCCGGGTGTAGCGGTGGTGCGGCACCTCGAAGACCGCCCGCGTGGGGCCCGTCTCCGCGATCCGGCCCGCGTACATCACGGCGACCCGGTCGGTGCGTCCCGCGACCACGGCCAGGTCGTGGCTGATCAGGATCAGCGCCATGCCGCGCTCGCGCTGGATGCGCCGCAGCAGGTCCAGGATCTGGCGCTGTACGGTCACGTCGAGAGCAGTGGTGGGCTCGTCGGCGATCAGCAGGTCCGGCTCGCACGCCAGCGCCGTAGCGATCACGACGCGTTGGCGCATGCCGCCGGAGAGTTCGTGCGGGTAGGCGCGCAGCCGCCGCTCCGGGTCCGGCACGCCGACCTCGTCCAGCAGGCCGAGCGCACGGGTGCGGGCCTCGGCACGGCTCACCCCCAGTTGTCGGCGCATGCCTTCGGTGAGCTGGCGTTCCACGCGGACAACCGGGTTGAGGGAGCGGCCGGGATCCTGGAACACCAGGGCGATCCGCGTGCCCCAGATCCGGGAGCGTTCCCTGCGGGACAGGGACAGCAGGTCGCGGCCTTGGAAGAGAACCTCGCCCGAGCTCGCCGCGGTCCGCGGCAGCAGCCCCATGACGGCGCGGGCGAGGACCGACTTACCGGAGCCCGACTCCCCCACCACGCCCAGGGCCTCGGCAGGTTCGAGCCGCAGCGAGACGTCGTCGACGGCTCGTACGGTGCCGCGCGGGGTGGCGATGTGGGTGCGCAGGTTCCGCACCTCCAGCACGGGTCCGCCCGGTGTCACCGCTGGATCCACAGTTCTTCCGGCAGCAGCGACCCGCCGCCGTACTGCACCACGCCGTGGACGTTCTTTCCGGTGATGACGGCCGGCGCCGCGCGCGTGTAGAAAACCACCGGGGTGAGCGCGGCAAGACGCTCCTGCACTGTCCGGTACGCCTCCTTCCGCTCGGCCTCATCGGTGGCCCTGCGTCCCTGCAGGAGGGCGTCATTGAGCTGCTTGTCGTCGATGCCGGACATGTTCCTGCTCGAGCCCCCCTGGAAGGTGCCGAGCAGCCGGACCTCGGGGTCGGCGAAGAGTGCGGAGCTGACAACCATGTCGAAGTCGAACTTGGTGCGCAGGGCCGCGTTGTCGGCGTAGTCGATGACCTTGATGGCGACCTTGACGTTCTTGAACTGGCTCAGCTGCGTCTGAACGTTCTCGGCGACGACCCGGTTGTCGGAGGAGGGGAACGTCTTGAAGGTGAACGACACCGGTTTGCCCTCGGCGGCGAGTTCGTCGAAGAGTTTCTGTGCCTTCGCCTTGTCGGGACGCGCCAGCTCGATGTCCTCGTAGAAGGGTGAGGTCTTGTCGAAGAGCGTGCCGGCCGCCTTGCCGGTGCCGTTGAAGGCGCTCTGGTTCATCACCTTCATGTCGAGGGCTGCGGTGATCGCCTGACGGGCGCGGATGTCGTCGAAGGGCGCGCGGCGGGTGTTCATGGTCATCGACAGGCCGCCGTTGAGCGGCACGACGGTGGTGGGCAGTTGGGCGGTCTTCGCCTTGGCGAGGTTCTCCCAGCCGCTCTCGATGGCGACGTCGGCGCCGCCGGTGGTCATAGTGTCGAGACGCTGCTTGCCGTCCAGAGCGGTGCGCACGGTGATGGTGTCGAGATACGGCTTGGGCTTGGCGTAGTACCGGGTGTTCCGCGCCAGCACGACCGAGTCCTGGCGTGCCCATTTCGTGAGCGTGTACGGACCGGCTCCGACCGGCTTCGCGTCGAAGGCCTTGCGGCCCGCCTTCAGCGCCGTCGGGGAGGCGATCCAGTTCAGGCCTGTCAAGATCACCGCCTGGGCGTACTGCGGGATCGCCTCCTTCAGAGTGACCTTCAGAGTGACCGGGTCCACCACGGTCGTCGAGGCGATCAGCGACGCCTCGGGGAAGGCGAAGGCGCCCGTGGCCGGGGCCTTGAGGCGGTCCCAGTTGAACTTCACGGCGGTGGCGTCCAGCGGGGTGCCGTCGGAGAAGGTCAGCCCGCTGCGGAGTTTCAGCTCGAACGTTCTGCCTCCGTCCTTCGTGGCGAACGACATGGCCATCTTGTAGCGGACCTCGCCCGTGGCGACGTCGTTGACTATGAGCGTTCCGTACAGGGCGTTGCCGATGAAAGCGTTGACGGCCCACTCGTTGGCCAGCGACGCCGGGTCCATGCCGGCCTGTTCGCTCAGCTGCAGGACGAGGGCGCTGCCGCCGGAGACGGGTTTGCCCACGGTGGTGGACCCGTTCGACGTATTTCCGGAGCCACCCCCGTCGCATGCCGAAAGGATGAGTGCGGCGGCGGCGCATGCCGCGGCCAGGGAGAGAGAGCGCCTTGTGCGGATCATCGTCGACCCTTCGTGAGCGGGTGGGGGACGGGGAGCAGAGGGCAGAGGGCAGAGCGGAGAAGAGGCGGCGGTCAGTCGCGCAGTGTGCGGTCGAAGCGGTGGCGCAGGTGGTCGCCGGCCTGGTTCAGCGCGAAGACGGTCAGGAAGATCACGAGAGAGGGGACGAGCACGATGTGCGGGGAGTCGGCGATGGCGTCCTTGCCTTCGGCGATCATGCCGCCCCAGCTGGGGCGGGGCGGTGGGATACCCATGCCGAGGAAGCTCAGCGAGCCCTCGGCGACGATCAGCGCCGCCATCACCACGGGCACATAGGCGCCGAGCGAGGGCAGCACGTTGGGCAGCACCTCCCGGGTCAGCACCCGCCGGTGGCCCGCCCCCATGTTCCGCGCGGCGAGCACGAAGTCCCGACCCTCCCAGGTGAGAGTGGTGGCCCTGGACAAGCGGATGAATGAGGGGACCACGAGCAGCGTCAGGCCGGCGAGCAGCGTGCGAACGCTGGGCGTGAGGATCGCGGACAGAGCGAGCAGCAGGATCAGCGGCGGGAAGGCGAGCATCACGTCGGCCACGAGCCGCACCACGGCGTCGCACCGGCCGCCGAAGTGCCCGGCGGGCATGCCGAGGGCGGTGCCGACGACCGCTCCGAGACAGCCGGCCACGGCGCCCACGACGAGCGAGACCTGCGCCCCGTACACGCACCGGGACAGGATCGAGCGGCCCTGGCCGTCGGTGCCGAGCAGCAGGTCGAGCGATCCGAATCCGGGAGCCTGGCGCGGGGGGCCGACCGGGACGGCGTACGAGGCCAGTGGCAGGACGTCGGCCAGGAGCCCCGTCGCGATCACCAGGAGCAGCCAGCCGTAGGACAGGTACACCAGCGGTGAGCGCCGCACGCGCACGGTCGCAACGACGGGGTCTGCGGAGACGCGGTGTTCGGCGGTGGCTTCCGCCGGCGCCTTAAGCGCGTACTGCGTCATGCCCGTGCCACCTTTCTGACGCGCGGGTCGATGAGCTGGTAACTCAGGTCGACCAGCATGTTGACGACGACGTAGACGGCAGCGACGAAGACGACGACGCCCTGGACCATCACCACGTCCCGCTGGACGATGGCGGAGGCCATCAGCTGGCCGAGGCCCGGCAGGCTGAACAGTGACTCGACGACGACCGTCCCGCCGATCAGCCGTCCCAGACTCAGTCCCGCGAGCGTGACCAGGGAGAACGAGGAAGGGCGCAGGGCGTGCCGGAACATCACGTAGCCGCGGCCGAGCCCCTTGGCGCGGGCGGCCTCGATAAAGTCCTCGCGCAAGGTCCCCACCAGGTCGCTGCGCAGCAGCCGGTGGAAGGCCGCGATCTCGGTCAGGGCGATCGCGACCACGGGCAGCGCAGCCGAGCGCAGGTGGGCACCGATCCCTTCCTCGGCGACACGTGCCCACCCGGTCACCGGGAGCCAGCCGGCCTGGACCGCGAACACGTAGATGAGAACGGGGCCCGCGATGAACGCCGGTACGGACAGGAACACGGACGACAGCCCGTTGGCGGCGCGGTCGACCAAGCCGCCCGGCCGGCCGGCCGACACCGTCGCGAGCAATACCGCGACGGCGAGCGAGAGCAGCAGGGCGAGGGCCGCCAACTCCAGGGTGATGGGCAGCCGTTCGACGATGGCCGCGCTCACCGATTGTCCGGTCACCGGTGATTCGCCGAGGTCTCCGCGGACCGCGGCGGCCAGCCAGTGCCCGTACTGCGCCCACAGCGGTTGGTCGAGGCCGAGCTTCGACTCGAGTGCGGCGACGGACTCAGGTGTCGCGTTCGGCCCGAGGACGACCTCGGCGGCCGAGCCCGGAGCCAGTCCGAGCAGGAGTGTCACACCGATCGAGACGAGAAGGATGACCAGGAGACTTCGGCCCACACGCCTCACGACGGAAAGCACCATGCGACTCGCTTCCTCAGGGGACCGGTCAAGGACTGTGCTGAGCAGTGCGCAGTTGCCAGGGCGGTACGGAGCGGGGCGACCGGAAAGGATCACCAGCGGTCACCTGGCCGCTGGACGACAGCCCGTCCTGGCGCGTCGAGCAGCTTTGCGGTGAGAGCACACGCAGAGTGCGAACATGGGTGCGATCGCCTCCCAATAGGGGGTAACAGTACACTCTATTTCAGAAGATGCAGCCCCTACCGCTGACCTGGTTGATGCAGAGGGGCGCGAGCGTCAGCCGACGAAGGGCGAGCCGAGAGACCCCAACCGCTAGGCACGAACAACGAGTTGGACGCCGTCGCGGGCCGGGGTGCAGCGAGGGGTCGGGCGACCAGCAGATGGGTGACCGCCGGGGCGGCGTCCGTACCACCTCAAGGCCCGGACGTAACGTGAGAGCCGGGGTCGAGCCGCACGCCTCCCGCGCGCACCACGACCCCGGCGTCCTTAAGAAATGCCCGCTTTGCGCTGCGCGCCCGCCACTCATCCCAGCGCGCCTACCAGCGAGGATCGGGCGATCTTGACTGCGGCATGGCGCAGGGCGCAACGGACAGAACGAAAGAACGCCTGGGCCGTGCCGTGTGCGCCAGGTGCCGGTGTCAGCGCGCGGCCGCCGCCCAGTCGGCCACCGTCATGATCTCCGCCTGCTGCGGGAAGACCTTGTCGACAAGGACCCGGTGCACCTGCGGATCACTGTCCAGGCAGCCGTCGCGCAGGACCGTGAGGCCGTAGTCCAAGTCGGCCGCCTGCCGCAAAGTCGACAGGACGACACCACTGGTGGCCACCCCGGTGAGCACGAGTTCCTCAATACCGCCGGCGCGCAGCACCATGTCGAGATCGCTGCCCGCGAAGGCACTGACGCGACGCTTGGTGACGACGATGTCCCGCTCGTCGGGCGCCACATCGGGATGGATCATCATCGCCTGCTCGGCGCCCGCCGCACGGGGCGCTCCTGCGAGTCCACCGAACATCTTGTTGCGCGCGTTGACTTCGGGATATCCCGGCCGGAACCCGACCACCACGTACACCACGGGAACACTCCTCGCCCGGGCGGCGTCGATGGCCGTCCGCAAGCGCGGGAGGTAGTCGGTATCCGGGTAGCGGCTGAGGACAGCCTGTTGAACGTCCATGACAAGGAGGGCCTGCCGAGCCATCTTCACCTCATTGCGTCGGGGTCACGAAGCACGAGAACCCAAAGAAACGTCATCAATTGATTACTTGCCAAGCTAGGCATGCGTCGCAACTATGTCAATAGACGATTACTTAGCACTTCGCCAGGACGACACAGCATGGAGGCCACAGATGACAACGCGAGGCACTGCCGAAGGCCCCCGGAAACGAAACGCGGCGGCTACGCGTGAGGCGCTGCTCGCGGCCGCACACGACCGGTTCATTCGCCTGGGGTACGAGGGGACGACGCTGAGGGACGTCGCCGCGGACGCGGGAGTCACCCTCGCCCTCGTCAAGCGGTACTTCGGCTCGAAGGAGGGGCTGTTCAAGACGGCTCTCGCGGCCACACCACGGTTCCTGGGCCGCGAGGGCGACACCCCTCGCGACCTCGCCGCACTCGCCGAAGCGCTCAGCCGTCAACTCGCCTCGAACGCCTGGCCCGAGTTCAGCGAGCACCCGGTGCTCATGTTGCTGCGCGCCTCCGGCGACCCGCAAGTGGACGCTCTGCGCAAGCAGGCACTGCTCGACGCCAGCCAACAGGTGCTCGACGTCTGCGACGCGCCGCACGCTGATGACACTGATCGCCAACTGCGAGCGGAGCTGCTGATCGCACTCGCCATCGGAGTCGCCGTACTGCGGTCCACGGTCGGCATCGAGCCCCTGCAGGACGCAACCGCCGACGAGCTGGCCGCTCCCCTGCGGGACGTCGTCCACGCTCTGCTCACGCCGACCCCGTGACCGCCAGGAGTCCCAGCCTCTCAGCAGCGCACGCGCCGTGGCGCGGCGCGGCGCTTGCCGCCCGGCCGAGGGGGACGACGCCCGTAGCGAGATGCACGGGTGCGTTCACCGGACCGCCTTCGTCCGGTTCCGGAGGACGCGGACAGGGCGGATTCACGAGCACGAGCACCCAATAGAGGGCACGATACTTCACCTATCTACCTCACAAGCAGCCCCTGAGGGCCGACTTCGCGGCATTCCGTGTACCTAAATAGCCTGTTGGCTGTACCGTACGGCCATGAGGATCGGAATGACCTTGAGCTACAGCGGCGGTTTCCGGGACGCGGTCGCCGTACTCGGCGACTACGAGAAGGCCGGGCTCGACATCGTGTTCGTCCCCGAGGCCTACTCCTTCGACGCCATCAGTCAGCTCGGCTTCATCGCCGCGTGCACGGAACGCCTGGAGATCGCCTCCGGAATCCTGCAGATCTACACCCGTACCCCCTCTCTCACTGCAATGACGGCCGCCGGACTCGACCATGTGTCCGACGGTCGGTTCACGCTCGGCATCGGCGCGTCCGGGCCGCAGGTGATCGAGGGGTTCCACGGGCAGCCGTACACCGCTCCCCTGGCCCGCACCCGCGAGATCGTCGACATCTGCCGCACGGTCTGGCGCCGGGAACCGGTGGTGCACGAGGGCCGCCACTACCGCATACCACTCCCCGCTGACCAGGGAACCGGGCTCGGCAAGCCACTCAAACTCATCAACCATCCGGTGCGTGAGCGCATCCCGATCCTGCTCGCCGCCATCGGCCCGAAGAACGTGTCACTGGCCGCCGAGGTCGCCGAGGGCTGGATGCCGATGTTCTTCCACCCGGAGAAGGCCGGCGCGGTGTGGGGTCCCGCACTGGACGAAGGATCCGCGCGGCGCGATGCCACCCTCGGACCGCTGGACGTCGTGGTCTCGGCGCCGCTGGCCATCGGTGACGACGTCGACGACCTGATCGATCTGGCCCGCCCTCAACTCGCCCTCTACATTGGGGGTATGGGTGCTCGAGGCCGCAACTTCTACAACGACCTCGCCCGCCGCTACGGCTACGAGTCCGAGGCTGACACCGTCCAGGACCTATACCTGTCCGGGCGCAAGGAGGAGGCCGCGGCGGCGATCCCGGAAGACCTGCTGCGGGCAACCTCGCTGATCGGCGCTGCCTCCCATGTCGCCGAGCGCGTAGAGGCGTTCCGCGCCGCAGGCGTCAGCACGCTCCGCGTCACACCCGTGGCACGCACCCACGAGCGGCGACTCGCCGACGTGGAACTTCTCAAGTCCTGGGCCCTGTAGTGCCCTTCGCCAACAACGGGCTGGGGCTGGAGCCCGATGGGCGGCCGGGAAGGGCGGTGCGCCGCCTGGTGATCGACGACTGGCACCAGGCGCCCGCGAGCGAGATCACCGCGGCCGCCGCCCGCGCAGCGGACTCCCTGCCCCTCACCGTTGGCGTCGCGACCCGGCAGCCACCTCCGCGGCTGCGACCGCTGCTCGACGCGCTCACGTTCACCCTTGTGGGCCATCATCTCGACGCCGAGGCCCGCCAGTTGGTGCGCGTACCGGATCCCTGGAAGGAGTACGCCGCGCTGGCCGAGGCCGTCGCCCGGCGTCCGCGAGCCGCCATGGCCCTCGGGCAGTTGCTGCGCGGGGCACCGCCGACCGGCACCCTCGCGGGTCTCGCCGCGGAGGCGGCCACCTACTCGATGCTGCTGGGCGGGGAGGAGTTCGCGGCATGGCTGTCCGCCCGGCCCGCCCCCCGGCCCGTCGTTGTCGACGCCGACCGCCCGTTCGTACGCCTGCGGCGCACGGACGCGGAGCTCTCGCTCGTGCTCGACCGGCCGGAGCGGCGCAACGCGTTCGGGTTTCGGATGCGGGAGGAATTGTACGGGGCACTGGAGGTAGCAGCCCTCGACACCACGGTGGAGCGGGTCGAACTCGCCGGTGAGGGGCCGGTGTTCTGCAGCGGCGGCGATCTGGCCGAGTTCGGTCAGGCCCGGGACCTCGTCGCCGCCTATCTGGTACGCCTCGACCGGGCGCCGTGGCGGCTCCTGGACCGGCTGCGGGATCGTGTGACGGTCCGGGTGCAGGGGGCGGCCGTGGGCGCGGGCATCGAGATGGCGGCCTTCGCGGGCCGGGTGGTGGCCGCGCCGCAGACGTTCTTCGCCCTGCCGGAGATGGAGATGGGCCTGGTACCCGGCGCCGGCGGAACCGTGAGCGTGCCCCGGCGCATAGGCCGGTGGCGGGCCGCGTGGATGATGGTGAGCGGGGCCCGGGTCGGCGCCGGGACCGCCCTGCGCTGGGGCCTGGTGGACGCGATCGAGGACGCCCATGCCGACCATGCGGCGTGACGCGGCGGGCATCCTCCTGCGCGACGTGGAGGTCCACCCGCACGGGGCGAGGGCCGACTGCCGTATCCGCCGCGGCCGCGTCGCCCAGATCGGCCACGAACTGCGCCCAGCACCAGGCGAGTTGGTGATTGGAGGAGACGGCGGGGCACTTCTGCCGGGCCTCGCCGACCACCATCTGCATCTCACGGCGACAGCGGCCCGGGAGACATCGCTCGATGTGTCCGCTCTCTCCCGCGGGGAACTGGCGGCGGCGCTGGCGGGGGCGGACCCGGGCGAGGACGGCTGGGTCCGCGTGGTCGGTCACGACGAGGTGGCCCATGGAGATCTGCACCGCGACACCCTCGACGCGTGCCGCGGCTCGGTTCCCATGCGCCTGCAGCACCGCTCCGGTGCCCTGTGGTCGGTCAACTCCGCCGGGCTCGCCCGGCTCGGCGCCGATCACGCCTCACACGCGGGCATCGAGCGCGACCGCGAGGGACGGCCCACCGGCCGGCTGTGGCGCGCCGACAGATGGCTGCGCGACGTCCTCGACGCGAGGCCCCCGTCCCTGCGGTCGCTCGGCGCTCGGCTCGCCGCCCTCGGACTCACTCATGTCGCGGACGCCACGCCGGACGCCACGGCTGCTGAGGCCGCCTTCGCGGCCGTACGCGGCGGTGAGCTGCCGCAGTACGTCATGGTGATGGCGGAGGGGGCTGGTGCCCCGCGCCATCCCCGGCTGAGCGTCGGCCCTGTCAAGGTCGTCGTCACCGACCACGAGCTGCCCGACCTGGACGACCTGACCGGGCGTATCGCGCGGGCCCATGCCGTGGGCCGGGCGGTCGCCGTGCACTGCGTGAGCCGTGTCGCGCTGGCCCTGACACTGGCGGCACTCGACCAGGCCGGCGTGTGCGACGGCGACCGCGTCGAGCACGGTGCCGTGGTCGATCCGGCCACGGCCAAGGAACTGGCGCGCCGGGGAGTCCGCGTGGTCACCCAGCCGACCCTGGTGGCGCTGCATGGCGACGACTACTGGCAGCGGGCCGAACCCTGTGACCGCGTGGACCTGTGGCGCTACGGCACTCTTGTACGAGCCGGGGTGCGGGTCGCGCCCAGCAGCGACGCCCCGTACGGGGACCTGGACCCCTGGGCCTGCCTGCGCGCCGCCGCCGGCCGGCACACACCGTCCGGTCGCGTGCTGGGCCCGGACGAACGGCTCCCGGCCCGGGACGTTCTGCGCGGCATGCTCGCTCCGCTCGACGACCCGGGCGGGCCCCCGCGCCGGATCGCGGTGGGTTCGGCGGCGGATCTGGTGCTCCTTGACCGGCCGCTCACGGACGCCCTACGGGCACCGCACGCGCGACACGTACGCGCCACGCTCATCGCGGGACAGCTGGTGTACTGCGCGGACGGTCGGGACTGACCGGCCTGGTCACGCGACGCCAGGCTCCAGCCGCGCCAGCACCCGGTCGGTGTCCGCGCCCAGGCCCGCCGCCCAGGGTGGCGCGATGGGCGCACGAGCTGGAAGCACCGCCTGTGTCCGTCCCGAGGCGGCGCATTCGACCACCGTTCCGGCCGCTCCGGTGCGCACCCTGTGGGGACCGTGCGACACCTGGGGCGCCGCCGCGAACGCGGCCGCCACATCCCTCATGGAGACGTCGACCAGCTGCCCACCGCCCGCGCGCAGCGCACCGGCCGCGCCCAGCGCGGCGACCAGCCCCGTCAGCGGATCCGCGATCGCGTCTGCGCAGAACACCGGACGTCCTCCCGACCGGCCCACCAGCCCCCCGGCGACCGCGGCGTCGTCACCGAAGGCGACCCTGTCCGGCAGGCTGCGGCCGTACCCGGTGATGCTGATCCATACTGTGCCGGGCCGGTGGTCGAGGTGTTCCGGATCCAGGCCCAACTGGGCGAGGGCGCGTGGCCGGGATGCCTCGATCACCACGTCGGCGGCGCGCACCAGAGCGGCGAGCGCCGCACGCCCGTGCGGCGAGGTGAAGTCGACGGCGACGCTCTCGTGGCCCGCGTGCAGCCAGTCGTAGAAGCCACGGTCCCCGGCGCGTGCGCCGTCCGGCCGCCGGGTGCTCTCGACCTTGACAACCTGGGCGCCGGCCAGGCCGAGCAGCCGGGCGCACAGGGGACCGGCCCACATCGAGGAGAAGTCCACGACGAGGGCGCCGTCGAGCGGGCTGGCCCGCACGGCCGGCGGGGCGAGCGGCGAGACCCGCCAGGGCGCGGACGGCTCCCGAGGCCGGGCGGGGAGGACAGCGGCGGGTACCGCGAACAGGCGTACGCGGGCCACGAACTGCGCCGCCGTTGTCTGCCGTGCCGCGTCGCCGAGCTCGCTCCAGGGATCGCGGACGTCGTCGCGCTCCAGGATCGCCGGCAGGAGGTCGAGGTCGTCGGGGCGGCTGAGGGTCAGCGCGCACCAGCCGTCAGCGGTGGGCAGCAGACGTGTTGCCCCGCCCGCGCTGACAACTCCCCGCCGCGTGAGGCCGAGGGCGCCCGCGCGCGCGCCCAGCAGGAGGCCGGGGTCGATACGGACCGGCGCCGCGGTCAGCCGGGCCAGCGTGCGGCTGACCGCGTGCACCAGGGGCAGCATCGAACCGGGTGCCATGAGGGGCGGCCCGTCCGCTTCGCCGGTCAGGACCATGGCCCCGCACGCCGCCCACTCCAGGTACGGGCAGGTGACGGCCGTGCCGGTGTCCGGCTCCACCGACACCTGCCCGATGCCGCTCAACCAGCGTCGAACGGTCTGGGCCGGTGGTTCGTCTCTCACCGGCTCGTCTTCTGTCCGCCCCGCAGATGCATCGCGACCCTGCTGTCCTGCCCCGTCACTGCGAGGCCCTCTCTGCGTTCGCATGTGTCGCGTCGATGCGGCGGGCGATGTCGGCGACGAGCTCGTCCAGGAGCTGTGCGCCCGCTTGAGCCGTCGCGCCGGTCGGGTCGCCGAGCACTCCCGTCGGCGACACGCCGCGCACCCCGTTGGCACGCAACGCGGGCATCAACTCCCGGATGGGGGTGGTGTTTCCGCATACCGCTGCCGCCATGTCCACGTGGTCCGGGGCGAGATGGAGCAGCAGAGAGGTCTCAGTGCGCCCGGCGTGGGCGTCGCCACCGGGCGGCTCGCAGGGAACCCATACGACGTCCCGCCCCTCCTCGGCCATCTCCGCAACCACGCGCTGGAGACAACCGACATTGCCCCCGTGGCCATTGACGAATACGACGCGGCCTGACCACAGCGAGAGTGAGCGGACGAGCTCGACCAGCATGAAGCGCAGCGCCTCGTGGCCGATGGAGATGGTGCCGGGGAAGTCCTGGTGTTCTCCGCTGGCGGTGAACGTGATGGGCGGTGCGACCAGCACGGTGTCCTCCGGCCGCTGGACTTTGAGCCGGCGCGCAGCGCCGTGCGCCACGGCGTCGGCGATCCGGGTGTCGGTGTCCAGAGGCAGATGGGGCCCATGCTGTTCGAAGGAGCCGACCGGTATGAGGACCATCGGCCGCCGCGGCACAGTCGGCCAGGGCCTGCCCGCCAGGTCGTCGGCGTGTGCGCGCGTGGTCATGCCGGCACCGTAGCGGCCGGCGCCCGGGTGACAGCAGGCCTCGTCCGCCGCCTCTCGGCGCGTTGCTGCGCGTGCGCGACGGACTCGAACGACCGGTTCGACATGAAACGTACCTCTGAGCTAAGGGAGCGGGGGCATGGAACAGGGCGGCGCCGACGGGGTGAGCTGGTCCGTGGCCGTGGTAGTCGTAGTCATGAGAAACTCCCTCTTCCAGCAGGCGACAAGGCCTCGAAGTCGCGAGGCCACACACGGGGCACAGACGCTCTCTCCGCCTGGCACCGTAATGGCACCCCGTGCCGAAAGGAAGAGAGCTTGCTGAATTCGTCGAGCCGGCCGTCCGCCGACCGCTCCAACCGCACCGGCCGCAAGCCGCTGACGTCCCGCGCCCAGCTTGAGCAGCACGCACTGCGACTCTTCGCCGACCGCGGATTCGACGAGGTCACGGTGGAGGACATCGCGAACGCCGCCGGGGTCAGCCGACGCAGCTTCTTCCGCTACTACCGGTCGAAGAACGATGTCGCCTGGGGCGACTTCGACGGCGAACTGGAACAGATGAGGGCGCTGCTCGCCGGATATCCGCGCGAGACGCCGATGATGGACGCGCTACGCGAGACCATCGTGGAGTTCAACCGGTTCGATGCCGAACAGCTGCCGTGGCACCGCCTGCGCATGTCGCTGATCCTGGACATCCCCGCGCTGCAGGCGCACTCCACACTCCGCTACGCCTCCTGGCGGGCGGTGGTCGCCGAGTTCGCCGCGCACCGACTCGGGCAGGCGCACGACTCCTGGCTGCCCCAACTCGTCGCGCACATCTGCCTGGGCGCTTCCGTCGCCGCGTACCAGCAGTGGCTGCGCCAGGACGACGCGGACCTGTGCTCCTTCCTGGACGAGGCACTGCGGGCGATCGGCCCGGGACTGCAGGCCCACGAACCCCGCCCCTGACGGGACGGGCGGTCAGCGCGGCTCGCGGGGCAGCCCCAGCCCCCGCTCCGCGATCTGGGTGCGCAGCACCTCGTTGGCGCCGCCGGCGATCGTGTAGGCGCGGGCGTAAAGGTACGCGTCGGCCCACCAGCCGTCCGCCACCGCACCCGGGTCGCCCTCGGTGAGCAGACCATCCGTGCCCTGCAGTCGCATGCCGAAGTCGACCAGGTCGTGGTTGAGTTCACTGAAGAAGATCTTGCCGATCGGGGCGTCGGCGGGCTGCTCGGTGCCGTGCAGCATCCGCGACTGCGCGAGAGCGACGAGCGCGGCGTTGACGCGCACCCGGGTCGCCAGTTCGCCGATCGTCTGCCGCGTCGCGGAGTCGTCGAGGGCACTGCCCGCACCGGCCGGGGTGCGCTCCGCGAGGGCCGCCAGGTCCTCCAGCGTGGCGAGCAGTTCGGTGCCGCGGGCAGCGACGCCCGAGCGCTCATGCCCGAGGCTGCTCATCGCCACCCGCCACCCGGCATTGACCTCCCCGATGACGTTGGCGGCGGGGATCCGGACGCCGTCGAGAAACACCTCGTTGAAGTCAGTGGTACCGGTGATCTCGCGCAGCGGCCGTATTTCGACGCCCGGGCTGCGCATGGAGAGGGCGAAGGCCGTGATACCCCGATGCGGGGAGGCGTCGGGGTCGGTGCGCGCCAGCAGGTATCCCATGTCGGCGTGCTGGCCGTTGGTGGTCCACACCTTCTGCCCGTCGACCACGTACACAGCGCCGTCGCCGTCGCCCTCGCGTCGGGCCCGGGTCGAGAGGGCCGCGAGGTCGCTGCCCGCGCCCGGCTCGCTGAACAACTGGCACCACACGTCCGCACCGCTGCGGATGCGGGGCAGGAAACGGTCCCGCTGCTCTTCGGTGCCGAACTCGATCAGCGCGGCCGCGGAGAGCGCCGCGGCGCCGACCGGTGGCCAGGTGCGGGCGCGGGCGATCTCCTCGGCCACGATGAACGGTTCAAGGGGATGCGCGTCCGGACGTCCTCCGTACGGAGCAGGCCAGTCGATGCCGAGGAACCCCGCCTCGTACAACGCGGCGGTCCAGGCCCGGATCGCCGGCATGAGCTCGGGCTCGGGTGCGCGGACACCCGTGTGCACCTTGGTCCCCGGGGTGTGTTCGGCGATGAACGCCCGGACCGTGAGGCGGAACGCCTCCAGGTCCGGAGTGGACTCAAGCCGCATGGCTCTCCTCGTATCTGAGATCTAGGGTCACAACCATGATGAGGTCACTCTAAGGCAGCCATCAACCGATTCGGCCTTGCAAGTTACCGAGGTAAGGCTCGACCTGAAGAGTAAAAGAGGATACTTTCCTTCTGCTGCGTCGACTCCGACGCGATGGGCCCTCGACCCGGGTGGTGATGCGTGGACTTCGAGCTCAGCGATGAACAGGCAATGCTCCGTGCGGCGTCCCGCGACCTCCTGCGCGACCACTCCCCGGCCGACCCCGCCCTGTGGCGGCTCGCGGCCGGGGTCGGTTGGCCGGGGCTCGCTGTGCCCGAGGAGTACGGCGGCACCGGTCAGGGGCTCATCGAGCTCGCCCTGGTGGCCGAGGAGGTGGGCCGATCGCTCGGACACGTACCGTTCCTGCCCACCGTGCTGGTCGCCCGCGCGTTGGCACGCGGCGGCTCGCCGAGCCTGCGCAAGGATGTGCTGCCCGCCCTGGCCGAGGGCACGGCCTGGGCCTCCTGGGCCTTCGCCGAGCCCGGTTCGCCCTGGACACTTGGCGGGGTCGGGGCCACCGCGCGGCGCACCGACGGCGACACCGTGGTCCTCGACGGCGTGAAGACCACGGTGCAGGACGCCGAAGGGGCCCAGTGGCTCCTGGTGACCGCACGACACGACGGCGTCCCCGCCTCGTTCCTCGTCGACCGTGACGCGCCCGGTCTCACCGTGCGGCGCCAGCAGGTCCTCGATCTGACCCGGACGGTGTACGAGGTGCGGCTCGACGGCGTCCGGGTCTCGCTCGACCGTTGCTTGGACGGCGGCCCCGCCGCGGTGCAGCGGCTGCTCGACGACGCGTCGGTGCTGGCTTCGGCAGACGCCCTCGGTGTGATGGACCACCTGCTCGAAATGACCGTCGCGTATATGAAGGTGCGGGTGCAGTTCGGGCGGCCGCTCGGCTCGTTCCAGGCGGTGAAGCACAAGTGCGCCTCGATGGCGATGCTCGTCCACGGAACACGGGCGGCCACCGCGTATGCGGCAATGGCGGCCGACGCCGGATCGCCCGACTCCGTAGCTGCCGCATGTGCGGCCGCGTCGTACGCGAGTGCCGCGGCCGGCGAAGTGGCCGCTGAGGCCCTGCAGCTGCACGGGGGGATCGGATTCACCTGGGAACACGATCTGCACCTCCACCTGCGCCGGGCGAAGACCGATGCCGTGCTGTACGGCGACGCGGCCGTCCATCGCGACCGGTTGAGTGCGCTGATCCGGCCCGAAACCGTACCCACATAGGACCGCGCGAAGGGAAACGAACGCCAGTGGAGATCAAGGGGAAGAAGGCCGTCGTGTTCGGCGGAGCGTCCGGCATGGGCCGGGCCAGTGCCGAACTGCTGGCGGCCCGCGGCGCGGAGGTGGCCGTCCTGGACCGCCCGGAGTCGGACGGCGCCGAGGTCGCGGCCGCGTGCGGCGGCACGTTCCATCCGGTCGACGTGACGGACTTCGAGGGCACCGAGCGGGCCCTGGCCGACGCCGTCACCCAGCTCGGCGGAGTGCACGTTGCCGTCACCACCGCGGGCGGCGGCGTAGCCCGGCGCACCCTGGGCAAACAGGGCCCGCACGACCTGGCGACGTTCCGCCGGATCCTCGACCTCAACGCGGTGGCCACGTTCAACATCAGCCGTCTCGCCGCCGCGCACATGAGCCGCAACGCCCCCGAGGACCCCGATGTCACCGGCGAGCGCGGCGTGATCGTCAACACGGCTTCCATCGCCGCCTTCGAGGGCCAGATCGGGCAGGTCGCCTACGGTGCCGCGAAGGCCGCCATCGCCGGGATGTGCCTGACGATGGCCCGCGATCTGGGTTCCCTGGGCATCCGCGTGATGGCGATCGCGCCGAGTCTCTTCGAGACGGGTGCCGTGCGGAAGATCTCGGACGAGGTGAAGTCCGCGCTGGTGCAGGACGCCGCGTTCCCCAAGCGCCTGGGCCATCCCGAGGAGTACGCCAAGCTGGTGCTCGCCATCATCGACAACCCGATGCTCAACGGCCAGTGTCTGCGCCTGGACGCAGGGCAGCGCTTCGGACCGAGGTGACCGGCGAAGGTGGGGATTCAGTGACCCCAACCAAGCCGGTGAGTGCGCCTGAACGCCCGGGATTCCGCTGTTGTCGGCCCAGCTCACTATGCTGAGGGCACGCAACGTCACTCGAGGAGTTGACCCCCATGGCGACCGCCGCCGACCACCAAGCCACCGACCTCTCCAGGAAGGCTGATTCCGCCGACGGCGAGACCAGCTCTCCCGTCGGCAAGCTGGCCGCGCAGATCGCACTTCGCATCGAGGCGGACGTCATGCGGCGCGGCTGGCCCGTGGGCGAGTCCCTCGGCTCCGAGCAGGACCTGCGCGAGCACTACCGGGTCAGCCGATCCGTGCTGCGAGAGGCTGTGCGTCTGGTGGAGCACCACCAGGTGGCCCGGATGCGGCGGGGCCCGGGGGGCGGGCTGATCGTGTGCGCGCCCGACGCGGGCCCGGCCACGCGCTCCATCGTGATCTACCTGGAGTACATCGGAACGAGCGTCACCGACCTGCTTCACGCGCGCCAGCTCCTCGAACCGATCGCCACGGGACTTGCCACGCAGCGCCTCACCGAGGACGGCATCGACACGCTCCGCGCCACCCTCGCCGACGAACTCGCCCAGCCGGACGAGCCGGGCGAGGGTGCTCTCGATCCCCTGCACCCTGTGCTCGGCCGGCTGTCGGGCAACCCCGTGCTCCAGCTCTACATCGACGTACTCACCCGGCTGACCGCGCGCTACGCGCACACCTCGCGGCGGATCACCAAGGCCGAGGTCCAGTCCGCCGCGACCGCCTCGCGCGAGGCGCACCAGGGCATCGTCGACGCGGTGATCTCCGGCGACGGGGGGCGCGCCCAGACGCTGCTCACCTCGCACCTGGAGTGGGTCGCCGCCTGGATCGAGAAGCACCGGGTGCGCCGCGCGCGGATCACGGGCACCGTGATCGAGCCGGAGATGGCCGAGAGACCACGGGCCAAGCTCGCCGAGGTGGTTGCCTCGTGGATCCACGACGACATCGCCGCGCGGGGCTGGCAGGTCGGTTCGGTCCTCGGCTCCGAAGCCGACCTCCTGGCCCGTTACCAGATCAGCCGGGCCGCGCTGCGCGAGGCGGTGCGGCTCCTGGAGTACCACTCTGTGGCCCGGATGCGGCGCGGTCCCGGCGGCGGCCTTATCGTCACCGAACCCGAGCCGCAGGCCAGCGTCGACACGATGGCGCTCTTCCTGGAGTACCAGGGCGCGACCGCCGACGATCTGCGGATCGTCCGGGACGCCCTGGAGCTCGGCGCGGTCGCGCGGGTGACGGCTCGGCACGCCGAAGGCGACGAGGACGTGGCCGAGCGGCTCACCAAGGCTGTCCACTGGCCGACGGAGGGCCCTGCGGACGACCCACGCAAGGCGGACCTCTTCCACTCCGAACTCGCCGCTCTGGCGGGCAATCCTGTCCTGTCGTTGTTCCTTGACATCATCACGGAGCTGTTCCGCCGGCACGCTGCGGGCCAGAACCAGTCGCTGCCCGGGGACAAGGCGGCCAACGAGGTCACCCACGTGCACCAGCGGATCCTCGACGCGGTGCTGGCAGGGGACTCCGGTGTCGCCCAGCACCGAATGCGGCGTCATCTGGACGCGCTTATCCCCTGGTGGCACTGAAAGCCTGGTGGTGAACCCCGCTCCGGGACCGAGGGGTCTGATCCGAATCGGGGTGCACCACCAGGCTCTGGCCACAGCCGCTCAGGGCGAGACGGGTTGTTCAGCCCGCCGCATCGCCCACGCTGAACCGGGCCAGTTCGTGTGTCACCATGCCGTCCAGCCCGGGTGCGGGCGGCTCGGGCAGCGCGACCCCCCGGTCACGGGTCGGCAGCAGGACGATGGCCGTACCAGGGGTGGTGACCTCGCCCCGCTGGTTCTCGCAGCGCACCGCGACGTGGACCTCGGCGCGATCGCCGACCTTTCGTTTGTCGACGACCTCGCCCCGCACCCAGGTGGTGTCGCCGAGGTAGTTGAACTTGCGGTGTTCGCAGCGCAGTTGCCACAGCCAGCCGTCGTCGCCCATCCAGTCGGTGAGCAAGTGGCAGAGCCACGTCTCGCGCATCCCGCCGTAGTCGTAGGGGTTCGGCAGGCCGAGCTCCCGTGCCCGCTCCGGCTCCCAGTGCAGACGCTGCACCGTGTCGGGGATGCCCAGCGGGTTGGGCGGGTAGAGGCCGGGAGCCTTGCGCCGTACGTCCGCGGCGATACGGAACGCGCCGGGCGGGGTGAGCTGCATGCCCCAGCCCAGATGCCAGACGACCACATCCGTGACGGTGAGCGGCCCCTTCACCCGGGGCTGCAGCTCCTCACCGATCTCGACGTCCTCCCAGTAGCGGGGTTCGGCGCCACGCCGGGTCTCGGCCGCATACGCCGCGTCGATCCTCGCCAACTGGTCTTCGGTATAAGGCTCTTGTTCCACCTTTTCCTTGGACCGTTTACGTGAGGTGTGCCGTTCCGCGTTGATCCAGGTGCCCCGGCGCACCGCGTGCATCTCTCCCCGGCCATTGGCGTACAGGTAGTCCTGGGTGACGTGGGCGGTGCGCCCGCCGAAGCTGCTGCGCTTGGCCCGCACGCCCACCTGGGTCTGCAGCACCCGGCAGCGGTCCCCCAGGATGAGCGGCCGCCACCACTCGAACTCCATGACCGCCTGGTACGAGCCGAGCCCGGCGAACGGATCGCCCTTCAGGAGTGCCTTGGTCGAGGGGTCGGGCGTCGGCGCGGCGTCCTCACCCATGGTGTACAGGAAGGTCGGCGGGGCGATGAGGGAGCCCCAGCGGGTGCGTGCCGCGTACGCGGGATCGCAGTAGAGCGGGTTGTCGTCGCCGTACCCGTAGGCGAAATGGCGGGTGCCGTCCGAACTCACCTCGTAGTTGTGCGGGGGGTTGCGCTGCGGCTTCGGGATGCCGAGACGGCGGCGTGAGCGCCGAAACGCCTCTTCGGTCAACACACCGAACCGTTCGGCCTGTTGGTCATCCGTGGTGGTGGTCATCGCGGCCTCTCCTCGGTCAGGTCAGGTCATCGGGTCGGGGTCAGGTCGAGCACGACCTTGCCGGTGGTCCGGCGCTCGGCGACGGCGGTGAGCGCGGCGGCCACGTCCTCCAGCGGATGGACCTCGGAGACCATGGGCCGCATACCGTCGCGGACCATCCCGGCCAGCGCGTGCTGGGCCGCCGCGACCGCCTCCGGCGCCTCCTCGCGCATCATTCGGGCCTCGAAGCCGCGTATGATCGCGTTCTTGAGCAGTACGAGGTTGAGCGGTATACGGGGGATGCGGCCGTCGGCGTAGCCGACCGTAATGAACCGGCCGTGCCGCCGCAGTGCCCGCAAGGCGGCCTCGGCATGGTCGCCGCCGACCGGGTCGACCACCAGGTGCACGCCGTCGCCGCCGGTCACCTCCCGTAGCCGGGCCTTGAGGTCCTCGTGTACGTAGTCGATGCCCTGCTCCGCGCCGAGCTCGCGCGCGACGGCGAGCCGCTGAGGACTCGACGCGGCCGCCACGACGTGCAGCCCCAGACGGGATGCGACGTCGACGGTGGCCGAACCGACCCCGCCTGCGGCTCCGAGCACCGCCGCCCACTCCCCCGCGACGGCGCCACCCACCGTCACCAGGGCGTGGTAGGCGGTGCCGTACGCCACGTGGAAGGCGGCCGCATGCACCATGTCGAGGCCGTCGGGGATCGGCCGCAGCGCCACCACGGGGGCCACCACCTGCTCGGCAAAGGCCCCGGTGAACACGGCGCCGGCCACGGGCGACCCGACGGGTGGCCCGGTCACCCCCTCCCCCAACGCGGCGACGACGCCGGCGAACTCGCTGCCGGGCGTGAAGGGCAGGGGGGCCGATACCTGGTAGCGGTCGGCCGCGACGAGGACGTCGGGGTAGTTGACGGCCGCCGCGTGCACCCGGACCAGGACCTCGCCCGGGCCCGGTTCCAGGTCGTCGGTCTCGGTGACCTCGATCCCGCTCGGCTTCCCGTAGGAGGTGCAGCGCGCGGCCCTCATCGCCGGCCGTCCACGGTGGGCATGGCAGGGTCGCGGGGCAGTCCGAGGACCTGTTCGGCGATGGTGTTGCGCTGGATCTCCGCCGTCCCCGCGCCGATCGTGGACGCCCTGGTGCGCAGGAAACCCCAGACCCACCGCCCGCGCTGCACGGCATGCGGGTCGCCGCGGCCGAGCAGGCCGTAGGAGCCGAGCAGGTCAAGGGCGAACTCGTGAAGTTCCTGCTCGAAGGTGACGATGAACAGCCGAGCCGTCGACGAGGCCGGCCCCGGCTCGCCCTTGGTCATGATGTCGGAGATCGTTCGCATTCCCGTGTAGCGCATGATGCGTACCCGGGTCTCGAAGTCGGCGAGCCGGTCGCGGACCCGGGGATCGGTGCTCGCCCCGCGCTCGCGGGCCAGGTCGATCAGTTCGTCGAGCACCCGGCGGTAGCGGGCGGCCTGGTTCATGGCACCCGCGGCGCGCTCGTGCCCGAGGCTGGTGCGCACGAGCGGCCAGCCGCCGTTCTCCTCACCGATCCGGTCGGACAGCGGCACGCGGACGTCGTCGAAGAAGACCTCGCAGAAGTGCGCGTCCCCGGTCAGATCGCGCAGCGGCCGCACCGTGACGCCCGGCGCGTGGGCGTCGATGAGCAGGTAGGTGATGCCGCGCTGACGTGACTCGGGGGTGCCGGTGCGTACCAGGGTGAAGAGGATGTCGGCGATGTCGGCCGAACTCGTCCACACCTTCTGCCCGTTGACGAGGTACGCATCGCCGTCGTGGCGCGCCGTCGTACGCAGAGCGGGCAGGTCCGAGCCGGCTTCGGGTTCGGAGTACCCCTGCGCCCACACCGTGTCGCCGCGCAGCATGGGGCGCAGAAACCGCTCCTTCTGCTCCTTGGTCCCGTAGGTGATGAGGGTCGGGGCGGCGATGCCGAGTCCCGTGCCCAGGGGGCCCGGGACCCTCGCCTTCGCGTACTCCTCCTGGTAGATCACCTGCCGGGCGAAGCTCAGCTCCATGCCGCCGTACGAGCGCGGCCAGCCGGGCCCCGCGTATGCGGCGTCATAGAGGGTGGCCAGCCACGTCTTCTGCCAGGCGAGCCGCTCGGAGCGGTCCTTCGGGTGGCGGCCGGGATGGTGCGCCCGCAGGAACTCCTCCAGGCGGACCCGGAATTGGCCGTCGGTCTCCGTATCGCGCTCGGCATCGCTGCCGAACCCGGCCGCACGTCCGGCGCTCGTGGTCGCGCTCGTGCTCGTGCTTCTTGGCGTTGTCATCCGGCCCCCTCAGATCCCCACCAGGTCGGCGAGGTGTGCCCGGTGCACGGCGGGCGCGCCGAGCAGTTGCTCCGACGATTTCGCCCGGCGCAGATGCAGATGTGCGTCGTGTTCCCACGTGTAGCCGATGCCGCCATGGATCTGGATGTTCTGCTTGGCCGCGTGGGTGTACGTCTCCGCGCAGTAGGCCGCGGCGAGCACGGCGGCTGCCGGCAGCTCGGCCGGCTCTCCGGCCGCTTTCCGTGCCGTCTCCCCGGCCGCGACGGACGCGGCGTGGTGGGCAGCCGACCGGGCGGCCTCGACGGCGAGGAGCATGTCGGCGCAGGCGTGCTTGACGGCCTGGAACGAGCCGATGGGGCGCCCGAACTGCACCCGCGTCTTCGCGTACTCCACGGCGGCGTCCAGACACGCCTGGGCTCCGCCGACCTGCTCGGACGCCAGCGCGACCACCGCAAGGTCGAGGACGGTACGCAGGTACTCCGTCGCATCCCCGCCGGGTCCCACCCGTACGGCAGGCGCGCCGTCGAGGTCGATCCGGGCCAGGCGGCGGGTGGGATCGAGTGCGTCGAGCCGGGTCCGCGTGACTTCGGGGGTGCCGCTCCGAACGGCGAACAGGCCCGGGCCGGTGTCGGCGACCGCGACCACGAGCAGCAGGCCGACGGTGTCTCCGTCGAGCACGAACATCTTGGTGCCGGACACCGTCCAGCTCTCACCGTCGATGCGGGTGGCCGTGGTGGCCACGTCCTCGATACGCCAGGAACCGCTCTCTTCCGCGACAGCGACGGTCGCGGTCAGTTCACCCGCGGCGATGCCCGGCAGCCATCGCGCCTTGGCCGCGGCATCACCGGAAGCGGTGAGCGCCTGGCCTGCGAGGGCTACGGTGGCGAAGTACGGGGAGGGGAGCAGCGACCGCCCCAACTCCTCCAGCACAACACCCAGTTCGACTGCTGCACCGCCGCTGCCGCCGTACTTCTCAGGAACGGCGATCCCCATGAGGCCGAGCTGCCCGGCCAACTGGCGCCACAGCGCGGGGTCATACCCCTCAGAGGACTCCATCCAGTGACGCACCGCCACGCTCGGCGACTTGTCCGCCAGCAGGCGGCGCAAGGCCGAGCGCAGCTCGTCATGTTCCTTGGTGTGCGTGAGGGTCACCTGGCGCCTCCACGTTCGTGAGCGGATCTATCCGTGCTCACGGCACACCATACCCCCAAAACCAAATAGAGGGTACTTAATTAAGGACCCGGCTGATCGCCGACCCTACGCCTCACCGTCGAAGGTGACCACGACCTTCTCCGCCGCGCCCGGCGTCCGGGCCAGCTCGAAGGCGCGGCCGACGTCGGCGAACGGCACACGGTGACTGATCAGCTTCGCGAACCGGTCTTGGTGTGCGGCGAGTTCGGCCGTCACCTCGAAGATCTCGGTCGGGTAGCCCTGGGAGGCGATCAGGGTGAGTTCACTGCGGAGCATGCCGCCCAGGTCGATCGCGTCCGACTTCTTCTGCACGGCGACCATGACCATCTTCGCCTTCCACTTCGCCGCGGCGATCACGGCGTTGAAGACGGCGGGCGCCCCGGCGGCGTCGATGTAGATGTCGGTGCCGGCGCGCGGCTGCCCCAGGGAGTTGACGGCCTCGCCGTGCAGTTCGGTCAGGCGGGCCGTGACGTCCTCGGTGGCCGAGTCGATGACGGCGTCCGCGCCGACGGCCAGGGCCGTCTCCAGACGCCCCGGGATCACATCGGCGACAACCACGTGCCTGACCCCGCGCAGCTTCAGCCAGATCGTGACACCGAGGCCGATGGGCCCCGCGCCGAAGATCACGACCCTGTCGTCGGGGGTGGCCCCGGAGCGGTTGACGCAGTGCCGGGCAACCGCCATCGGCTCATTCAGCGCAGCCACCTCGAAGGGCATGTCGTCCGGGAAGACCGCGACGCTCTTGCCGACGACGACGTCCTCGATGAGCAGGTAGTCACGCATGCCGCCCAGCTCCCCGCCGCAGCCGATGATTCCGGACGGGGCGCCCTGCGGGTTGACGACGACCCGGTCCCCTACCTTCAGGTCGGCGACCTCGGTGCCGACCTCGACGATCTCGCCGGCCGGTTCGTGACCGAGAGGGAGGGAGGCGATGGAGTCGTCGGCCCCGTAGGGGGTGCCGCCCAGGTGGACGAAGAAGGTGTCGGTACCACAGATGCCGCAGGCACGGATCCGCATCAGCGCGTCACGCGGGCCAGGCACCGGCCGCTCGATCTCCACCACGTCGATCGTGTCGGGCTTGGCGGGGACGGTCTGGACCGACTTCATCGTGGCCACGAAGAGGCTCTCTCTCACTCGGAGGGATCTTGGAGGGGTGCCGTGGAAAGGCGGGGAGGTACGTGGGCTGCCGTCAGGCGCGGACCGGCTTGCAGCGGTCGGCTACCAGGCCGCGGGCCGCGCGCAGAGACCAGGCCAATCGCCGCCACCATGATCCCCTTCACGGGGGTGGGGATCAAAGAGGCCATGGCGGGAGGTCCTTCCGGCTTCCATGGTCCGCCCGGTTCACGAGGGCGGCAGGTACGGCTCCACCATCCCCCGCCGACCCCCACCCGTCGTCATGCGGCTGCCGACATCCGCCCTACCGCATCCTCAGTACGATCCGCCACCGGCCAGGTTAGGTCCTGGACTGCAACGACGCCGGGAAATCAGGCATCAGGGCCCGGTCCACGATCTCGATGCGCTCCCCCGTCGGCGCCAGGTGGTAGGCGAAGACCGATGGAGCGTGGCCGTCGGTCACCGCACACGCCTCCAGCGCGAAGCCTGCGGCCTCAAGTCGCTTCGACGTTTCCGGGACGTCGTCACAGAAGTAGCCGAGATGGTGTGCCGCCGCATGTGCGGTCGCGGTCCAGGGGGTGCCGGGCACCTCCTGGACGAGTTCGATGTGCGGGACGTCAAGGGAGTACGTGTAGCGCAGGGTCAGCGTCCTTTCTCCGTCCGCCATCCAGATCGGCAGCTCGGCAGACAAGGGTTTGGTCCACCGGTATCCGGCGACCTCGCTCATCCGGTCCATCGCCGCTTCCACATCGGGGACGACGATCCCGGTGTGGTAGAGATCGGCCGCCCTCAGCGCAGGCATAGTGCTCCTCGTCCCTGTCGTCATCCGCCCGCTCACCACTCCAGCCGCAGGGACTTGATGCCGTACATGTTCCCGGTCTGTTCCAGGTCCTGACCGGCCGCGATCCGGTAGTCCGGGATGCGTTTGTGCCACTCCTGCACCGCCACGTTCAGCTCCAGACGCGCGAGGTGCGAGCCCAGGCAGCGGTGCGGGCCCGAGCCGAAGGCAATGTGGTTGCTCGCGGAGCGGTACGGGTCGACTTCCAGCGGATTCTCGAATCGCTCGGGGTCGCGGTTGGTGACGGCGAGCGGCAGCATCACCATCTCGCCCGACATGACGGGGCAGCCGCCGACCTTGACGTCCTTGGTGGCCTTACGGGCCGGGACGACGAACGAGTAGACCCTCAGGATCTCCTCGACGCTCATCCCTATGAGCGAAGGGTCGGCGACGATCGCGCCGCGCTGCTCAGGGTGCGTGGCGAAGTGGTACAGAGCCCAGCCGATCGCGATGGGGACCGTGTCGAAGCCCGCCTGGAACATCAGGATGCAGAAGGCGTGCATGTCCCGGTCACTGATCGGCTCGCCGTCGATCTCCCAGGTCATCGCCCTGGACAGCAGGTCGTCCTTGGGGTGCGCACGCCGAAGGGCGATCTGCTCCTCGAAGTACGCCGACACAGCCTGCATCGCGGACAGCTGGCGACGGTGGTCCGGGTCCTCCTCGAAGGACAGGTGCAGCATGGAGTCCACCCAGTCGAGGAATTGAGCCAGGTCCTCCTCGGGCAACCCCATCAGTCGCATGAAGATCAGTGTCGGGAATCGGCGCGCGAATCCGTCGAGGACCTCGGCGCCGTCGCCGCCCTTCAGGCCATCGATCAG
The DNA here is from genome assembly GCF_042736635.1 of Streptomyces sp. NPDC060035. Lineage (NCBI taxonomy): Bacteria > Bacillati > Actinomycetota > Actinomycetes > Kitasatosporales > Streptomycetaceae > Streptomyces > Streptomyces sp. NPDC060035. The sequence continues at coordinate 44,573 of NZ_JBHWVO010000020.1, forward strand.
CTCGACCGCGACCTGCCGGATCTCCGGCTCGCGGGCGGCTACGGCCTTGGGCGAGAACTCATTACCCAGGAGGCGTCGCCAGTCGGTGTGCTGCGGCGGGTCCAGCATCTCGGGGATCCACAGGAACGTGGGGTTCGGGTTCAGAGCCGTGACGGACGTATTGGAGAACGCCTGCCAGTCCTGCAGTGCCCGCTGGACCTCTTCGCCGTCCGTCACCACCCAGTAGCCCTGCGCAATGCTGCTCCTGAATCCGGAGTGCGCGCCCGCCAGCGCGTCCCACTGCTCCTGGTGACTGAGGACCGGGCCGCCTTCCCTGTTGTCGAAGTTGTACATGGGCACGCCTTTGTGGGTGCCCTCGGGCTCGACCGTGGTACTCATCTCAGTTCCTCTCCAGGGCGGCCTGCACCGAGGCAGCCTCCCAGCCGACTTGCCTGCACATGGCCAATTGAGAGCCCTCTTTTGAGGTTGCCCTCACCATGCCACCGGCCTTGAGACGGCGGCAATGCCTGCGCGGCAAGGAACGCGGCGCGGGCTCAGTGCTCCTGCGGACCGGAGGCCCCTCCCTCAGCGCCCCCTCCAGGTGGTCGACCGCTTCTCGGCGAACGCGGTGGCGCCCTCCTTCGCGTCGTCGGAGGCGAACACCGGGTCGGTGATCCTCTCCTGTTCCCGCCACCCCTCCTCCCACGTCCAGTCCGCGGTGGCGCGCGCAATCCGCTTGGTCGCCGCCACGGCGAGGGGTCCGTTCGCCGCGATCGCCTCGGCGAGCCGGATCGCACCGTCGAGCGCCTCTCCCTCGCCGGTGAGCCGGTTGACCAGGCCCACGTCGGCCGCCCGCTCGGCCGCGAACGGCTCGCCGGTCAGCAGGAGTTCGAGCGCGATGGCGTAGGGCACGCGGCGTGGCAGCAAGAGCGCCGCGCCCCCGGCCGCCACCAGCGACCGCTTCACCTCCGGCACCCCGAAGCGAGCCGTGCGGGCCGCAACGACAAGGTCGCAGGCGAGCAGCAGCTCGAATCCGCCTGCCAGCGCCCAGCCCTCGACGGCCGCGACGAGCGGTTTGCGTGGCGGGGTCCTCGTGATGCCGCACAGCCCCCGCCCCTCGATCCGCGGGCTCTCGCCGCGCAGCCATGCCTTCATGTCCATGCCTGCGCTGAACGTTCCCCCCGCGCCGGCGAGGACCCCGACCCTCAACTCGTCCGACGCGTCGAGCTCGTCCACCGCGGCGGCGACTCCCCTCGCCACGGCGCCGTTGATCGCGTTCTTCACCTCGGGACGGTTGATCGTGATGACCTGGACGGCGCCGCGGCGCTCGACAAGAACCTCTTCCGACACACTTCCTCCTGTTCGGACCGGGCCGGGGTGCACTCGACGACACCCGCTCACTCGTAAACAGTAGCCTTAAATGACACCTTTGGCCCCTAGCTGTGGACTCAACATCGAAGTAGGGATAAATTCCTGACACTGATCTGTTCAGATCTGACCTTTAAGGATTCTCGCGACGTCTCGCCCGGAGGGCCGATGCTGGATTTCTCGATCGAACCCGACTTCCAGGCCAAGTTGGACTGGGCGGCAGCCTTCGTGCGTGCGGAGGTCGAGCCACTGGACCTGCTGTTCCCGCACGGCGGCGACCCGTACGACACGGCCAACGACAAAGCACGGGCGGTCCTCAAGCCACTGCAGGAGAAGGTCCGCGAACAGGGCCTGTGGGCCTGCCATCTCGGCGCGGAGCTGGGCGGACCCGGCTACGGCCAGGTGAAGCTCGCCTACCTCAACGAGATCCTGGGCCGCTCCTACTGGGCGCCCACGGTGTTCGGCACCGCTGCCCCCGACACGGGGAACGCGGAGATCCTCGCCATGTTCGGCACCGCCGAGCAGAAGGACCGCTATCTGCGGCCACTGCTCGACGGCAACATCGTCTCCACGTTCTCCATGACGGAGCCTCAAGCTGGGGCGGACCCCGCGGAGTTCGTGTGCCGGGCCTGGCGCGAGGGCGAGGAGTGGGTCATCGACGGAGAGAAGTGGTTCTCCTCCAACGCCCGGTACGCGGCCTTCCTCATCGTGATTGCCGTCACCGACCCCGAGGCGCCGCCGCATCAGCGCATGTCGATGTTCATCGTGCCGGCCGAGACACCCGGCATCGAGATCAAGCGCAACGTCGGCACGATGGACGAACGGGACGGCCTCGACGAGGGGATCCACGGCTACATCCGCTACCACCAGGTCCGGGTCCCGTTCGACGCCATGCTCGGGGGCACCGGCGAGGGGTTCAAGGTCGCCCAGGCCCGGCTCGGCGGCGGCCGGGTGCACCATGCCATGCGGACAGTCGGCAAGTGCACCCGCGCCTTCGACATGATGTGTGAGCGCGCGCTCTCGCGCCGTACGCAGGGCACCCTGCTCGCCGACAAGCAGGCCGTGCAGCAGTTCATCGCGGACTCCTGGATCGAGTTGGAGCAGTTCCGGCTGCTCGTGCTGCACACGGCCTGGATCATCGACACCCAGCCGCACGGCGCCGCCCGCAGCCGGATCGCCATGTGCAAGGTCGCGATGGCCAAGGTGCTGCATGACGTCATCCAGCGGGCGCTGCACTTGCACGGCTCGCTGGGCACGACCAACGAGCTACCCCTCGCGAAGTGGTGGATGGCCGCACCGAACCTGGCCCTCGCCGACGGCCCGACCGAAGTGCACCGCACCACGGTCGCCAAGCAGATGCTCAAGCGGTACCGGCCGGCCGATGGTCTGTTCCCCAGCGAGCACATTCCGCCGAAGCTGGAGGCCGCCCGGAAGCGGTACGCACACATCATCGGCGACGACAGTCTGAAGGGACAGGTGAACGCATGACGGCGGCCGGGCAGCATCCCACATCGCCCCTTCCACCGGGTCAGTTGTTCGATCTGAGCGGCAAGGTGGCCCTCGTCACCGGCGGAAGCCGGGGCCTGGGTCTGGAGATGGTGCGGTCCTTCGCCGCCGCGGGCGCCGATGTCGTCATTACCAGCCGCAAGCCGGACGCCTGCGAGGCGGCCGCCAAGGAGGTGCGCGACCTGGGCCGGCGGGCGCTGCCGTTGGCGGCCCACGTCGGCCACTGGGACGAGCTGGACCGGCTCGTCGACACCGCGTACGAGGCGTTCGGCCATATCGACATCCTGGTCAACAACGCCGGTATGTCACCGCTCGCCCCGTCCTCGGCCGAGACGAGCGAGGAGCTCTTCGACAAGGTGATCGGGGTCAACTTCAAGGGCCCCTTCCGGCTCGCGTCGCTCGTCGGGCAGCGCATGGCCGACGGTGACGGCGGCTCCATCATCAACGTCTCCTCGTCCGGGGCGCTGCTGCCGCAGCCCCGGTTCGGGCCCTACGCCGGAGCCAAGGCGGCGCTGAACACCCTAACCACCGTCTTCGCCCTGGAATACGGGCCGACGGTGCGGGTCAACACGATCTCGGCCGGGCCGTTCCTCACGGATGTCTCGAAGTCGTGGGCGCCGGAGTCCCGCACGAGCACGCGCAACGCGCTGGGCCGTCCCGGCAACCCCGAGGAGATCGTCAGCACGGCTCTGTACCTCGCGAGTGACGCCTCCAGCTACACCACGGGGGCGCTGATCCGCGTAGACGGCGGGCTGTACTGAACCGCCCACCGCCCACCGTCGACCGACGGGCCGTCACCGCATCGCCGGCTCCCCCAGGTAGGCGCGCTCCAACAACCCCGGGTCCGTCGCGAACCGCGCGGCGGGCCCGCTGAGCACCAGGTCGCCGTGGACCAGCACGGCCGCCTGGTCCGCCACCTCCAGGGTGAGCTGTACGTGCTGTTCCACGAGGACAACCGCGGCGCCGGTGACGTCGGCGATGCGCCTGACGACCGGCAGTAGCTCCTCGACGATCACCGGGGCGAGCCCCATGCTGAGTTCGTCGACGAGCAGGACGCGCGGGTCCTGAATCAGGGCGCGTCCCAGAGCCAGCATCTGCTGTTCCCCGCCGGAGAGCAGCCCAGCCGCGACTCTCAGACGCTTTCCCAACGCCGGGAAGTAGTCGAGGACTTGGTCGACGGTGCTGCCGCCGCGCCGCCGGGCGAGCGTCAGGTTGTCCCGCACGGTCAGTTGAGTGAACAGGGCCCGGTCGTCGGGTACCAGGACCAGTCCTCTGCGCGCCATCTCGCGGGCCCGGCCACCCCTGACGGATTCACCGCCCAGGGCAAGGGCACCGCCCAGGCTCGGCAGTAGCCCCGCCAGCGTCAGCAACAGGGTCGTCTTTCCTGCCCCGTTGGGACCGAGGAGGGCCGTGACCTCTCCGGGCCGCAGCCGCAGGTCGAACCCGCGCACCACCGGCTGTCCCTTGGTGTAGCCGGCTTCCAGGCCCTCGCACACCAGCAGCGCCTGTCCCGGCGCGGTCGCTGTCGTCACCGTACGCCCTCCTCTTGTGCCCGTGCCGCGCCGAGATAGGCGGCGGCAACCCGTGGATCAGCCTTGATCTCGGCGGGTGTTCCCTGAGCGATCACCGTGCCGAGATCGAGTACGACGATGCGGTCGCACACGTCGAGTACGAGTCCCATGTCGTGGTCGACGAGCAGCACTGTCACCCCGGCGGCCCGCACGGCGCGCAGCCGCTCCCCGAGCCAGCGGCTCTCGGAGCTGTCGAGGCCGGCCGCGGGCTCGTCGAGGAGCAGGAGACGGGGGCGTCCGGCCAGCGCTCGGGCGATGGACACCAGCTGTCTGCTTCCTTGCGAGAGTTCACGCGCGGGCCGTCCTCGGTGGCTGCTCAGGTGCAGCGTTTCGAACAGGCGGCTGCGCAGCTGTGGCCCCTCGGTCGAGCCGATGTGGGCGCCGCCGTGGCGGGCCGCGCTCTCGCCGACCAGAACGTTCTCCTCCACGCTCAGGTCCTCGTAGAGTTCGATGCCCTGGAAGGTGCGCCCGAGCCCCGCCCGGCTGCGTCGGTGCGGTGCGAGCGCGGCGAGATCGCGGCCGTCGAACTCCACGGCCCCGGTACCTCGTTGGTATCCGCTGACCGCGTCGAGCAGGGTCGTCTTGCCCGCCCCGTTCGGCCCGATGACCCCGACGATCTCGCCGGAGCGGACATCGAAGGAGACCGCGTCGAGTGCGACGACACCTCCGTGGCGTACTCCTACGTCGCGTACCGCCAGGACGACGGCTCCCGGTTCGGGCGCCGGCTCGGATGCCGGTTCGGGTGCCAACCGGTCGGCGGTGAAGCGCGGGTCGGTGTCCGTGTCTGTCACGGCAGCACCTGCCCGGTCGTCCGTGGGCGTCCGGCGGCGCAGGCGGGCCGCCAGCGCGTGTGCCGGGCCTACCAGACCCTCGGGGTTCGTGATCACGGTGAGCACCAGGCCGACGCCCATGATCACGCTGTACCACTCCCCCATGGACAGCGCCCGGTCCAGGGCGACGGACAACAGGCCGCCCGCTCCCATCACCCCGGCCACCACGCCGCCGGACAACGCGGTGATGCCCGCCAGATACGCGGTGGCGAACAGGCCGAGGCCACCGATCGCGGTGAACATCTCCGGGTCGGCGACGGTCTGCTGGTAACCGAGCAGCGCGCCGCCCAGTCCGGCGATGAAGGCGCCGATCGCGAAAGCGATGATCTTCGTGCGCGAGACGTCGACGCCCGCTGCGGCGGCCGACCGCTCGTTGGCGCGGACCGCGAGCATGGCGGCGCCGAGCCGACTGCGGCGCAGCCACGCCACGCCGAGACCGACCAGCAACAGCACCACCAGACACAGCAGCCCGAACCGGATGCGGGGATACCCCTCGCCCGCCCCGATACCCAGGTCGGCCCCGAACAGATGGGGCGAGGGGATCTTCGCGCCGTCGAGCCCGCCATTGAAGTCGGTGTTGCGGAACCAGAACGCCTCCACGGCGACCGCGAGCGCGATGGTCACCACCGCCGCCGGCAGCCCGCGGATGCGCAGCGCGGGAAGCCCGATGGCTACGCCGATCACCATGGCCGCGACGGCCGCGAGCAGCGGTGCGATCGGGAACGGGATCCCCCAGTCCGCCGTGAGCCGGCTCAGGCTGAACGCGCCGACCCCGGCGAGGGTGAGCTGGGCGAGCGAGATCTGCCCGGCGAATCCGGTGACGACCACCAGCGACAGCGAGATCACACCCAGAGTCAGCGAGGTGATCACCGCGGCGCGGATGCTGCCCTGGGTGGCGAACAGGACGGCGGCGCCGAGTGCGGTGAATCCGAGAGCGGGGACCAGTATGCGTTCGGGGCGCGGAGCCCGCCCCAGCGTCTGCCGGATCACCGTGCCGCGGGTGGGCAGCGGCCGTCCGCGTACCACCAGGTACACCAGGATCAGGGCGAGCGGTACCAGTTGCGTCAGTCCGGTCTGTGGCAGCCACGACCACTTGACCTGTAGGAACTGCAGCTCGGACTGGAACATGCCGATGACGAGCCCGGCGGCGACGGCCGGGATCAGCGCGGTGAAGTTTCCGACGAGGGCGGCGGCGAGGGCGGGGACGATGAACAGGGTGTACGACAGGGGCACCAGCGGCACGATGGGCGCGATGAGGATCCCGGACAGGGCGGCGATGGCCGAGCTCAGGGCCCAGTTCACCGTCGCGATCCGCTCCGGGGAGAGCCCGCTGACCAGGGCGCCCTTCTCGGTCTCCGCCGCGGCCCGGGCCGCCAGGCCGAACCGGGTCAGCCGGAACACCAGCGCCAGGGCGACGGTGAGCGCCACGACGACCGCGGCGAACCAGAGCCGGTCGCCCGGAATGCGTGAACCGCCCCATTCCACCGAGTCGTTGGGGAGGATCGCCTTCACCGACACCGGTGCGGTGCCGACCCGCGTGACCAGCAAGGCCTGGATCACCAGCATCACACCGATCGATGCGACGGCCTTGGCGACCGCCGGAGCCGATCGCAGCGGGCGAAAGACCAAGGCGTACAGCACCACCCCGAACGCTGCCGCGAGCAGCAGCGTGAGCGCCATGGCCGCGAAGAGCCCGAGCTCTGCGCCGAGGCCGACGGTGCGCGGCAGGCCAGGTATCGGCACCAGCAGCTCGCCCTTGCGTAGAAACGCATACGTATACGCGCTGTACAGCGCGATGGCACCAGTGGCGAAGTTGACCACGCCCGAGCTGCGGAAGGTCAGGACCAGGGCGAGGGCCAGCGCGGCGAACACGGCCCCGTTGCCCAGGCCCAGCAAGAGGAAGACGAGGTACTGGTCCATCAGCCGGCCTGCTCGAAGAGCGGTGCGGGGTCGATGACCTCTACCTTCTCCAGCTTGCCGCCGTTGAGGGTGGCGGTGACCTCCTTGGCCGAGCAGGCCGCCTTGAGATCCGGCACCGCCTTGGAGTCACAGGTGAATGTGGTGCCGTGGCCCGCGGGCAGCGCGACGCCCTTCGCGGAGTCGAGCGCCTTCGCGACGGTCTTCGGTGTGACCTCGCCGCTCAGACCCTCCAGTGCACGCACCAGGCCGAGCGCGCCCTGGTACCCGATGGCCGCGTAGCCACCGTTCGGGGTGTCGGGGCTGTAGCGCGTCATCACCGCGCGGTAGAGCTGAGCCTCGGCATGGTTGCTGGCCACGTCGAAGCTGCTGAACACCTGCGCCCCGTCCAGACCCGTCCCGACGGCATCGACGACCGCGGGGGCCGTGCACGGCTGAAGAATCATCCGCGGGATGGAGCCGCCGAGTGTGGCCATCGCCTGGAGCACGGAGGTACACACCGTCGACTCACCGATGATTGCAACTGCGTCCGGTGCGTTCTGCAGCGCGGCGCTGACCTGGGGAGAGGCATCCGGTGTGCCCGCCGCGATCTTCACGATCCGCAGGTCGATGCCTGCCTTGTCGAAGACCGGCTTACCGATGGACTGGGCACCGCCCACCGCGGAGGGGACATCGATGACGAACGTGACGACCTTCTTGTAGTCCTGCTTCTTGGCGTACTCGGCCATCGCCGTCATGGACGCCGGGAACCCACCGGTCCAGGAGTAGGAGAGGGTGCTCGTGCCCTCGGCGCCGCTGGTGGCCAGGGCGGTCGTCCAGGGAATGCCCGCCTGGGTCACGATCGGCACCATGGAGTCGCCGAGGCCACTGCTGGTCAGAACGACCGCGGCCACTTTCTGCTCGACCATCCGGTTCGCGCAGTCCCGGGCTGTCGCCGGTTCTTCCTTGGTCTTGCAGATCACGTACTCGATGGGCCTGCCCGCGATGCCGCCCAGGTTGTCGTTGGCGTAGCGCCGGGCAGCTTCGGCGGCCTCCCGGGTCTCGGGCTGGCTGATGCCCGCGCCGCCCTCGTTGGTGATGAGACCGATCTTGACCGGTGTGCCGCCGGCCTTCTTCCCCGGGAACGCACTGGAGAGTGCGGCCGGGGTGTCCGTGCCTGCCTTGGTGTCGGTGTCGTTCTCCTGCCCGCACCCCGCCAGCAGGAGGGCTGCGACGGCAGCCAGCGCGATCGACGCACGCTGCCGAGGGGAGGAGAGGGCACGCCTGACTGACTCGATCATGTCTGCTTCCCGAAGTGTCGGCGAGTGTCCCGCACTCGCGGCGAGCGGCGACACGGGAAGGCAGGCCGAAGCGCGCCGCCGCGTGTGCCGCCTGGGATGAGAGAGGAGAGCAGGCGTCCGCCTGCTGGGGTGGGTCGGACCTGGTGACAAACCCCCGGTCGGATCAGCGGGCGCGGTCTGGCGCCTGCGAATCCAAGGCGGAGGAGGGAGTCGACGCGGAGCGTCGGCGACCGACGACAACGCCGGAGGCGCTGGTGCCAGGACGTGACCGCCCGGCCGGGGGTTTGTCACCAGGTCCTCAGGTCACCGCGCCGTCGATCTTCAACTGGAGCAACTCCTCGTCGCTCAGGCCGATGTCACGCAGCACCTCGTCCGTGTGCTCGGCGAACTGCGGGGCGCGGGTGAGTGACGCCGGGGTTTGGTCGAACTGAACGGGGTTTGCGACGAGTTCACGTTCCCTGCCGTCCGCGTCGACGACCTGGGCGATCAGCCCGTTCGCCCGTAGGGACGGGTCCTGGCCGACTTCCCAGGCGTTCTGTACGGCGCCCCATTGCCCCTCCCCCCGCGCGAGGGTCTCGGTCCACTCGGCGAAGGGGCGCTGCCGGACGATCTCGGCGACGATGTCGGCGGCTTCGGCGGCGTTGGCCATGATCTTCTCGGTGCTGTCGAAGCGTTCGTCGCAGGCGAGGTCTTCTCGGCCGACGACTCGGCAGAACTCCGGCCAGTACCGGCCTGGTTGGAGCATCGAGAACTCCAGCCACCGGTCGTCGGCGGTCCGGTAGGCACCGATCAGCGGGTTGGCCGCCGATCCGTGCTTGGGCTGCTCCTGTACGGGAAGCGGGCCGCCCACCATCAGGGCCCGGTTCACCAGGTACTGGGTGGCCCACGCGCCCACGCCGAGCAGTGACACGTCGATGACGGACGGCTCACCGGTGCGCTGGCGCTGGAACAGCGCTGCGGCTATGCCGCCGGCGATGGTCATCCCGCCCATCGAGTCGCCGTACGCGCCCGCCGGCATCCGCGTCATCCGGTCGGCCCCGGGCGGGGTTACTCCGGCCGCGCTGCCGCCCCGCGCCCAGAAGGCGGTGCTGTCGTAACCGCCCTTGTCGCGTTCCGGTCCACGGGCGCCGAAGCCGCTTCCCCGTACGTAGATGATGTCGGGGTTGATGGCCCTGATGTCCTCGACGTCAATCTTGAGTTTGGCCCGGGCGCCCGGCAGGAAGTTCGTGAGGAAGACGTCACTGGAGCGGACGAGCTCCTCCAACACCCTCCGTGCGGACGGCCTTTCGAGGGCGACGCCGATGCTGCGCTTGCCGCGGTTGGGGCCCTCCATGATCGGGAAGAAGGAGGAGCCCTTGCTCATCGCCTCCTGCCCGAGCACGCGCACCAGACCGCGCTGGGCATCGCCCCGCTCGGCGTGCTCAATCTTGATGACGTCGGCGCCCCAGTCCGCGAGCACCGCGCCCGCCGCCGGTACGAAGGTGAACTGCGCCACCTCCAGAATCCGTACACCCTCCATCGGTCGGTGCACTGCGTCAGCCTCCATGCTGTGTAGGTGAATCCGAGAAGGAGTCGAGGTGTGTCACTCGACGGCGATGGCGCGTTCGGGGCAGGCCCACGCGCCCTCGCGGGCCGCCTTTTCCTGTTCCGGCGGTACCTCCCCGTCGAAGGACAGGGCGTAGCCGCTGTCGTCGAGTGCGAACAGCTCCGGGGCGGCGGCCGCGCACCGCGCGTGTCCGGAGCACAGGTTCTTGTCAATGGTGATCTTCACCGAATTGCTCCCTTCTCTGTGGGTCTCGGTCGGTCCCGGTGGCTCCCGGTGACTTCCCCGCGGCGGTGATCTCGCCGAGGTCCATCGGCCCGTCCCGCGCCGCTCCCAGCAACAGGGCGAGGTCCACGCCGGATTGGGCGGCCGTGTCGCGACAGGCCGCCAGGTCCTTGCGGAGAAACGGTGCGACAGCGGCGACGTACCCCTCCGGTCCACCGCGGGCGGCGATGTACGCACCCGCAGCGCTCCCTCCGCTGCTGACCGAGAGTGCCTCCAGGAGAGCGTCCTCCGCTACGCCCATCGCCCGGCCGGCCGCCAGTCCGCGCAGGGTCACCTGGCTGATCGCGGCGAACAGCAGGTTGTTGAGCAGCTTGACGCGCAGCGCGGAGCCCCGGGGACCGGTCGCCACAACGGGGGCGGCGTAGGCGGCCACGACCTCCCGCGCCGTCGCCACATGAGCCGGTTCCCCTCCGAGGAAGACGGTGAGGCGTCCGGCGCGGACCGCCTCGGCCGTCCCGCTGAACGCGGCGTCGACGATCGCCGCCCGCGCGCCGGGTGCGTACCCGTCCAGCCGGTCCAGCGTCGCGGGTGCCCCGGTGGTGTGCGAAAGAAGAACCGTGTGCGGGCCCAGGGCCGCGACGACCCCGGGCAGCACGTCGAGCATCTGTGCGTCGTCATAGAGACAGCTGACGACGGCGTCGCAGGCGGCGAGGTCCTGGGCGGTGTCCACGAGTTCGGCGCCCAGGGCGGCCAGGCGGCTACTGACCTCGGGCCGGCGCGCGTACACCCGTACCGGGTGACCCGCCGCGAGGACGCGCTCCACCATCGGCTCGCCAATGTGTCCGGCTCCCAGGAATCCGATCGTTCGGACTGCGCTCATCTGCGCTCCATAAGATGTGAGGCGTCGCTACGGCTTGTTCGTCGACCCCGCGTCGACGGTGAACTGCAGGCCCGTGACATAGCGCGCCTCGTCCGACGCCAGGAACAGGACGGCGTTCGACACGTCTCGCGGCTCGACGTAGGGCGCCAGCGGGTTCATGGCAGCGAGAGCGAACAGCGGTTCGCGCGCGGCAAGTTCCTCCACCGGCTCACCGACGGTGATCCCGGTGTCGCTGACCCCGGTGGGGTGCACGGTGTTCACCCGGATCCGATGGGGGGCGAGTTCGTTGGAGAGCGCCTTCATCAAGCCGACGACGCCGTGTTTGCTGGCCACGTAGTGGGCGTAGGGAACGTGTCCCCGGATGCCGGCCGCCGAGCTGGTGATGACGATCGAGCCGCCGGACTGCGCGTCGATCATGCCGGGTGCGGCGGCCCGGACCGTGTTCCAGGCGCCCTTGAGATTGACGTCGACGACGACGTCCCAGGCCTCCTCGGACAATTCCCAGGCGCGGCCGGAGCTCATCACACCGGCGTTGGCGACCACCACGTCGAGCCGCCCGAACTCGACTGTCGCCGCGTCGACGGCGGATCGCATCTCGGCGAAGAACCGGACGTCGGCCTCAACGGCGACGCACCGCCGGCCCGTCGCCCTGACCAACTCGGCCGTCTCCTCGAGTTCCGCCTTGGTCGCCAGGGGGTAGGGCAATGCGTCGCTGATGCCATGGCAGACATCGGTGATGACGACATCCGCTCCCTCCTGCGCCAACCGCACGGCGTGGGAGCGCCCCTGTCCCCGGGCCGCCCCGGTGATCAGTGCGACCTTGCCCTCAACTCGCCCCATGTCAGACTCCGTTCGTGTGAGTTCAGCGGTCACGCCCCTCAGGGCGTGGCCAGTTCGTCCGCCGCCTCGTGCAGAGCACGCAGCCGGGCTTCGAGCAGCACGCGCTCCGCGTCACGTGCCCCGGCGAGACGCTCCTGCGTCTCGGAGATCTCCGCACGCAGCCGACCCGCGGCCTCCTCGCGCGTCAGCAGGTCCAGATCCGTCCAGTCCGAACGTTCGGACTCCGGTCGGCGGCTCATGCGGGGAAGTTGTAGAGGCGCCGAGTGTTCAGCTCCACGATCTGGTGCACCTCGTCGTCGGGGACGTCCGCGAGTACCTCGGCCGCGTAGGCGCGGCTCTTGGGCCAGTACGAGTCGGAGTGCGGGTAGTCGCACTCCCAGGTGATCTTGTCGACCCCGATGTGGTGGCGTACCTCCACGCCGAACCGGTCGTCTATGAAGCAGCCGTGGAAGTGCTTGTTGAACAGCTCCGAGGGCCGCACGCTCTGATTGATGTTCTGGTAGAAGCGGTGCCGCTCCCAGGTGCCGTCGCTGCGCTCCAGCAGATACGGGATCCAGCCGATGCCGCCCTCGGACAGACCGATCTTCAGCTTCGGGTGCTTGTGCAGCACGGGCGAGAAGAGCAGGTCTGCGGTGGCGAACATGGAGTTGCAACCGAAGAGCGCGATCGTCACGGCGAACGGCGCGTCCTCAGCGGTCTTCGGTGGCTTGCCCGAGGTGCCGAAGTGCAGGCACAGCGGCATGTCGGTCTCTTCCAGCGCCGAGAACACCGGGTCCCAGTGGTCGGTGTGGAACGACGGGAGGCCCAGCGGAGCCGGGTTCTCCGGGAACGAGACCGCCTTGGCCCCCTTGGCGGCGGTCCGGTGGATCTCGGCGACGCACGCCTGCACGTCCCACAGGGGCAGGATCACCAGTGGGATGAGCCTGTCCGGCCCCGCGGCACACCATTCGTCGAGCACGAAGTCGTTCCACGCCTGCACGCACAGGCGGGCGAGTTCGGGGTCCTGCCCCTCAAGAAACACCGTGCCGGCGAAGCGCGGGAAGGACGGGAAGCACAGCGCCCCCCACACCCCGTCGAGATCCATGTCCCGCAGGCGGGCCTTCGGGTCGTAGCAACCCGGGATCATCTCGTCGTAGCGGGTCGGCTCCATGCCGAACTCCTCGGGGCTCCTTCCCGCCACCGCGTTCAGTCCGATGTACGGATAGATCCGACCCTCGTACGTCCAGACCTCGGCCGGAGCCTGGCCCTCGCCCCGCGCCTGCTCCACGATCCGCGGTCCCGCCTCCCGGTACTTCGCGGGCAGTCGGTCCGACCACAACCGTGGCGGCTCGATCAGGTGGTCGTCGGTGGACAGCAGTTTCATCCATGGCTGCAACGGCATCGTCGCGCCCCTTCCTCGGAGAGATGCGCCGGGTCGGGACTCTACAACAGGCTCTTAATTGCGTATACCTTTTACACGCGTCCTGCGCGAGTTGGCCGTGGACCGACCGCCTCGGCCCTCTATTGCGGTCACCTATCTACACGAGAGGACACCCCATGCCCGAGGACCCACCCCTGCGCCCCTTGCCTCAACCGACGCTCTCCAGCGCCGCGTTCTGGCGATCCGGCGCCGACGGCGTCCTGCGGATCACCCGATGCGCCGACTGCGCCCGGCACTTCCACCCACCGCTGCCCGTCTGCCCCTCGTGCCGCAGCCACTCGGTGGGGCTCGCGCCCACCTCTGGCAAGGCGGTCGTGGTCGGGTTCAGCGTCACCGAACAGTCCTGGCTGCCGTCGTTCCCGCCGCCGTACGTGGTGGCCGTCGTCGCGCTCGTCGAGGACGACCGGGCCCGCCTGACGACGAACATCGTCGGGTGCGAGCCGGACGAGGTGCACATCGGGATGCGGGTTCGAGTGCGCTTCGAGCAGCACGACGATCTGTACGTGCCGCTCTTCGAGTCGGACCGGGAGGCGGAGGCCGCCGAGGGTCCGGGCCCGTTGCCCGAGCCGCGTGCGGTCCGTACCGCCCTGCGGCCCATGGCCACGCAGCGCAAGTACGAGGACGCGGTCGCCCTCACCGGGGTCGGGCAGTCCCGCGTGGGCCGCAGGCTCATGGTCGACCCGGTGGCGCTGACCGTGGACGCGTGCCTGGCCGCGATCGAGGACGCGGGGCTCGAACTGGACGAGATCGACGGCCTGTCCACGTACCCCGCGGTGTCCCCCAGCGGGATGAGCGAAGGCGGGATCACGGCACTGTGCGAGGCACTTCAGCTGCGTCCCACGTGGATCAACGGAGGCAGCGAGCTGCCAGGGCAGATCGGATCGATCACCGCGGGCATGCTCGCCGTCGCCTCCGGACTGTGCCGGCACGTGCTGTGCTTCCGTACTGTCTGGGAGTCCTCGCACACCGCACTGGTGCGCTCCGGCCGGTGGCAGACGGACAACGGCCGTGCCACCGGGATGTACGAGTGGCGGGCGCCTTTCGGGGCGATGTCGGCCGCACAGTGGATCGGCTGCAACGCCTCGCACTACATGCACCGTTACGGCGTGGGGCGTGACGCCCTGGGCGCCATCGCCATAACGGCCCGGGCCGGCGCGGCACGCAACCCCGAGGCCCTGTACCGCGAACCGCTCACCCTGGACGACTACTTCGCGGCCCGTACGGTGACCACCCCGTTCGGGCTCTACGACTGCGACGTGCCGTGCGACGGCGCGGTGGCCGTCATCGTCTCGGCACGGGAGACCGCGGCGGACCGGCCCCGTCCCCCGGTCCTGGTCGAGGCGGTGGGCTCGGCGATCCTGGAGCGGCTGAGCTGGGACCAGGACACGCTGACTCACACCCCCCAGTCCTTCGGCGCCTCCACCCATGTGTGGTCCCGGACCGACCTCACCACGGCGGATGTCGACGTCGCCCTGCTCTACGACGGCTTCACGTTCAACGCGCTCTCCTGGATGGAAGGTCTGGGCTTCTGCGGCCCCGGCGAGGCGACCGACTTCATCGCCGGAGGCAAGACAATCGCCCTGGACGGCGCCCTCCCCCTCAACCCGCACGGCGGCCAGCTCTCGGCCGGCCGCCTGCACGGGTACGGATTCGTCCGCGAGGCCATGCTGCAACTGCGCGGCGCGGCCCACGGGCGCCAGGTGGAGGACGCCCATGTCGCGGTGGTGACCTCGGGTGGAGGGGTGCCGTCCGGGGCGATGCTGTTGCGCCGGGCGTGAGGCCCGGCAGCCCTCGGTCAGGAGGAGGCGACCCGGGCCGCCTCCTGCCCGGCGGCCTGTTCTGCGGTCTCCGCCTCCTCGTGCTTGACCGCGCGCAGCAGCATGACCGGGGTGGCTATCTTCCAGATGAAGTAGGCCGCGGAGGGAAGCATGTACGCGAGGAGACCGTTCCAGGCGAGCGGGCCGGTCTTGTTGAGGTAGACGAAGGCCCCCGGGATGAGGACGATCCCGAGCACGATGTTCAGCCAGCCGAACCACTTCGGGAAGATCGGCTTCTCCCTGCGGTCGATAAGCGCCGCGTACCCGATCGACCATACCTGCAGCACGAAGATGCAGGCGTTGCCGACGTACATGAGGTTGAACATGTCCGTCATCGCGAGCAGCACCTCGGGCGAGTGCTCCTCGGGCCGGTACGCGGCCGCGGAGAGGATCGCCAGTGGGAAGAAGAACCCGATCGGTGCGACCACGCCCGTGAGGACCTGCGTCATCGACAGCAGGCCCCAGCCGCCTTCGATCCTGCGCATCTGCAGACTGGTGACGACGACGAAGGGGTACTCGAACGGAACCGTCAGCACGATGATCGCTACGCAGGCGAGAATCCGCGTCTGGTTCTCGATCAGGAAGTCGGCGGCGTCCTGGGCGTCCATGGTCGGGTCCATCGGGCTGAGGATGTTGCCGACGGAGTAGGCGAGGAGGAATCCTGCGAACAGGATGAACCCGCACCAGGCGGAGGCACGTTGAAGTCTCATGTACCGGGCGTGTTCCATGACGGATCTCCTTTGATCTCGTACGGGGTGGACCATCTGCGGGTCACGCCGACGCGCTGAGAAGGTCGAGCACCGCCAGGTAGGCGAAGACCATGCTCGACCCGATCGGCGTTCCGGCGCCCGGGTAGACACGTCCCGACATCGGGGCCGCGGTGTTGCCGCTCGCGTACAGGCCCGGGATTGCACTGCCGTCCGGGCGCAGCACGCGCGCTTGCTCGTCGGTCTTCAGGCCGCCCTTGGTGCCGATGTCGGACAGGGCGACGGTCGCGACGTAGTACGGCGGAGTGTCCAGGGGCATCAGCAGGGAGTTCGGCCAGTCCGGGGTGGGCTGCATCGGGTAGTTGGGACCTGCGGGGAAGCCGATGGTGTAGTGGAACATCTGGTCCCACGCACTCTCGCCGCGATGGAAGTCCTCGTCGACGCCACTGAGAGCGAACCTGTTGTACCGCTCGATGGTCTGGCGCAGCGCCTCGACGGGTACGTCGACGAGCTTGGCCACCTCCTCCAGGGTCTCCGCCTTGCGCAGCGCGCCCGAGGTGAACCACTCCTCCTGAACCGGCTGGCCGGGCGCGCCGCCGAAGCTGTCCCTGTCGATCTGGCGCTGGTCGAGGATCCAGTAGCAGGGCGCGTGCCGGACCCCGGTGCTGGTGTGCAGGCGGGCGATCTCGTGTCCGGCCTGGTCGTAAGGGCGCGTCTCGTTGACGAAGCGCTCGCCGTCGCCGTTGACCCAGATCCCGCCGCGGGTGCCCGTGTGGAAGAACGGCAAGCCGTCGGGCTGGACAAGACCGGGCACGTACCAGGCCTCGTCGAGCAGGTCGGTGTCGGCGCCGATCGCGATGCCCGCTTTCAGGGCATCCCCGGTGTTGCCGGGGGCGCCGTTGCTCCACTGGCCGCCGTGGGCCGCCGGCTGGTGCTTCTCGCGCAGTTCGCGATCACGCTCGAAGCCGCCCGCCGCCAGGATCACTCCTCGCCGGGCACGGAATCGGACAGAATTGCCCTCGCTCACTGCGTCGACGCCGACGACCTTGCCGTCCTCTACCACCAGACTCTGCAGTGCGGTGTTCAGCTTGAGCGTTCCGTTGCCCGTGTCCAGGAACGCGCCCAGGGCCCGCCCGATGAGCGCTCGGCCGCCGCCGAGGTTCTGCCCCGGCTCCGCGTCCCACCACCGCTCGGTGTAGAGGGAGTCGCGGACGAGTTCCGCACGTGTCCCGAGCCGCTCGGCGGGCAGATCCGAGGGGAAGATCGTCCGCCCTTCGGTGGTCCCGCCCGGACGTGACGCGAAGTAGTCCGGCACGGGCCCGTATACGAACGACTGGAACCACTCGTTCTGCTCCAGCTCGTCGATGAGCTGAGGGCCCGCCTTCAGATACGCGTCCTGGAGCCGCTCCCGGGAGGGGTCGGCGACGATGCCACGCAGATAGGCCCTGGCGCTCGCGGTGTCGTCGTCGATGCCCGCCCGGCGCAGGGGAGCCGAGCCGGGGAACCACACGCCGCCGCCCGAGTATGCGACGGTGCCGCCGACCCGGTCGGTCTTCTCCAGGACGAGGGTGCGCAGTCCACGCGACGCCGCCACATAGGCGCCGACGAGGCCACCGCCCGATCCTACGAAGACAACGTCGTAGACCTCTTCTCCCCCTTCCGCCGAATCCGCCGATTCCGCCGATGTGCCTTGCCGTTGAACGGGGGGCTGCCCGTCCTCGTCCTTGAGCGTCATCGTTGACCTCCTCATTGGTTCGCAGCCGGGCGGCAGGCGATCCCCTGTACACATCGACACCCACCATTGAGTGGACTTCACCGACGAATGGGTAAGACGGCCTCACTGCACTGCGAATTGCCGACGACTCTTCCAGTGGGTGCACCCGGCGCACCAAAACGACGACGTCCCAGGCTCTACTCCAGAGCGACGCCGCCGACCGCCAACGAGCACTTGCACGGATGGTGGTCGCACCCGAGACCGCTGTCAATATGTATTAGGGGTACTCATTTCGCGAATCGAAGAGCATCATGAGGGCCATGAAGACGGACGAAGCCCCCGCGGCACCGTCGGTGACCGCCGCGGCCAACCGCCTGGCGCGAGCCGGCAGTACGGGCATGCCCTGCCCCCCAGTGGCCGACCTGATCGGCCCGAGCGACATCGCTCGCGCGTACGCAGTCCAGCAGGTCACGACAGAGCGCCGGCTTGCCGCAGGGGCCCGGATCATCGGCCGCAAGATCGGGCTGACCTCCTCGGCGGTGCAAGCGCAGATCGGGGTCGACCGACCCGATTTCGGTACACTCTTTGACGATATGCGGTACGGGGACGGCGAGCTCATCCCCTACCAGCGACTGCTGCAGCCCAAGGCGGAGGGTGAGGTTGCCTTCCTCCTCGGCCATGACATCCCCGATGCGTCCGATCCCGCCGGGATACGCGCCGCAGTTCACCTGGCCTACCCCGCGGTGGAAATCGTTGACAGTCGGATCGAGAACTGGCACATCGGCATCACGGACACCGTCGCCGACAACGCCTCGTCCGGGGTCTTCGTGATCGGGGACCAGGGCCGTCCGCTCAACGAATTCGAGCCGGTGCGGGTCCGGATGGTGATGCGGCGAAGCGGCGAGGTGGTCTCCCAAGGCACCGGCCAGGACTGCCTCGGCGATCCGCTGCATGCACTGACGTGGCTCGCCCGGACCGCCATCGAGTTCGGGTCCCCTTTGCGCGCCGGGGACTTGGTGCTCTCCGGTGCCCTCGGACCGATGGTGACGGCTGGGCCGGGCGATGTCTTCGAGGTGTCCATCGAACCGCTGGGCACGGTCACCGCGCACTTCTCGGACAACCCAGGACCCGCAGGGCGGGCAGGAAAGGACAACGGATGACGGATCGCGTGGGAGTGGCGATCGTCGGCTCCGGCAACATCGGAACCGACCTGCTCATCAAGATCAAACGAACCTCGCCGAACCTCGAGGTGATCGCGATGGTGGGAATCGACCCTGCCTCCGACGGCCTCGCCCGCGCCTCCCGGATGAAGGTCGCGACGACGTCGGGCGGGGTGGCGGGGCTGATCGAGATGGCCGAGTTCAAGGATGTACAGATCGTGCTCGACGCCACCAGCGCGGCCGCGCACGAAGCCAACGCGCGACTTCTCGCGCCCCATGGCCGACGACTCGTGGACCTGACCCCGGCGGCGCTCGGGCCGTATGTGATCCCCCCGGTGAACCTGGAGGAGCACCTCGACGCCCCGAACATCAACATGGTCACCTGCGGCGGTCAGGCCACCATCCCCGTCGTCGCGGCGATCTCCCAGGTGACCGACGTGCCGTACGCGGAGATCGTCGCCTCGGTGGCCTCCCGCTCGGCCGGTCCCGGCACCCGGGCCAACATCGACGAGTTCACCGAGACCACGGCCCGCGCGATCGAGAGCGTCGGCGGCGCCCGGCGCGGCAAGGCAATCATCATCCTCAATCCGGCCGAGCCGCCGCTGATCATGCGGGACACGGTGTTCTGCCTGATCGGCGGGGCCGACCACGACAAGGTGCGTTCCTCCATCGAGCGAATGGTCGCCGAGGTTGCGGCCTATGTGCCCGGCTACCGGCTCGTACAGGAGGTGCAGTTCACGCCCATCGAGGCGGGCGAGGCCACGACGCTCCTGCCGGACCGGCCCGGTCCCGTGGACACCAAGGTGTCCGTGTTCCTCGAGGTCGAGGGCGCGGCACACTATCTGCCCGCGTACGCCGGGAACCTCGACATCATGACGTCCGCCGCCCAGCGGGTCGCGGAGAAGATCGCCGAGCGCGTGACGCGGAGGGCGGCATGACGAAGACGCAGGCGAAGAAGCAGATCTACGTCCAGGACGTCACGCTCAGAGACGGCATGCACGCCATCCGGCACCGCATCACGCCCGAACAGGTCGGCCGGATCGTCGCCGCGCTCGACGCGGCCGGCGTCGCGGCCATCGAGGTCAGTCACGGCGACGGCCTGGCGGGGGCGAGCCTGAACTACGGGCCCGGCAGCAACACCGACTGGGAGTGGATCGAGGCCGCGGTCGCGAACAGCACGCGCGCGACCATCACCACACTCCTGCTCCCGGGTGTCGGCACGGTCACCGAACTGCGCAAGGCTTACGAGCTCGGGGTGCGCTCGGTCCGCATCGCCACCCACTGCACGGAGGCGGACGTCGCGGCGCAGCACATCGCCGAGGCGCGCGAGCTCGGGATGGACGTAGCAGGCTTCCTGATGATGAGCCACCTGGCCGAACCGGCCGAACTGGCTGCCCAGGCACGGCTCATGGAGTCCTACGGTGCGCACTGCGTGTACATCACCGACTCGGCAGGCCGTCTGACGGTCGACGACGTGAGGGCACGCGTCCGCGCCTACCGCGATGTCCTCGCCCCCGAGACCCAGATCGGCATCCACGCCCACGAGAACCTCTCCCTATCGGTTGCCAACTCCCTCGCCGCGGTGGAGGAAGGCGCCGTACGCGTCGACGCCTCCCTCGCAGGGCAGGGCGCGGCGGCGGGCAATGTACCGATCGAGCCCTTCGTCGCGGTCGCCAACCTCCTCGAATGGGAGACCGGTTGCGATCTGTTCGCCTTGCAGGACGCGGCAGAGGACCTCGCCCGCCCACTGCAGGACCGCCCCGTGCGCGTCGACCGTGAGACGCTCACGATCGGCTACGCGGGCGTGTACGGCAGCTTCCTGCGCCACGCGGAGCAGGCAGCCCTGCTCTACGGCGTCGATACCCGCGACATCCTCCTCGAGGCCGGAAGGCGCCGGCTCGTGGGCGGGCAGGAGGACATGCTCACCGACATCGCCCTGATTCTGCGCGGCGGCGGATCCTGAGGCCGCGCAGCTCACAGCGCCTGCGAACCAACCCGAGCTGAGAGGTCCGCGCATGACAAGCACCACAAGCTCAATGAGCACGACAGACACGACGCAGCAGGCCACCAGCTACGAGGCGGCGCGGTCGACCCAGGACGTCGACGGCCTCACCTTCGCCTACCACGAGGCCGGCGAGGGCGAACCGCTGCTGCTGCTCCACGGATCGGGTCCCGGGGTCACCGCCTGGTCCAACTTCCGCCACAACCTTCCGGTGTTCGCCGAGCGCTTCCGTACGGTCATGCCTGACCTGCCGGGCTTCGGCGGCAGCGACCTGCCCAAGCTGGACGAGGTCTATCCGGTGGTCGCGGCACGTCTGGTGGCCCGCTTCATGGACGAACTGGGCATCGAGTCGGCGGTGTTCGTCGGGAACTCGATGGGCGGGGCCGTCGCCGCGGAGCTGGCCGTCCAGTACCCCGAGCGGGTGCGCAGGATGGCATTGATGGGCTCGGGCGGCCTGTCGGTCGGTATGTTCGCGCCGGAGCCCAGCGAGGGCTTCCTGCGTCTGTTCGAGTTCCTGGACGACCCCACCCGTGAGCGCATGCGCGGATGGATCCGCACGATGGTCCACGACCAGAGCCTCATCACCGACGAGCTGCTCGACGAACGCATGCGCAACGCCACGGCCGACGGGGTGATCGACCGGACCAGGGCGATCCTCGGTTCGATGTTCTCCCCGCAGCTCCAGGCGAAGTACACACCGTTGTGGACGCGGGCCTCGACGGTCACGACACCGACGCTGCTCCTGTGGGGCCGTGACGACCGCATGCTCCCTTACGACCAGGCCCACTTCGCGGCCCGCCAGCTCCCCGAGGTCGAACTGCACACGTTCGCGCGGTGCGGGCACTGGGTGCAGGTCGAGCGGAAGAACGATTTCGAACGCGTGACGATCGAGTTCCTCACCCGGACGACGGAAGAAGCAGGAGGTGCGCGACATGGCGCATGAAGTGAGCGACAGAATCGAGGAGTTGGGCCCGCAACTGAAGGGGCTCGCCGAGGAGAACGAGCGGCTCGGCAGGCTGAGCGAGCAGACGGTGGCTCTGATGCGCTCCGCGGGTGTCATGCGTCTGCTGCAGCCGGCGAAGTTCGGTGGGCACTCGGTCCATCCGCGGGACTTCGCTGAAGCGGTGATGGCCCTGGCGCGTCACGACGGCGCCGCAGGCTGGGTGGCCGGTGTCGTCGGGGTCCATCCCTGGGAGATCGGGCAGATGGACCCGCGGCTGGCGCAGGAGATCTGGGGGGAGAACCAAGACACCTGGATCGCCTCGCCGTACATGCCCAACGGGATCGCCGAACCGGTCGAAGGCGGCTACGTCCTCAACGGCCGCTGGCCGTTCTCGTCCGGGACCGACCACTGCGACTGGGTCTTCCTCGGAGCGCTGGCCGGCGACGGCAAGGGCAAACCGGCCATGCCGGTGAAGGTGCTACACGTGGTCCTTCCTCGCTCGGACTACGAGATCATCGACGACTCCTGGGACGTCATCGGCCTGTCGGGCACGGGCAGCAAGGACGTCGTCGTCGCAGGCGCCTTCATCCCCGAGTACCGCACCGTCGACCAGGAGGACATCAAGTCGGGGGCGGCCGCCGAACGCAACGGCGCCACCGACACCGTGCACAAGCTGCCGTTCACGACGATGTTCCCGCTGGGCATCACGGCGGCCGTGATCGGCATCTGCGAGGGCGCCCTGGAGGCACACCTGGCATTGCAGCGGGACCGGGTGGCCGTGACCGGAGTCCAGGTGCGCGATGATCCGTACGCGCTCTACGCCACCGGCGAGGCCGCTGCGGAGATCGAGTCTTGTCGGGTCCAACTCGTCGACGGCGTCAGCCGGTTGTACGACCGTCTCGACGCTGGCGAGACGGTGAGCATCGCGGACCGCACCAGAATCCGGCGCAACCAGGTCCGCTGCGCATGGCGGGCCGTTGCCGCCCTGGACGAAATCTTCGCGCGGTCCGGCGGGAATGTGATCCGACGCGACAACCCCATCCAGCGCCTGTGGCGGGATGCGCACGTGGGACTCACCCACATGATCCATGTGCCGGGTGCCACCTACCACGCCGACTCCCTTGCCCAGATGGGACTTGAGGTGCCGGCTCCGATGCAGGCGCTGATCTGAGATGGCGGCGGACGTGAGCCGGGGCAGTGACGGCCGGCGCTTTCGCGACGTGCTGGGCCATTTCCCCACGAGTGTCGTCGCTATCACCACGACAAGCCCCGAGGACCGCCCGGAGGGGATGGTCGTGGGCTCCTTCACGTCCGTCTCACTCGACCCGCCCCTGGTGTCGTTCCTCGCAGACCGGTCCTCCGGGACACTGCCGAAGATCAAGGCCGCCGGGCGCTTCTGCGCGAACGCGCTCGCGGCCGACCAGGAGAACCTCAGCCGGAGGCTGGCGGCCAGGGGCGCCGACCGGTTCGCCGGCGTGACCTGGGAGACGTCCCCTGCAGGCAATCCCGTGCTCGAAGGGGTCGTCGCCTGGGTGGACTGCGCCATCGAGGACGTCGTCACGATCGGCGACCACGTCCTGGTCGTCGGGCGGGTCAAAGACCTGCACATCGCGTCGGCGAAGACCCCCTTGTTGTTCTTCAAGGGCGACTACGGCGACTACTTCTCGACCACGTCGCTGCTCCTCGATCAACTCGTCGGCTGGTAGTGACCGCAGCTCGATCTGACATGTGAACGCGTGAACATGTGAAAGGGGTCCCTGATGGGCCAGGTACAGGACAAGGTCGTCTTCATCACCGGCGCGGCTCGTGGGCAGGGCCGCGCCCACGCGGTGCGTCTGGCGGAGGAGGGCGCGGACATCATCGCGGTCGACATCTGCGAAAACATCGACAGCGTCGGCTACCCCCTGGGTGGCCGCGCCGATCTGGACGAGACCGTACGATTGGTGGAGAAGCTGGGCCGCCGGATCGTGGCCGTGGCCGCGGACGTGCGGGACGCGGCGGCGCTGAGGACGGCCGCCGACGAGGGCGTGGCACGACTGGGCCGACTCGACGCCGTAGTGGCCCAGGCCGGGATCGCCCCGCTCGGCCGGCCCGATCCAGGCGCCTTCATCGACGCGATCACCGTCAACTTCCACGGTGTGGTGCACGCGGTGCAGGCGGCGCTGCCGCATCTACCCGACGGCGGTGCGGTCGTGGTGACCGGCTCGACCGCGGCGCTGATGCCCTCCGCAGCCATGGCCGACAGGCCTGACTTCGGCAAGCTCGGCTATTCCTTCTCCAAGCGAACGGCGGCCGCGTTCGTCAACGACCTCGCCGTGGCACTCGCCCCGCGCAGGATCCGGGCGAACGCGGTGCACCCGACGAACACCAACACCGACATGCTCAACAACGCCTCCATGTACCAGGAGTTCCGGCCGGACCTCGAGAACCCCACCCGCGAGGACGCCCTCCCCGCCTTTCATGTGATGACCGCAATGGGCCTGCCCTATGTGGAGCCGCAGGACATCGCCGAGGCGGTGTTGTTCCTCGTCTCCGACGCGTCCCGGTACATCACCGGACAGCAGCTGCGGGTGGACGCGGGGGCCATCGTGCAACGGCGGCCTCAGCAGCCACAGTTCTGATCAGTCGGCACATCGAAGAGGCCGGTGGGTGAGACGGATTCCCCATCTCACCCACCGGCCTTTCAGCATCGATGCTGGCGTCAGCTTCCGTGTCGGCTCAGCAGCTCGATGACGGTCGCATTCGCGGTTCCGCCGCCCTCGCACATCGTCTGCAGCCCGTACCGCAAGCTCCGGCTGCGCATCCGGGCGAGCAGCCGCGTCATCAGGATGGCGCCGGAGGCGCCTAGCGGATGCCCGACCGCGATCGCCCCGCCCAGCGGGTTGAGGCGCTCCGGATCGGCACCGGTCTCGGCCAGCCAGGCCAGCGGGACCGGCGCGAAGGCCTCGTTGACCTCGAATGCGCCGATGTCGTCAATACTCAACCCGGCCCGTCCCAGTACCTTCGCCGTCGCGGGTATCGGACCGGTCAGCATCGTGACCGGGTCCGCTCCGCTCACCGCGCCCGAGTGGTAGCGGGCGAGCGGGGTGAGTCCCAGTTCCCGGGCTCGCTCCCCCGTGGTGATGAGCAGGGCCGCCGCGCCGTCGGATATCTGCGAGGAGTTGCCGGCGTGGATCACTCCGTCAGTCTGGAACGACGTCTTCAGGCTGGACAGGGTCTCGACCGATGTGCCGCGCCGCAGCCCCTCGTCGACGGAGAACTTGTCACCGTCCGCCTCGACGGGAATGACGTGGTCGTCGAAGACGCCGTCGTCGATGGCCGCCGCGGCCCTCTCGTGCGAGGAGGCCGCATACGCGTCGAGTTGCTGCCTGCTCAGCCCCCAGCGCTCGGCGATGAGTTCGGCCCCGACGCCCTGGTTGAGCTCGGCACCCTCGTAGCGGGCCAGCACTTTGGGCCCGTAGGGCTGGCCGGTCGTGCGGTGCGAACCGAGCGGCACCCGCGTCATGGTCTCCACACCGCCCGCGACAACCAGGTCGTACTGTCCGGCCATCACGGCGTGTGCCGCCGAGTCGACGGCCTGCTGGCTGGAGCCGCAGGCCCGATTGATTGTCACGCCGGGTACATGGTCGGGCCAGCCGGCCGCGAGGACGGCGAAGCGGCCGATGTTGCTCGACTGATCACCGATCTGGGTCACACACCCCCACATCACGTCGTCGATGGTGGCGGGATCCACCCCGGTCCGCTGGACCAGCGCATTGAGTACCAGGGCGGACAGGTCGGCGGCGTGAATACCCGCCAGTGAGCCGTTGCGCTTGCCGATCGGAGTGCGTACGGCGTCGACGATGACGGCGTCCCTCATGAACCGTTCCTCTCGCTCGGGTCCTTGGGTCCGCCGCTCTGCACGGTGGCCCGGTGGTCGTCATGCGGTGGTGCCGGCTGGTCTGCCCAGCCTGTCCGGCGTGTTCCGACGGCACCGCGCTCGATGAGGTCCTCGATGCCGTGGACGCCCCAGTCACTCAGTACGGCACGGGTGTCGGCGCCCACGGCCGACGCCGGTGCGCCGGCAACCGACCGGGTCACCGAGAAGCGCGGCGCCGGGGCAGGCTGCACGACGCCCTCCTGGGCGAGAACGGTTCCGCGCGCCCCCAGGTGTGCGTGCGACGCGGCCTCAGTGAGGCCGAGGACGGGCGCCACGCAGGCGTCCGTCCCCTCGAACAGCGCCGCCCACTCGTCACGTGTGCGCTGCGCGAACCGCTCTTCCAGGAGAGCGCGCAGCTCGGGCCAGGTGGTGCGGTCCTGCTGCCGGTCCGGGTCGACGTCGAGTTCGAGCAGACCGAGCAGTCGCCGGTAGAACTTCGGCTCCAGCGCGCCGACGGCGACGTACCCACCGTCCTTCGTTTCGTAGACGGAGTAGAACGGCGCCCCACCGTCCAGGTGGTTGACGCCGCGCTCGTCGCTCCAGGCGCCCCGGGCGAGCTTGGCGAAGGTGCTCGCGAGCAAGTGCGCGGTTCCATCGACGATAGCCGCGTCGACCACCTGCCCCACGCCGGTGCGCTCCGCCACGCGCAGCGCCGCGAGGATGCCGATCACCAGGTAGCAGCCTCCGCCGCCGAAGTCGCCGAGCAGGTTGAGCGGGATCTGCGGCGGCCCGCCGGCGGCGCCGATCGCGCCGAGGGCCCCCGTGAGGGCGATATAGGTGATGTCGTGTCCCGCCGCGGCCGACAACGGTCCTTCCTGGCCCCAGCCGGTCATCCGCCCGTACACCAGCCGGGGGTTGCGGGCCAGGCACGTCTCGGGGCCGACGCCGAGGCGCTCGGTGACGCCCGGTCGGTAGCCCTCGATCAGCACATCGGCGTGGTCCAGGAGTTCGAGGAGGGCCGCCCTGCCGCCAGGGTCCTTCAGGTCGATGGCCACCGACCGCTTGCCCCGGTTGAGGACGTCCGTGGCTCCGCCCCTGCCCTCCTCGTCCACCGACTCGGGCCGGTCGACGCGCACCACCTCGGCGCCCAGGTCGGCGAGGAACATTCCGGCAAACGGCCCGGGCCCGATGCCGCCCAGCTCGACCACCCGGCAACCCGCCAACGGGCCCGCATCTCCAGAAGTCATCAATCAGCCTCCTCATTTGAGGATCAGAGGCAAGCGCCCCCGTCACCAACCGGTCTCTTCAAGGACCATAACCCGCACTACCGGTTCCTGGTATGCGATTAATGCTACTCTTTTCTGCGACACTGTCAGGGTCCCCAAGGTCACCGGGTTCGAGTGAGCATCGACGGAGAGCACCTTCCCGGGGCCGGACCCGGCCGCATCCACCCGTCCATCGCATCCCTGGAGGAACTCCCTTGCAGCGGACGTTGTTCACCCAGGACCACCAGGACTTCCGCCTCCTGGTACGCGAGTTCCTCACACGCGAGGTCGTACCGGTCTACGAGGCGTGGCGGCACGCCGGACTCGTCCCACGCGAGCTGTTCACCTCACTCGGCAAGCTCGGCATCATCGGCACATCGCTGCCCGAGGAATTCGGCGGCGGCGGCCAGGACGACTACCGCTACAACGTGGTCATCCAGGAGGAGTGCGCCCGCGCGTGCGTGACCCTGGGCGGTCTGCGCACGCATCTGGACGTGGTGCTGCCGTACTTCACCGCCTTCGCCAGCGCCGAGCAGCGGGCCCGGTGGTTCCCGGGCCTCGCTTCCGGCGAGCTGTACACGGCGATAGCGATGAGCGAACCGGGCACGGGCTCCGACCTCGCCGGCGTCGCCACGACGGCGGTCCGCGACGGCGACCACTACATCCTGGCCGGCTCCAAGACCTTCATCACCGGAGGCCACCACGCCGACCTGGTGATCGTCGTGGCCCGCACGTCCACCGATCCGGACAACCGGCGCGGCGGCCTGTCACTGCTCGTGGTGGAGAAGGGTATGCCCGGCTTCACCGTGGGCCGCAAGCTGGAGAAGATCGGGCTGACCACCCAGGACACCGTCGAGTTGTCGTTCGCCGACGTACGCGTGCCCGCCGCGAACCTGCTCGGTGCGGAGGGCTCCGCATTCTCTCTCCTCGGCCGCAACCTCGCACAGGAGCGACTCGCCATCGCAGTCGGCGCGGTGGCCCAGGCCCGTGCGGCCATTGAGATGACCATCACCTACGTGCGCGACCGCAAGGTGTTCGGCAAACCGGTAGCCCACTTCCAGAACACGAAGTTCGAACTCGCCGCGATGTCCGCGGAGCTGGAAGCCGCCCAGGCGCTGCTCGACGCCTCGATCACGGCGCTCGTCGAGGGTGAGCTGAGCGGCGTCGACGCGGCACGCACGAAGCTGTTCTGCACCGAGGCGCTGGGGCGCGTCGTCGACCGGTGCCTACAACTGCACGGCGGGTACGGCTACATCCTCGAGTACCCGATCGCCCGGCTGTACGCCGACGCCCGTGTGAGCCGCATCTACGGCGGCACCAGCGAGGTCATGAAATCCATCATCAGCAAGTCCCTCGGCTTGTAAGGAGCTTCACACATGCGCATCGACGGTTCCTCCGCTCTCGTCACCGGCGGTGCATCCGGGCTCGGCCTGGCCACCGCGCGCCGGATCATCGACGGTGGCGGGCAAGTGGTCATCGCCGACATCTCCGAGGAGCAGGGCGCCAAAGCCGTTGCCGACCTCGGCGACGCGGCAAAGTTCGTCCACGCGGACGTCACCGACGAGGCCGCAGTCACCGCCGCCCTCGACGCGGCGCGGGAGCGGGGCCCGCTGCGGTGCGTGGTGCACTGCGCGGGGCGCGGCGGGGACCGTACGCGGATCATCGGCAAGGACCGGGCCCCCGGTGAACTCGCCACGTTCGCCGAGGTCGTCCGGGTCAATCTGGTCGGGACATACAACGTGCTCCGCCTGGCCGCCTCCCGCATCGCGGAGAACGACGTCCTGGATGAAGGTGACCGCGGCGCGATCGTACTCACCGCGTCGGTCGCCGCGTTCGACGGGCAGATCGGACAGACCTCGTACACCGCGGCCAAGGCCGGAGTGCACGGCATGACGCTGGTCGCCGCCCGCGACCTGGCGAGCTGGCAGATCCGGGTGAACACCATCGCCCCCGGCATCATGGACACCCCGATGCTGGGCCGGCTGCGCGCCGACATCCGCGACGGCCTGGCCGCGACGGTGCCGCACCCCAAGCGGCTCGGCGCGCCGGACGACTTCGCCCGGCTCGCCGTCGACATGCTGGAGAACCCGTATCTGAACGGCCAGACCGTCCGCCTCGACGGTGCGATCAGGATGGCCCCGCGTTGACGTACACGCCCCGCGGAATCCGGTTCCGGGGTGCGTCCCGGGCCGGACCAGCGCCGGTCCCGTCCGGTGCGTGAGGCGATCGTAAGACGTCGAAGAGCCCTCGTAGCTGTGCTACGAGGGTTCTTCGGTCCGCTCCACCACGCGCAGATTTCCCCGGACTTCCATCGCCGCCGGCCGAGCGCCTTCAGCCGACGAGCAGCTCCTGCTTGAGCGCGCGCACGTCGCGGGCATCCATCCCGACGGCCTCCTTGAGATATCCGCGGAAGGTCCCGTACTCCTCCTCGACCTCCTGATAGCCGGCATTGAGGTACTCGGGCTGTACGTAGACCAGTGGCTTGTAGATCGCGGCCTGCTCGGCGGGCAACTGCCCCAGGGAGGCAGCATTTGCCTCGGCACGGTAGGCATTGCTGGCCAGGTAGTCGGCCATGACGGTGGAGCGGGGGACGCCGAGGGCGGTGAGCAAGGCGGCGTTCTGCCAGCCGGTACGGTCCTTGCCGGACGTGCAGTGGAAGAGGACACCGCCGTCGCCGCTCTCGAGGCCGTCGAAGACCTTCTTGTAGGCAGTCTTCGCGGTGGCGCCGCTGACCATGAACCTCTCCAAGTCGATCATTCCCTGTTCGGCCTCATCGGCGGTCGTCGGCATGGAGGGAAAGACGTCCGCACCGGCCAGGACGTCGGCGACCATGTACGTGGCGCCCGCCGGGACGCGGTCCGGGGCGGCGCCGCGCTCGCTATCCATGCGGAGGTCGTAGACCGTGTGCACGGAGAGGCGCTCGAGCTTGGCAAGGTCGTCAAGGGTCAGCTTGTCGAGGGAGTCGGAGCGGTAGATCGCGGCCATCTTCACCCAATGGCCATCGCTGGTGCGATAGCCGCCCACGTCACGGAAGTTGACCGTGCCTTCGAGCTTGATCAGACGGTCGGCGAGACGCAGCGGCCGGCCATGAGACGGCGTGAGGGTGAACCACTGGCGGTCCGCGGCGGGCAGCCCTGCGACCGTGACCGAACCTTCGGAGCCGCCGCCGGCCACCGTACTGCCGTTGGCCCTGATAGCGACGTGACGTATGCCGGGTGCCTTCCAGGCGATGGTGTACGTGCCATCCTCCTCTGGGGCTGCGGTGACGGTGGCCTCGGTGAAGGGGATCTTGGCGAGCGCTGCGGCTGTGGCCCGGTGGGTCTGGGCTGCCGTCGCGGAGGTGGCGACGCCGGGGATCAGGGCAACGCTGACAGCGGCCGCAGTGGCGGCAGTGATCTGCAGGCTCTTCGTGTTCCTCATTGAGGATTCCCTTTCCTTTTCGCAGGTTATGGCGGCCAGTTCGGGTACGTGGTTGCGTTTCGGGACGGCGAGCGTTCGGCGAGCACCACGTCGTACAGGTCGGCGAGGATCGTCACCGGACCGGATCGTGCCAGAGGCGAACGTCTCCACGACGACGCCTGGATTTGTCAGGTCAGCGGAAGGTGCCGCCCCATCTGCGGGACGAATCACACCGCCTTCGCCGAGTTTCGAGGTCTCCTGGACGCGCCCTCATCAACCAGACCTCGTCACGCTTGCTCGTCTCGGGCGCCTCGTCGAGCAGCCGGGCATGCGGCCGCGAATCCTCACGTGGGCAACCTTTCAGAGGACCCGTCAGTCCGGATTTTCAGGCACGTAAGATCACCGCTACTTCGAACAGAGTATACTCAATTGACTCACGGTGAAAGGGAGTCGCCAGCTGGATCCCGGCCAGGCGGACCCGATGCCGCGTGGGGCTCCCGAACACACCACCTACGGGGGTCTGTCAGTGCGACGTTGTGCATCGCTCCCCGCGTCTGACCGCCGCTCGGTGCGGCACAGCCGTCCGGACCCTGCGGCAACCGCACGACGGTCCCCTGCAGACCTGCCCGCTGCGGAAAATCCCCGCAGCGGGCGCAACCAAGGGCGAAGGGAAATTCCATATGAAGGCCTGGCAGTTCACCGGGACCGGCAAGCCACTACAGCTGGCCGAATTGGAGATCCCCCGGCCCGGCGCCGGACAGGTTCTCCTGAAGGTCGCCGCAGCCGGCCTGTGCCAGTCCGACGTCAGAAGCGTGTACGACGCGCACGGGGCCGCCAGCCTGGTCAAGTCGCCGATCACCCTGGGCCACGAGATCGCCGGCACCGTCAGGGCCGTCGGCGACGGCGTCACCGAGTGGAAGACCGGTGACCGTGTCGGTGTGTGCCCCACGGCCAGTGCCGGCACCCCCGGCTCCGACGGCCCGGCCGCCAACGAGGTCTCCCCGGGCTACGGACACGACGGCGGATTCGCCGAGTACTACCTCGGCTCTGCCAACGACCTCGTACGCGTCCCGGACGAGGTCGACATCTCCTACGGCGCCGTGGCCACCGATGCCGGCATGACCTCCTACCACGCTCTCGTCGTCCGCGGCGCCCTCAAGGTAGGCATGAAGGTCGGCATCATCGGCCTCGGTGGCCTGGGGCAGATCGCCGCCCGCGTCGGCGTCCTGCTCGGCGCCGAGGTGCACGTGGCCGAACCCAAGGAGACCACCTGGGACATGGCCCGCTCACTCGGTGCCACGGAAGTGGTCGCCGACGCCACCGAGTGGGCCGGCAGGGGCTTCGACCTCATCGTCGACTACGCCGGCTTCGCTCCACCACGGACGCGGCCATCAAGGCCGTCCGCTTCGACGGCACCGTCGTCCAGGTCGGACTCGCCCAGAGACAGGCCACCGTCGACACGACGACGAGGGTCGTCAGCCACGTCAACTACCTCGGTTCGATCGGAGGCACCAAGGAAGACATCGCCGCCCTCTACCAGCTGATGAAGAGCGGCGACCTGGCCCCCCAGACCGCGGAGATCTCCTTCGCCGACATCCCCGCCGGTCTCGAAGACCTGCGCGCCGGCAAGGTCGCCGGTCGCCTCGTCGCCCGCCTCCTCTGAACCCAACGGGGAAGGCACGTTACACACACGGTTCGATGCGCATTCCGCCTCGCACGGCGGATCTCCGAGACGGCCGGCTTCAAAACCCGTCATGGCATCACGTGGGCTGAGTACGCGAGTTGACGAGCGGTGCCCACTCGCGTGCTCACTCGCAGCCCGCATCATCGAAGCACACCTGCTCACCCAACCTTGCGGCAAGAGCCGCCGAGGCCAAACATCAAGCTCAGCCCAGCAACTCCATGGCTTCGTCCAGCAGCACCGGCAGTGCGGGCAGCATGCGCCGGTGCATCGCGTTCAACTCCCTGCCCTTGCGCCCGCGTTTGATGAGCAACGCGGTCGCGGCGGACTCTTTGTACTTGGTCAGCGCCTCGAACCAGGCCAGGTCCCGCAGCGGCTCCCGGCGCGCCTCCTGGTAGGCGTCGACCAGCTCCTCCTTACCTGGCATGCCAGTGGGCTCGTCCGAGACGGACGCAGGGTGTCGGGCCTCGTCGGTGAAGAAGGTCAGCCAAGTCACGTCCACCCGTGGATCGCCGAGCGACCAGATCTCCCAGTCGATGATCGAGGTGACGCACTCCGCATCGCACAGGGTGTTGCCCAGGCGGTAGTCGCCGTGTGTGAACACCGGCTCCATGGCGGTCGGCCGGGTCGCGTGCAGGCGCACCGCCACCGCCTCGTGTCCGGTGGACAGGTCCTCGGAGACGGTCGAGAAAGCCCGGGTCCAGCGGTCGATCTCGGCTCCGAGCGACATCACCGGTTCGGCCGCGAGCGCCGTACTCCGCGGGTCGATGCGGTGCAGGTCCGCGAGCATGCGTACGGCGTCCAGAGCGCGGGCACGGACCTGACCAGGCGGGACGGTCCCGCGTGGGGTGAGCACCGGCTCGACGCACTCCCCGGGCACCAACTCCATGGCCACAAAGGGCGGGACGGCAGGCGGTTCGCCTTCGTCGGTGAAGAGGACGGCCGGCACCCGCACTCCGCGCCGCCCGGCCAGAGTCCGCATGAGGCGGGCCTGCCGCAGCACGTCCCGGTTGCGTACCGGTTCAAGACCCGGCGGGGCCACCTTGAGCACGACACGCTCGTGCCCGGTCGGCGCACCTGACATGGTGACCACGTACGTGAGGCTCGATGTGCCGCCGGTTAGAGGTTCGACGCTGCCGACCCGGGCCTGCGGGGCCCAGCCGCGGACCGCGGCCTCGGTGCGCCCGGTCAGTTCGCGCAGCAGCTCCTGGCTGCCGGTCGCGGTGCTCATGATGCGTTCAGCTCCCTCAGGCGGAGGTGTGTCGGGCAGGTTCAAACAGGGCCTGTACGGCCGGGCGGCTGACCTTCATCGACGGCGTGCGGGGCAGCTCGTCGACGATCTTGATCTCGGTGGGCAGGTGATAGCGGGCGAGCCGCTGCGCCAGCCATGCACGCAGCTGCCCTGGGTCGGGGCAACGCACCCCGTCGCGGATCGTCACGGCGACGACGGGCACCTCGCCGAGCCGCTCGTCCGGGATGGCGACCGCGGACGCGTCCCGCACGGCGGGGTGCGCGCGCAGGGCGTCCTCGATCACGGTCGGGACGATCGTGAACCCGCCGCGGTTGATCGCATCGTCCACGCGCCCGTGGATGTAGAGGAACCCGTCCTCGTCGACGCTGGCGAGGTCGGTGGTCCGCACCCAGCTGTCACCGGGCAGCTGCGCTCCGCTGGCTTCGAGGACACCCACGGCGCCGGCCGCCAGCGGTTCGCCCGTCGCCCGGTCGATGACGCGCACCGTCACCCCGCGAAAGGGCCGCCCGACGCTCCCGCGTTTTGTCGTGCCCCACTCGCGGTGCAACGGCAGGTCCCAGCCCACGATCGCGCCGGCGAACTCCGTGGCTCCGTAGACCGACAGGACCGGGACGCCGAACCGCCCGGTGAACCGGTCGGCATCCTCTGGGGGGAGCGGGGCCGTCCCGGAGGACACCGATTCGACCCCGTCGAACAGGTCAGCCGACAGGTCGGACTGGAGCACCATGCGCAGTGCGGCGGGCGCGAGCCGGATCCGCCGCGGCTTGGTTCGCCGTACGAGAGCGGCCCACTGGTGTACGTCGAAACGCTCCAGGAGGGCGGTTTGCAGTCCGGCCGCAACGTTCGCGAGCACGAAGTAGAGGCCACCGATGTGGACAAGGGACGTCCACACGATGGAAGGGTGTGCGCGCAGTCGTACCTCCGCCGTGGCTACGGGGGTACCCGAGGTCTCGAACGCCGCAGTGAGCTTGGTGTAGGTCAGTTCCACCCGTTTGGGGCGGCCCGTCGTACCGCTGGTCTGCATGAGAACGGCGACGTCCCCGCGCTCGGCGGGACGCGGAGCCGGTGTCCACTGGGCCGCGCGCGCGGTCAGTGGCCGCTCGCCCTCACCGGCCTCCAGTGGAATCGCCGCGAGCCGGGCGACCGCACCGGCCATCCCATCCCGGTCCCAGTCCTCGGCATCGGCCACCACAACCTGCGGCGAGAGCGCGGCGATGTCCTGCGCGAGCGCGACATCGCCGTGGAAGGGGCTCAGCACCACCACCTCGCGCCCGGTGGCGACCGTCGCGACCAGCGCGGCCAGCGGGCCTGGCCGATTGCGCAGCACGATGCCGACGCGATGGGCGTCGGGGGCGCCGGCCGCGGCGAGCAGCCGATCGAGTTCCTCGACTCCGCGCCTCAGGTACTCCCATGAAAAGACGCGGTCCTCGAATGTCAGCGCGATCGTCTCCGGTGCGTGAGCCAGTACGCGGCGCAGCCGGAGCGGAAGCGGTCGGTCAGCGGGAAGCAGCACAGCCGTGTCCTTCGGTCGGGCCCCGGGCGGGGCGGTGGGGATGCGGGCGGCGCGGCTTATGCGCGCCGCCCGGGCTCCGGGACGACCAGCCCTGCCACGACGTCACGGCGCACGAGTTTGCCCGTCTGTGTCCTCGGAAGCTCGGGCCAGCAGGCGATACGGTCGGGGGTCTTGGAGCCGCGCAGCGTCGCACGGACCAGGTCGCGCAGTTCCTCGGTGTCGACCTCGCTCCCGGCGCGGGGCACCACCACGGCTTCGATCCGCTCCCCCCACTCCTCGTCGGGCACGCCGACGACGACGGCGTCGAGCACCTCGGGGTGGCGCAGCAGAACATCCTCGATCTCCGCGGGGGCGATGTTCTCCGCGCCGCGGATGATCGTGTCGTCCAGCCGCCCTCCGACGTAGAGGTAGCCATCGGCGTCGAGGAAACCCTGGTCGCGGGTGTGGAAGAAGCCCCGCTCGTCGACACTTGATCCTTGCCCCGCGTACCTGGCGGAGACCTGCTCGCCGCGCACCCAGATTTGACCAGCCTCGCCGGCCGCCACCGGGTCGCCGCCCGGGTCCCGGATCTCCAACTCGACCGTTGGGACCGGCCGCCCGGCCGAGCCGAGCCGCGCCCGAACCAGCTGATCGCCGCTCATGATGGCCGCCCGGTGTTCCTCGGGCCCAAGGACCGCGATGGTGGACGACGTCTCGGTCAGCCCATATGCATTGACGAAGTCCACGTCCGGCCAGGTGCCCAGCGCGGTCTCGATCACCCGAACCGGCATCTTCGCCCCACCGTAGGCGAGCGCCTGCAACGAGGGCACCGACCGGTCGAGCCCCTCGCCGTCCATGATCCGGGTGAGCATCGTCGGCACGACCATCGCATGGGTCACCCGCTGCTCGCGTACGAGTGCGAGCCAACCGTCGGGCGTGAAGTGTTCCAGGGTGAGTGAGCGGCGCCCCGCGTACACGTTCGTGAGGACATTGGAGACAGCCGCGATGTGGTACGGGGGCACGCTCACCAGCGCCGCTTCCACTGCCCCCGCCGCTGCGAACTCCACGGTGCCCAGCACATAGGAGACAAGGTTGTGGTGGCTGAGGACCACGCCCTTCGGGGCGGATGTCGTACCGCTCGTGTAGATCAGCACGGCGGGCGCTTCGGGGTTGTCCGGCGTGTTGGGGCTACCGGGCTCCGTCGCCTTCGAGTCCACAGCCGCGGCAGCGGCGTCCACCAGCCACTCCTGCGGAGCGCGCACCGGCAGCCCGGCGCGGCTCAGCGCCTGGGACTGCTGCGGGTCCGCGATGCCCAGAGCGTGCGGGTGGTTGGCGAGGAGGTCATCCAGCTGCTTGTCTCCCAGGCGGTAGTTGACCGGCACGAGCGGCACTCCGGCGCGGGCCGCGGCGAACAGCGCCACCGGGAAGGCCGGGCCGTTGACCGCCAGATATACCAGCGCGTCGGCGCCGACAGCCCGGATCAACTCGGCACCTCCATCGGCTAGTTCACTCAGCCGTGAGACCGAAAGACCATCCCGTTCGGGCCCGGTCACGATCCTCTCGCCGAATCCATCGACGGCCATGTCCAGCAGCATCGCGATGTTCATCGCTTCTCCGCCCCTCCTCCTGCACCCATGAGTGGTGTCCGTATCCGATCCGGATTGAGTCGGTGTCCAGTCAGTCGGAGGCCGGCAGCGGCTTTGCGGCCTTGAGCGGCAGCGGGGTGCCATTGACCGCGAGCGTGCCGGGTCCAGGCTTGGCACACAGCAGCTCCACACCGTGCCCGTCGTCCGCATAGCGCTTGCCGAGGTGCGAGCCGCCCATCTGCGCGGGATCGGGTACGCCAGCGACACCAGCCCCCGGCTCGCGCGCATCGACCATCAGCGCGCCGCCGCAGGTGACCTCCAGGTCCCTGTCCGGCCAACGGACGACTATCACGGTCGTCGTGTCGACGGTACTCACCAGCTTCTGTCCAACGCGTGGCTTCATCGCAGCTCCTCCACGGAGTCATCCCGGATCACCAGAGAGCAAAAGAGTATACGTTTATACGCGCCCGCGCAGCGATCCAGCTCGCCTTACCTGCCGAAGCTCAAGAAGAGTGCTCTGTTCTTGACATCCCCACCAGTGAGTCGACTGGGGACACCCGCACAGGCCGAGCGAACCCCAGGGGGACGGGCCACCCCACGACGGTGGCGCGACCGTTGAGCGGCCGTATCAGGGCACTGCATTACCCGCCTCCGCGGGGTTGCTGTCGCCGCAAGTGCGGTGCCATGCTGAGGCAACCCTAGAAAGAGGTACCTCAATAGGGCTTCACGGTGGTCGGTCCACGGTGCATCGTCCGCGGTTCCACCCTGGCCGTCTCACGGATTCCGGCCGGGTCCCGGGACTGGGATGCACTTCCGACATCCCGCCCGCATCAGGCCGAAGCGGCGACCCGATCGGCTGAACAGAGATCTCGCACTGTCCTGCTCCTTCCCAGCGGCTCCACAGTTGGACCGCCGGAACCGCTGACGGATGGGAATCGAATGCCAGAACAGTTCCGGGTACAGCCCACACGATCCGAACCAGCCGGTCCGGCCGACAACCCCCCTAGCCGCTCCCCTGGTTACTACCTGTTCATCGTCGCGATGCTCACCCTGATCACCGAGCTCGCGGCCTTCGAGTTCATCGTGGTCTCCCCCGGAATCCCGGAAATGGCCGCCGAGTTCCGCACGGCACACGTCACCTGGGTTTTCACCACCCCGCTGCTGGCTGCCGCGGCCGTCGTGCCCCTCCTGGGCAAGCTGGCGGACATCATCGGCAAGAAGCGCGTCCTGACAGGAGTCGTCGCGATCTTCATCGTCGGCTCGCTCATCTGCGCGACCACCTCCCACTTCTTTGTGTTTCTTCTGGGCAGAGGGCTGCAGGCGTGCAGTATCGGAGCAGCCGTGATCGTCTACGGTCTGGTACGCGACCTACTGCCGCGCAATCTGGTACCCCTGGCTGTCGGCGGCATCGGTGTGGGCACCGGATTCGGCGCCATCGCCGGTCCGGTCATTGGCGGATATCTCCTTGACGCCCATGGGTTCCGCTCGACCTTCTGGTTTCTGATCGTCTACGCCGCCGTAGTGGGTTCGGTGATCCTCGCTTTCGTGCCCGAGTCGGACGTCCGTACCCCGCAGCGGTTCGACCTCGTCAGCGCCTTGCTCCTCGGGGCCGGTGCCGGCTTGATCGCACTGTCCTTCCAGGGCGGACGGTTCGCGCTCCTGGGGATCCCCGGTGTGATCGCGTTCGTCGCCTTCTTCTTCGCCATCGCACGGCGAACGCACCCTTTGATCCCACTCGAACTGCTGCGGCAGCCAGCCTTGTTCAGCACGCTGGCCGTGGCGGCCCTCCTCGCCTTCACCTACGGCGGGCTCAACGGAGTGCTCATCCCCCAGATGCTCCGCTCCCCCGCGCTCTCCGGCAGTCCCGACCCCGGCCTGGGGCTGACCGGCACGCAGCTCGCCCTCTACTGGGGCCTGCCCTACGGGATCATGTCCATGGCCGGCGGGTTCAGTGCGGGCTGGCTCAGCCGTCGCATCGGACCGCGGTCAGCCGTCCTCGGGGCAGCCCTGCTCGGCTGCGTCGCCACGGCGATGATCGCGGCACACCTGGTGGACACCCCCGCCACGGTCGCGCTCGCCGGTGTGGTCATGGGCTTGGGCCAGGGGGCTGCCGCCGCGGGCGCCGCCAATCTGCTCATCGAGGCGGTCACCCCCGACGTCCAGGGAGTGGGGGCGGGCTTCAGTTACACCGTCCAGGGCATCTTCGCGGGCATCGCCACCACAGCGGTCGGGGCTGTACCCGGGATGTTCGTCGAGAAGGTGATCTCCAGCGAGAACATCGTCGTCTTCCAGCAGCTGGGCTATCGGGTGGCGTACGGCATCTGCACTGGAGTCTTCCTGCTCGCCGTTTGCGCCGCCTGGCTGATGAAGCACGGCCGCGAGCCCGCTACCGGAGGTATGTCTCCCGAGCCCAACTCCTAGGACCGGCACCCGTGTCCTGCGAAGTGAAACCACATCACCGATGAAAGGCTGTTACCTCTCGTGAAGACCAATGATTTGATCCTGGTGAGTGTCGACGACCATGTGATCGAGCCGGCTCACCTCTTCGACGGACGCGTTCCGGCGAAGTACGCCGACGCCGCACCCCGCTTCATCACCCGCGAGGACGGGACCATGGCGTGGGTGTACGAGGACGCCGTCGTCCCCAACCCGGCTGTGCAGGCGGTGGTGGGCCGCCCCAAGACGGAGTGGGGCATGGACCCGGTCTGCCTGGAGGAGATGCGGCCCGGGTGCTACGACATCCACGCCCGGATCAAGGACATGGACGCCAACGGCATGCTGGGGTCCATGTGCTTCCCGTCGTTCGTGCGCTTCTCCGGCGCGCTGTTCCTGGAGAACGGCGACCGTGACCAGTCGGCCGCGATGGTCCGCGCGTACAACGACTGGCACATCGACGAGTGGGCAGGCACATATCCCGGCCGGATCATTCCCCTGGCGATCCCGATTCTGTGGGACCCCGAGCTCGCGGCCGCGGAGGTGCGGCGGGTCGCCAAGAAGGGCTGCCACGCGGTGACCTTCACCTCCAACCCGTACGACCTGGGACTCCCGAGCATCTACCAGGACCACTGGGATCCGTTCTGGAAGGCGTGCGAGGACGAGGGCACCGTCGTGTGCATGCACATCGGGTCCAACTCGAAGGTGCCG
Organism: Streptomyces sp. NPDC060035; assembly: GCF_042736635.1. Lineage (NCBI taxonomy): Bacteria > Bacillati > Actinomycetota > Actinomycetes > Kitasatosporales > Streptomycetaceae > Streptomyces > Streptomyces sp. NPDC060035. Next base: position 83,953 of record NZ_JBHWVO010000020.1, read on the forward strand.
TCGACATCTCCGGACTCACCGGTTGAACTCATCTACTCGCTGTCGCCGATCGGGTCGATCGAGGCGGCCAGCGACCTGGTGTGGAGCCGCCTGTTCCTGAAGTTCCCCCACCTGCGGGTGGCCCTGTCCGAGGGGGGAATCGGCTGGATCCCCTACTTCCTGGAGCGGATCGACTACCTCTACAAGCACACCCAGCACTGGACCGGCCTGAACCTGGGCGACCGCCTGCCGTCCGAGCTGTTCAGTGAGAATGTCCTGCTCTGCTTCATCGACGACGAGGTCGGCGTCGAGAACCGGCACCGGATGAACCTCGACAACATCTCCTGGGAATGCGACTACCCGCACTCCGACACGACCTGGCCGAACGCTCCGGAGGAAGTGATGCGTTACCTCGGCGGAGTGACAGACGACGAAATCAACAAGATGACCCACCTCAACGCCATGAAGCACTACCAGTTCGACCCGTTCGCGCACATCGCACCCGAGCAGGCCACGGTCGGTGCACTGCGCAAACGGGCCCTGGGATGGGACGTGGGCACCAAGTCGACCACCCACCTGCGCCCCGATGCCACAGTCGGGGCATGAGCGGCCCGGCCGCCGACGGCCCGACCGCTGATCCCGCGCAGTCCTGAAACTCACCGTCCGACGCGTACCGAGGGGGGACACGGCCATCACGGCCGTGTCCCCCCTCGGCATTGCGGACGTGGAAAGGGCCGCCCCGGGCACCGCGGGCCTGCCCGGCCGAGCTGTGACACTGCACCGGCCGGGCAGCCGGTTCACTCCCGGGTCCTCGCAGACCTGTCGGCCGGATCGGCGTCAGCCGTGCCAGGTCGCGGGCGGCGCCAGCACGCACCCAGCTGCACGGCTGCCGCGGCGAGGCCGAACCCCGCCGCGAACGCGGCCCCGCGGCGGCCGCCGAGTCTGCCGTCGATCCCCAACACCCGGTCCACGCTGAGCCGTCCGGGCCCGAGCGCGGCGATCGCCACGGCCGCCGCGCCGAGGTTGAGAACGTACTCGTAGCCCTCGTCGGTCACAAAGAACCCGTGCGGCAGGTGCACCGAGCGGGCGGCGACACCCATCGTGCCCACGACGGCCGAGGCCGCGAGCGGGGTCGCCGCCCCGGCCAGCAGGGCTGCGCCCGCGCCCACCTCGACGGCGGCACTGGCCGCGGCCTGCAGCCGAGGCCCGCGGAACCCCACGGATCGGAACCATTGCGTGGTGCCGTCCAGCGTGCGGCCGTGGCGCAGGCCATGCGCGATCATCGTACCGCCGACCACCGCGCGCAGCCCGTACCGTGCCACGTCGATGCCGTCCATCCGTCCTCCCAGGTCACTGCCGATACCGAACTGTCTGCTCATCACCCGCACCAGCCGCATCAGGCCGTCAGTACCAGTGCCGAGCCCATGCCGCCACCGGCGCACATCGCCGCGACCGCCGTTCCTCCGCCCCGCCGCCGCAGTGCGTGGGCGAGCGTTGTGACCATGCGGGCGCCGGTCGCGGCGATCGGGTGTCCGAGACTGCAGCCGCTACCGAATGGGTTGACCCGCTGCGGGTCGAGCCCCAGCTCTCGCGTGGCGGCCACGGCGACCGAGGCGAACGCCTCGTTGATCTCGAATAGGTGTACATCGCCGACGTCGATCCCTGCGCGGTCAAGTGCCTTGCGGATCGCGGCGATCGGGGCGAGGCCCGTCCTAGCGGGGTCGACGCCGACGGACGCCCAGGAGTGGATCGTCGCCAGAGGCGTGACGCCGTGGTCGGCGGCGATCGCGGCATCGGCGACGACAAGCGCGGCCGAACCGTCGTTCGCCCCGCTGGAGTTGCCGGCCGTGATGGAGAATCCCTCGATCTCGGGGTGCAGTACCTTGAGCGCCGCCAGCTTCTCCATGCTGGTGCTGCGCCGCGGGTGCTCGTCGACCTCGAACGCCGATACCGCTCCGCCCCGGTCGGTCACCTTGACCGGGACCGTCTCGTCGGCGAACCATCCCGCGTCGATGGCCCGCAGCGCGCGCTCGTGCGAGCGCAGTGCCCAGGCGTCCATCTCCTGCCGCTCCACGCCGGCCAGGCGGGCGGTGTTCCATCCGACGAGGATCGACATGTCGTTGTGGGGAGCCTGTGGAGTGCTCACGTGGGACGGCGAGTTCCACGGCTCCAGCCAGTCGTCGGTACCCGGTACCCGCCACCGGGACACCGGTGCCGTGGAGGTCGACTGGGTGCCGCCCGCGACGACCACCCGGTCCATCCCGGCGCGGATGCCCGCCGCGGCCGTGGCCACACTGGCGAGCCCGGACGCGCAGTGCCGGTTCTGCGCCAGGCCGGGCACATGGCTCAGTCCCGCCTCCAGCGCGGCGTAGCGGGCGATGTCCCCACCGCCGGCCAGTGACTCCCCCAGGATCACGTCGTCGATCAACTCAAGTGGCAAACCCGACCGTTGAACGGCCTCCCGGACCACAACCGTGGCGAGATCGAAGGCACTCACCTCACGCAATGAACCCCTGCGGGCCGTTCCGATGGCGGTACGGCAGGCGGACAGCACAACAGCTTCAGTCATGTAATTCGTTGTACTCTTTTTCAGCGCCGCCCGAAAGAGGAGGAGTTGCCAAATGAATCCGAAGGAACTGAAGACCGTCCTGTACGACGTGGCCGACCACGTCGCGACGATCACCCTGAACCGGCCGAAAGTCATGAACGGCTTCAATCAGGCGATGCTGGATGATTTCGCCCTGATCTGGCGCACTGTCAAGACCGACGACGACGTGCACGTAGTCGTACTGCGCGCGGCGGGCGAACGGGCCTTCTGCACCGGCATGGACGTCAAGGAGGGCATCGACCGCGAACCCAACGTCTGGAGCCGCACCGACCCGGGCGAGTACCTTTCACCCAAGCTCAACAAGGTGTGGAAACCGCTGATCTGCGCGGTGCACGGGATGGCCGCGGGCGGCGCGTTCTATTGGCTCAACGAGGCCGACATCATTATCTGCTCGGACGACGCCACCTTCTTCGACCCGCACGTCAGTTACGGCCTCACTGCGGCCCTCGAACCCATCGGACTGGCCCGCCGCATCCCGCTCGGCGAGACCCTGCGCATCGCGCTGCTTGGACTGGACGAGCGCCTGTCCGCGACGCGGGCGATGCAGATCGGGCTGGTCAGCGAGGTGCTCCCGGCAGCGGAGCTGTGGCAGCGCGCCGACGAGATAGCCGAATCCATCGCGGCCAAGCCGCCGGCGGCGATCCAGGGCACGGTCCGTGCCATCTGGGAGTCGCTCGACTCGACTCGCACGCATGCCCTACGCACCGGACTCGCCTACACGGAGATCGGCAACCCGATCGGCAAGGCCGAGGTGGACCGCTCGTCGGTGCCGCGCCGGCGGTGGACGCTGCGCTGACGCTCCCGTACGCTCCCCAGAGAAATCTGAAAAGAGTACCCGCTTTTGCATGACGCTCCATGACTACTCCATGACTCACTCAAGAACTGGGGAGGCTCCATGCGGTTCGGTATGCCCTGGCCCGGCGCCGACGTCGCCCGCGAGGCCGAGGCGGCCGGCGTCGAGGCGTTCTGCACGGGCGAGTTCGTCGACCACGACGCGTACACCTCGCTCGCGGAGATGGTCGCGGGCACCGAGCGTGCCCTGGTCGGACCCGCGATCGCCTACGCGTTCTCCCGTACCCCGTACGCCCACGCGACCGCGCTGCGCCAGCTGCACGCGAAGGCGCCGGGCAGGCTGTTCGTCGGCCTGGGGGCGGGCGCGTACCGCATCAACCGTGACTGGCTCGGTGTCCCCCCGGACCGTCCGGTAGATCGGATCGCGGAGACGGCCGAGGCAGTCCGCGCGTGGCTGCACGCCGAGAACGGTGAACAGGTGTGCTACAGCGGTGAGTTCTACACCATCGACGCCGATGTCCGCGCACCGGTTCTCGGCCGCCTAGACATCCCCGTACTGCTGGCCGCGTTCAACAAGCGGATGGCCAAGGTCTCGGGCCGGGTCGCCGATGGTGTCATCGGGCACGGCCTGTTCACCGGGGACTGGTGGAACGACGTCGTACGCCCGGCGGTCGAGAAAGGCACCACTGAGGCAGCCCGCAGTGAACGGCCCACCGAGCACGGCTGGATCATCACCGCGGTCGACGACACGGCCCCCGAGCGCGCGATAGCCGACGCCCGGCGGATGATCGCCTTCTATCTCACGGTGAAGACGTACGACCCGTTCGTCGCGTACCACGGCTGGGAGAGCCACGTCGCACGGATACGGGCGGCCTTCAACGCGGGCGACAACGACGCCATGGCCGCCGCCGTCACCGATGACATGGTCGCCGCCATCGCGGTCTGCGGCACCACTACCGAGGCCAGGGAAGCCCTGTCCCGACGCGAGGGTCAACTCCCCAGGGATGTGGGCTACTTCGCGCCACCCAGCTATCTCGTGAGCCGCCACCGACGGGCCGGCTACGCCCGCTCCAGCCTCGCCCTGATCGAGACGGTGCACACCGATGCCTGAGCCCACGCACCCGTCCCACCCCTTCTCCACCCAGCTCTACATCGGCGGGCGCCACACGGACGGCGACGGGGAGGGGGACGGGCGGCTCCTCGTACGCAATCCGGCGACGGAGGAAACGATCGCGCAGGTCCCGCTGGCCTCGGTAGCCGACGTGCGGCGTGCGATCACTGCCGCCCGTACCGCCTTCGACGAGGGGCCGTGGCCCCGGATGCGCCCCGCCGAGCGGGCCGCCGTGCTGCTGCGCATGGCCGAGGAGATGGAGCGTCGCCTGCCCGAACTGGTCGCGGTGAACATGGCCGAGGCAGGGTCGGCGCGCTGGATCGCGGAGAGCATCCAGACCGGGATCCCGGTGGCGCATCTGCGCGACATGGCCGAGAGGGTGATGTCAGCCTTCGCGTGGCAGCGCGCGCTGGATCCCACGATCACGCCCGGCACGGGCATCGCGCAGGGGCTGCTGCGTCGCGAGGCGTTCGGGGTCTGCGCCCTGATCCCGGCGTACAACTTCCCGTTCTTCCTCAGCATGATGAAGTTGGCGCCCGCCCTCGCGGCAGGCTGCACCGTGGTCCTCAAGCCCGCCCCCGCCACCCCGCTGGAATCCCTGCTGATCAGTGACTTCGCCGAGGCGGCCGGGCTGCCGCCGGGCGTGCTGAACATCGTGACCGGCGACGTGGAGGCCGGTCACGAGCTGACCACCAACCCCATGGTGGACCTGGTCAGTTTCACCGGGTCCGACGCGGTCGGGCGCCAGGTGTACGCGCAGGCGGCGGGCTCCCTGAAGAAGGTCGTCCTGGAACTCGGCGGCAAGTCCGCGAGCATCGTCTGCGCCGACGCCGACCTCGACGGCGCGGCGCGGGCGGCGCTGTCGGGCATGACCACCCACGCGGGCCAGGGCTGTTCGCTGCTGACCCGCACGATCGTCCACGAGTCCGTGCACGACGAGCTGGTCGAGCGGATCCTGGCGGGTCTCAGCCACGTACGGGTCGGCGACCCCAGCGACGAGGCCACCACCATGGGCCCGTTGATCAGCGAGGCGCAACGCGCCAAGGTCGAGAAGCTGATCCGCACCGGCACGGAGGAGGGCGCGCGCATCGTCACCGGCGGCGGGCGTCCGGCCGGACTCGACCGGGGCTACTTCGTCGAGCCGACGCTCTTCGTGGATGTGGACAGCTCGATGACGATCGCCCGGACCGAGTTCTTCGGCCCGGTCGGCGTTGTCATCCCGTTCCGGACAAAGGACGAGGCGGTCCGTATCGCCAACGACAGCCCGTACGGACTGTCCGGAGGGGTCTGGAGCCGTGATGTCGCGGGCGCCTACGAGATCGCGACGCGCGTCCGCACCGGCGGGGTCACCCTCAACGGGGGCGGCTCCGGGGTGAATCCGCGCGCTCCGTTCGGTGGGTACAAGCAGAGCGGGCTCGGCCGGGAGTGGGGCGAGTTCGGGCTCGACGAGTATCTGCAGACCCAGAGCATCAGCTGGGCCGCCCGCTGAACCCCCGGGCGGGTGGCCCGGCCCTGGTGAAGGCCAGGACGTACCGCCGGCGCAATCAACGGGAGACGCCCCGTGCGCAGCCGCAACGAACGGAGATCCGCCTGTCCCGGCTTCCGAGTGCTTGACACCACGTACGGCGCCCACAACACTAAAAGCCGTTGAACAGACCGACTGTTCGACTGAACGGAACGCTGAACGGCTCCGCTCCCTATGGGGAAGCCTTCGTCTCGCCTGGGGGCTTCCCGGTCTTCCCGTCACCTGCAGCACAACCCTTGCACAGCACCAACACCACGCGGGTTCCCGCGACTTGAACAGCATCGTGAACGGGAGCCGCGGGGCCGGCTCGACACCCGAACAGTCGGAGGACGATCGTCCGCTCGCGGCGATCGCTAGGCAGGAGTACACATGGCAACGCCTACGATTTCTCTCGACCGCACCGATCCGTACAAACCTCCCTCGGAACACGAGCGGCTGCGGGGGGATGCGCCGGTCAGCTGGGCCGAGCTGACGGACGGGCGGCAGCTCTGGGTCCTGACGCGGCACGAAGATGTCAGGACGATGCTCGGGGACCCACGGTTCAGTTCGGACCGTCGGGACCCCCGCCACCCGAATCACATGCCCTACATCGGCCCTGACCACCGCCCGCAGCTGATCGAGATGGACCCGCCCGACCACACGCGGCTGCGGCGCTCGGTGGTCGGCGAATTCACGGTGCAGCGGCTGTCCGCCCTGCGCCCCAGGATCCAGGAGATCACCGACAGAGCCATCGACGAGATGCTCACCGGGCAGCCCGAGGCGGACCTGGTCGAGGCACTCGCCCTCCCGGTTCCGTCCACAGTCATATCGGAGCTGCTCGGCGTGCCGTACTCCGAGCACAGCTTCTTCCAGGAGACCAGCGCCGACTTCGTGCGTTCCGACACCACGCCGGAAGAGAAGGGGGCTGCGGCAGGCCGCCTCAAGTCGTACATCGCCGGCCTCGTACAGGGGAAAGTGAAGTCTCCGGGCGATGATCTCCTCAGCCGTCAGCTCGCCTCCGGCGCCGACCCCGAAGATGTCGGGGCACTGGGCTTCCTGCTGCTCGTCGCCGGTCACGAGACGACCGCAAACATGATCTCGCTGTGCGTCGCCACCCTGCTCGACAAGCGGGAGCGCCTGTCCGAGCTGCGCGACGACCCGAAGCTGACCGTGGGTGCGGTCGAGGAACTGCTGAGGTACTTCACCATCGCGGAAATCGGTGCGGCTCGCCTCGCCACCGAGGACATCGAGATCGGCGGAGTGCTGATCCGCGCCGGCCAAGGCGTGCTCGGCCTGACGAACACGGCAAATCGCGACCCCTCGGTGTTCGACGACCCCGACGAACTGGACTTCACGCGCATGGCGCGGAATCACCTCGCCTTCGGGTTCGGGCCGCATCAGTGCCTGGGGCAGAACCTCGCCCGTATCGAACTCGAGATCGTCCTGGCCACCCTGCTGCGCCGCATTCCGACGCTCCGACTGGCTGTGCCCTTCGGGGACATCCCCTTCAAGGTGAAGGGTCCCAACTACGGTGCCTACGAACTGAAGGTCGCGTGGTGAGCATGCACATTGTCGCCAACCCCGACCGGTGCGTCGGGGCCGGCCAGTGCGTCCTGGTCGACCCCGAGGCGTTCGACCAGGACGACCAGGACGGGATCGTCATCGTGCTGCGGCCGCATCCGCAAGGCACCCTGGAGATCGCCCGAGCCAAGGAAGCAGTGAACGTCTGTCCCGGACGAACACTCTCGCTCCACGACTGAGACCCGGTCCGCGGAGCCCAAGAGCCCGATCAACCATCCGGCTGCGACCGACGAGACGTCTCTTCCTTCGCACAAGTTGGGCAATTCGGTTTCGTCATCGCCCGTCATCAGCGACGGTCCTGGGGGCCGGGGTGGCGTTCAGGTTCGGAGGGTCGGTTGGTGACGTGCACTGCCAACTCGTCGAGCTGGGCGCTCAGGCTACGGCCCTGGTGTTCGGACGCGTATCGGCGACTGCCCCCGTCCGCACGCATCTCCGGCAGTGCACGCCATCGTGGGCTGTATGCCAGGACGACGGGCCCTCTCTGTCGTTCAGCAATAGACCGGTTGGTCGAAATATGAAGAAGTGCCCCACCCGAGGCTCGTGAGCAGCACGTCCCCATATGCACTGGAGAGACGATGACCGAATCTTCTGCCGCGTCGGTCGCGGCCTGTGTACGCGTGCTGATCGGCGCGCACACGCATGCCCAGGACGCAGTCCGCGCCGATGATGTCGCCGCCCGCACACCGGGAGAGGCAAGAACGGTCAACGACGTGGTGTTCCTGCAGCGCGGCAAGACGGGCTGGACAGTGCAGGTCGTCGGCCACTTCCACGACACACTCCACCGCATCCACGGAGCCCGGCGCCTCCAGCGCGGGATCACGCCGTTCCAGGCCTGACGCCCCACACCGCCGCCTCCCTCATCTTGGAGAGACCCACATGACCACTGCCCCCGACCTCGAGCCCTCTGTCTCGGCCGGCGTCCATGCCGCAATCGCCGCCTACGCGCAGGCGCTGGACACCGGCCGCGTGGACGATCTCGTCGAACTGTTCACCCCCGACGGCGTCTCGGAGATAGCCGGCGTGGCCACCTTCGAGGGCCACGACGCGCTCCGCGCCGGATACACCGGCTTCGTCACGCAACAGCCCCAACTGCACTTGGCCGGCAACACGGTCATCACTTCTTGGACTGCCGACGAGGCGAGAGCCATCAGCAACTTGGCCTTCTTTCAGCGCGGAGAGTCGGGCTGGGCGGTGCAGCTCGTCGGCCGCTACGACGACACCCTCCGCCTCTACAAAGGCAGTTGGCGCTTCCAGCGCCGGATCACAACGTTCCTGCCCTGACCCGCTCCGGGCCGGCGCGTATCCGGCCACCCCGAACGCCCCGTTCACCCGCGCGGCGCGAAGCCGAACGGGGCGAGGCCGTCCGCGTTGACCTCGCCGATCAGGTCCGGGAGCTTCCACCGGCCGGCCGGGTTTCTGACGACACCCTTCCTTGGTGACCCAGGGTGTCGCCGCCCACGCGTTCGTGGCCGCCACGGGGCTGCGGCCACGAACGCTCGCCGGTCTGCGGGATCCAGCCGGTGCGCGCCCGACGGTCGTGGGCTACGGAGTGCCGGGGGCCGAAAATCGTCGCCGGGACGTGGTCGACGCGCTCGTCGGTGGACCCGCTCCCGTCAATTGAACTGGAGGGATCCCCGTGAGGATTCTCGTCGCCGAGGGCGAGTCCGTCACCGCGGGACATTGCGTCACCACCACCATGGACGTGGTCGCCCCCATCCCACACATGGGCCGGTGGCGCATCCCCCGCGTCCGGCGGTCGATCCCGCCGAGCTCGAGTTCACGAGCGACTCGCTCGCCTACAGCACCCGCGAGCTGCCGGTGACCCGGTAGCGACCGACGAACCCTCCGTACGAACAGGAGTCAGACATGAGCGAGTTCAGCTTCGAAGGGCGGGTCGCCGTTGTCACCGGCGCGGGCCGCGGGATAGGCAGGGCCCATGCGCGCCTGCTTGCGCAGCGCGGGGCGAAGGTCGTCGTCAACGACCTCGGCGGTTCGAAGGACGGTGAGGGCGCCGACGACGGACCGGCGCAGACGGTGGCCAAGGAAATAGCGGCGGACGGCGGCATCGCCGTGGCGGACACCCACGACGTGTCCACGCCGGAGGGCGGCCAGGCGATCATCGACACCTCACTGGACCACTTCGGCCGTGTGGACATCCTCATCAACAATGCGGGCATCGTAAGGCAGGGCGGCCTGCCCGACGTCACACTGAATAACCTGGAGCACCACCTCGACGTCCACCTCGTCGGCTCGTTCACCACACTTCAGGCAGCCTGGCCGTACTTCGTCGAGCAGGGATACGGACGGGTCGTCCTGACGACGTCGAGCGGAGTGTTCGGACTCGACAACAACCTCTCGTACGCGGCCGCCAAGGGCGGTGTCATCGGCCTGGCCCGCAGCACGGCGCTCGCCGGCGAGCCGCACGGGATCAAGGTCAACCTAATCGCCCCTGCGGCGCAGACGCGGATGGGCGGCGGCGAGATCAGCGACGACGCCGAGCCCGTCCCCGGACAGCCTTTCCTGCCCCCGGCGGCGGTGGCACCCATGGTCGCCTTCCTCGCCCACGAAAGCTGTCCCGTCAACGGGGAGATGTACGCTGCCGGCGCCGGCCGCTTCAATCGGGTCTTCCTTGCCTCGACCCAGGGATACGCGCATCCGCCGAGCCATGACACACCGACCGTGGAGGACGTTGCCGCGAACTGGGCTCGGATCAACGACGAGGCGGACTACTACGTGCCCTCCGACCTAACGGCCTGGTCGGCGGAGTACCTCAAGCACCAGTTCATGTGAGACGGAGAAGCCTTCGACCCCTCGCCATGAGGGGTCGAAGGCGCGCCTGCCCAAATCCGGACGGTGGTCAGGACTTCGCTGCGCCCGCCTGCTCCCGACGGCGTCCGTCTCCCCGCGCTCCAGCGCCGCACTTTGCTCGGCCGCCTGGCGGTACGGGATTGGTCATGGCGATGGGGCCGCCACCAGAGCGTGCGCGTGCCCAGGGAGCAGCAACAAGGGTTCCACGGGGGCTCGTCGCACGAGGATTTATCCGGGACGAGACTTCGATCACCCTCATGGGACGCGTATCTTTGCGGCTGATGCACCGGGCGGAAGTGCACCGGGCAGACGGAGGGAGAGCCGGTGCAGCGGCCTGGGGCGGGTGGGCTCGTCGAGGGGCGGGCGCGCACCGGACGGCCGCGGGCGACGTCGCGGGCGGAGCTGGAGCGGATCGGCTTCGAGTTGTTCGAGCGTCGAGGCTTCGACGCAGTGACGGTGGACGACATAGCCACGGCGGCCGGGATCGGCAGGCGGACGTTCTTCCGCTACTACGCCTCGAAAAACGACCTGGTGTGGGGGGACTTCGAGGGCCACCTCGTCTGGTTGCGGAAGTTGCTCGCCGCGGTCCCCGTCGACGTCCCGGCGATGACCGGTCTGCGGACTGCCATCGTCGAGTTCAATCGCTTCGACCCGGCGACGGTGCCGTGGCATCGCCGCCGGATGGAGTTGATCCTTCATATGCCCGCGCTCCAGGCGGATTCCACGCTCCGCTACGCCGCCTGGCGCGGAATCGTCACCGACTTCGCGGCCGCCCGGACCGGTCTGTTGCCGACCGATCCCGGGCCGACCCTGACCGGTCACGTCGCCCTGGCCACGAGTGTGGCGGCCTACGAGCTGTGGCTTCGCGACGACAGCTCGAACCTGGTGGAGCTGTTGGACGACGCCTTCGGCCGCTTGGCCTCGGGGCTCTGAATCCTCGGTATCAGCGCGGCAGCCGACCTCCCTCGCAGTGCCGACCACCAGATCCCGGTGCCATAGGCGAGGTCGTCCAGCCGCCGTGCCGCCGCGTAGCGCAACGGGTCAAGACCCGCGGCGCCGCGGTACTCCAGGACAACGTCGGCGACCGCGGCGACCGCCGCGGCGCGACGGGCTCGGCGGGAAACCAGGCACAGAGCCGCGGTGGCGGGCCACCAGTGTCGGGTAATCAGGGCGCCGGTCTGGCTGAGCGCGGCGAGGGCTCCGTTGCCGGTGAGCTGGGCACCGATGAGCAGCGGTCGGTCCGTTCCCGAGAGCCGGCGGCTGATCCGCACCGCGGTCACCCCGCACAGGCCGGCGGCGACAGGCAAGGACCAGCGCCGCTGGGCAAGGAGCGCCAGTACGGCCGCTGTGCTCCACGGCGCGAGGACGGCGGGAGCGATGGAGCGTGGGTGGCGTTCGGCGAGAGGCTGGGCGCCGGTGCCGTACTCGGCCTTCCGACGGAACCAGTCCGCGAACCTGGTGCGGTGATCGTGTGCTGCCGCTGCAGAAGGTTCGTACCGCAGCCGCCAGCCGCGCGCGATGGCCCGCCAGCCCAGATCCACGTCCTCGCCCACGCGCATCCGCTCGTCGAACCCTTCGCCAAGTGCGACGACGCGGGCGACGACGCAGGCCGTGGAGGCCCAGGAGACGTACGACCCGGGGCGCACCAGGGCGGGACGGTCGCCCAGGTCGAGTGAGGAGCGGGCCTGTTCGTACCGTCCGATCCAATTGTCCGAGCCGGTGGTGCGCAGGCCGGTGATGCGGGGGGCGGCCAGGCCCACGCGGGGATCGGCGAAGTGCCGGAGCAGCGTCGCCACGGTGTCGGGGGCAAGGACGATGTCAGAGTCCACGAAGACGACGAAGGGTGTGCGGACCAGACGCAGCCCGGCGTTGCGGGCGCCGGCGGGCCCCAGATTCTGGTCCAGCGAGACCAGCCGCGCGCCGTGTCTGCGGGTGACGGCGGCCACGGCTTCGCGCTCGAGCGAGGCATCGTCCACCACGATCACGGTGTTGGTGGGGGCGATGCTGTCCAGCAACCGGTCCAGCTGCCGCGGCCGGTCGCGAACCGGGATCACGTAGGTGACCTCCGGTCGTACTGGCAGCGGGAGGTCGGCGGCGACGGGGTGGGCCAGGCCGAGTTCCAGCAGCCGGTCAGCGAGGGCGGCTCCGGCGGCGTTGCCGACTCGCAGGCTGCGGTCGCCGTCCAGCAGTGCCCGGGCACGTGGGGTCAGCCGCAGCAGGCGGGTGACCGGGGCTCCGCCGAGCAGAGCCCGGCCCCCTTCGAGGACCCGGGTGTTGCGGTCGAGGACGATGCGGAAGCCAGTCGGCAGCGGTGCCAGTCCCGCGGGAGGGGGCGATGTCCCCGGGCGCGGTGTCGGCGCGTGATCGGAGAGCTGATGCAGTGTCATCGGGACACCGCCTGCGTGAGGTCGAGGAGCCCACCGTTCCGGTCGGCGGTGAAGACTGAGATACGGCGGGCCACCGTCCCGGCCTGCGCGTGCAGGAGCTGGCGACCCTCCTCGGCGGAGGCGCCCGCACGGTCGCCGCGTACCCCGGGCGCTAGGGCGAGCTGCCGAGTGCCGAAGCGGTACAGCAGTGCGTCGAAGGGGTCGGCGCGGACAGACACCCAGAGGTGAAGCGCCCACGCGCGCTCCAGGTCAAAAGCCCGGTCCGAGGCCGGGCCCCGGTCGAGGCCAGGGCCCAGCGCCGCGGTTGGCTCGGGGCGGGATACGGGCATAAGTGTCCTCCGGGTCAGTAGACGCTGCGCATGTCGTCGATCGAGACCTCCTCGACGAGGTCGTCCGCCTCCACGAGCTCCTCGGTCTCGACCGTGAGGAAAGCGGCGTCGGCGCAGCGGTCTTCGGGGCTGGTCACTGTCTGGGGCACAGGTATCTCCTACAGTCCGGGCAGGTAGGAGCCCAGGGCTCGCCCGCCTCGCGCAACGCCAACGGAATGCAGGGAACTTGGATGCGCGGCCAGAGTATTGGCATGGAGTGCCATAAATCTAGATGCCGCGGGCCGGCGAATTTCGCGATCTTGGGGTCGTGCTCTTGTGTGCACGTCCGCGGGCGGACTTAGATGCCGAAGACATGGATCAAAAGCCAAGCACTCCCGAGGAAGCCGACCGGTTCGGGCGCCGCCCTCCCGACGTTGTCGTGGTGGGGGCGGGGGCGGCCGGGGTCACACTCGCCGCACGGCTCAGCGAGGACGGCGACCGGCAGGTGCTGCTCCTTGAGGCGGGCCCGGTCCCCAGGGACGCCAACGGCTTCGGCCCCGCACTCCTCGATGCCCGACTCGTGCCCGGGGCCCAGCCCGGGCACCCTGCCGTCACCGCCTGGCCGGCCCGCCTCACGCCCCGGCGCCCTTGGGCGTTGCCGCGCGGCCGGGTGGCTGGTGGCTCGACCACGGTCAACGGCGGCTACTTCATCCGGGCGCGGCGCGAAGACTTCGACCGTTGGTCTGCCGCAGGAAACCCTGCGTGGGCGTGGGACCGGGTGCTGCCCTTCATGAAGGCCCTGGAGAACGACCTGGACCTCGGCGCAAGCGCGGTGCACGGCGACGACGGCCCGGTACTGGTCCGCCGCGGCCGCCTGCGACATCCGGCCGAGGCTGCGTTCCGGGACGCCGCCGCAGCCCTCGGCCATCCCGCCGACCCCGACAAGAACGACCAGGGTCGTCCGGGATTCGGCCCCGTCCCATCCAACGCAGTGGACGGGATACGCAGGAACGCCGCATTGAGCTACCTCACCGCCGAAGTGCTCGACCGGCCCAACCTCCACGTCTTGGGCGACTGCAATGTACTGCGGATCCTGACGGAACGCGGACGCGCTACAGGAGTCCTGGTCGAGCATGAGGGTCGGCAGCTGCGCCTGGACGCCGCGTTGGTCGTCGCGAGTGCCGGCGCCCTGGCCTCGGCCCAGCTGTTGCTGCTCTCCGGCATAGGCCCGCGCGCGGGCCTGGAGCGCCTCAGTATCCCGGTGGTCCGTGACGCTCCCGGAGTCGGGACCCGGTTCAGCGACCATCCCCAGCTCGCCTTGGAATGGGGGGCCCAGGGCGACTGGGGCGAGCCGGATGACACCTGGCTGGGCGGCTGCCTCCACCTCACGCTGGACGACGACCTCGGGGACGTGGAGATTCTGCAGTCACTGGTGCCCCTGGCCGGGCTCATCGGCGGGGAGACAGGTGTACCCGGAGCCCCCATGGCGTTCCTGGTCTCTTCGCTGGCCCCCCGGCCGGTCGGCCGCCTGTGCCTGCAGTCCGCCGACCCGGGGACTCCCCCGACCGTCGACCTCAACTACCTGGCGACCGCGCAGGACCGTCGACGGCTGCGGGCAGCGGTGCGGGCCACAGCCTCCCTGGTCGACACCCCGGCCTTCACCGGACGTGGCGCAGGCCTGCTCGCGCCGCTGTCGCGGGTCCTGAACGACGACCGTGCCCTGGATGCCTGGATCGGTGACCACCTCGGAACCGCACAGCACACGTGCGGGACGGCCCCGATGGGCCCCGAGGACCATCCGGATGCGGTAGTCGACGAGTTCGGCCGGGTGCACGGCGTGCCCGGGTTGAGAGTGGCAGACACTTCGATCCTGCCGGACGCCCCGCAGCGCGGACCGGCGGCCACAGCCGTGCTCGTGGGTGAGGTCGTCGCGGATGCCATCCGTCGCGGCAGCCGCTGACGGCGGCCGGGCGGCGGCCCCCAAACCCGCCCGCCCTCGCCGCCGTCACGTCGTCGGCATATTCTCGGCCGGTATCGGCATTCATGGCGGGCGACACCGTGGGTTGTTACGCCGCAGCCGGCGGGAGCCGAGAGTTCTGCCCCTGAGTCGGGGGCGCTCGCGACATCGGTGCCGGTCGCGCCTCGTTCGGCGGACTGATGTCGAGGCCGCAGCGGCCTCTGATCGTCGGGCCGATGCGGCCCGACAATCAGATTCGGCCTGCTCCTTGCTGGAGCACGCCGTAGGTGCCCGGTGCCGTCGCGCGGAGAGAGGGCTGTGCCGCGTTCGACGCCGATCGCGGCCAGGTCCTGCCGCAGAGTCGCTCGATCCCCGAATTGAACCGCCGGAGCAGTCCGGCGAAGCCGGCGATCTCGGCGTCGGACCAGTCGGCCATGATGGCGTCCAGGGATCGGATGTTCCGAGTGCGGTCCTGCTCCAGCTTCTCCTCACCCAGCGGGGTGATGCGGAACTTGCGGGCCATGCCGCCACACGGGTCGACGATGCGCTCCACCAGGCCGGCACACATCGCGGCCTTCGTCTGCCGGTTGAGAGTGGAGGCGTCAAGGTCGAAGGCTTCGCTCAACTCGCCGATCGACATGGGGCCTTGCAGTCCAATGCGGCTCAGCAGGAGGTACGCACTCCTCTCCAGGGCCCGGCTCGCGATCCGGTCGCCGGGCGACTGCTGCAGCACGTAGCGGCTCAGCACCATCTGCTCGAATTCGACTGAATCGGTAGGTCTGACCATGACCCGCTGCCTCTCCGTTCGGTGCGCCACCCTGTCCCAGGGTGCCCGGGACGCCGTCGCGTCGATGTGTAGTGCGCAATGAAAGCGCATCTTGCACGGTGTGCGGATGTTACATATCCGTCTCGCGCAAGGCCAGCAGTCGCGTCGAGGTGGCCTTACCTGCGGCCATGTCGCCACGGGCCCGTCGGCACGGCGGCCGGCGTACGGACCCGGCGAGGCCTTGCTTTACGAGCTTGCGGCCAAGCTCTGCGAGGGCTGACAGCCCACTCCACTCTCTACTTGCCCGAGGCCTCCAAGGAGATCTTCGCGTCCGCGCTGGAGTGGCCGGGCACGACGGGCGCCCGAGCTGCCCCCGCTGCGCACTTCCGGACTGCAAGCTCCTGACAGTGAGGACGAGGAGGGACTGACTGTCGGGCGACAACAGATGCGTGAGCACATCGCCCCCTGTACATGGGGAGGCGGCATCACACTCGGGATCAAGTCCCGGAGGTACGCCCCGGTTCTGGATCTGCTGCGGACACCACGGACGCGTCCGGGTGACCGTCCGCGTGCGGGGCACGCCGGGGGTGAGGTCGTCCGGCCTGTCGGGCCTTGCCGCAGGGCCCTCGTGTTCTTCGACCTGCAGATGCTCTGGGGAGAGTGGGGAGCGCCCCGGTGTGCATGCCGTTGACACCGGAGTCCGCGGCAATCAATATGAGCGTTGCGTTGTAGCGATTGCGCGTTCTCTTTAAGGCACGCTTCGCGCCAGTGTCACAGCTCTCGCCAGCAGCTCTTCGAACGCTGCTCTCCACCCGTCTGCGACAGAGAAGGCACGGACGATGATCGAAGCAGCCATAGACCGCCACATTGTCATCATCGGCGCTTCGCTCGCCGGGACACGGACCGCACAGAACCTGCGGGTCCTCGGTCACACCGGCCGCGTCACGCTCGTCGGTGCAGACGCCGCACTCCCTTACGACCGTCCGCCGCTCTCGAAGAAGCTACTGCAGGGAGAGTGGTCGGAGGCGGCCGTGGAGGAGATCCGGCTGGCCACCCAGGGGGAGCTCGACGAGCGTGACGTCGAACTTCGCCTCGGCGCGGCAGCGGTGGGCCTGGACCCTGCGGCCCGTCTTGTTCAGCTGGCCGACGGCACGGCCGTACCGTACGACGTGCTCGTCATAGCCACCGGAGCTGCGGCCCGGCCCTCCCCCTGGCGCCCGGCGTCGGGCGTGTACCAGCTCAGGACGCTGAACGACTCACGCGCGATCGCCGCACGGCTCGCGCTCGGTGAGCCCGTCGTCGTCGTCGGAGGCGGATTCATAGGCACCGAGATCGCGGCCGCGGCGGTCGGACACGGCTGCCCCGTCACGATCGTCGACCCACTCCCGGAGCCAATGACGCGACTGGTCGGCCCCGAGATCGCGGGCAGCCTCGTCGAACTCCACCGCCGCCACGGCGTCCGAACCCGGTTCGGGACCGGTGTCGTCGCCGTCGAGGGCAGGGCCGGCGATCTCACGGTCGAACTCGACAGCGGAGAGCGCCTGGCGGCGTCCACCGCCGTGGTGGGCATCGGCTCGGTGCCGTCGACCGACTGGCTCGCCGGGTCCGGTCTCAAGCTCGACAACGGCGTCGTGACCGACCGCTTCCTGCGGGCGGGCGGAGCCGACAACGTGTACGCGATCGGCGACGTCGCCCGCTGGCCGCACCCGGGACGAGGTGTCGACGTCCGGGCCGAGCACTGGACCAACGCGAGCGACCAGGCGATGTACGTCGCCACCGCCCTCACGCAGGGTGCCGAGGCGGGCTACGAGCCGACGGACTACGTCTGGTCCGACCAGTACGACTGGAAGGTGAACGCCTTCGGCCGGCGCGATCCCGCGGGCAGCTCGACCGTCATCGGCGACCTGCAGACGGGCAGCAGGGCGGCCGTGATCCACACCGATGCGCAGGGCGTCGCCTGCGGCGCGGTCACGGTGAACTGGGTACGAGCCCTGAATCAGGCACGCCGACTGCTCGCGACGGCCGCGTCGGGCGACAGCGTCGTCGAAGCGATCCTGCAGCTGCCCTGAACCGCCGTTCTGCTGAACTCCAGAACAAGGAAGAAGCACCGACTTGAGTGGCCACCAGGCCGAGCCTGACGACCCCTGGGCAGATCCGACGGAGGCGTCGTACGTCCCGCCGGTGGTGGCGAGCGCCTGCGGTCGCGGCCGAAATTCTGATGCAGCCGGGCTTCCTCGGGGTCGGCCGCGGTCTCGGTGGCGGTCATGCCGGTGACACGCCGGCGGACCGAGCGGCGGCCAATCTTCGCCTGGTAGACCAGCTGGCGGGGTGCGGCCGCGCCGGGGGCGGGGATGCGAGGACGGCGGCTGGTTCGGGGAGCTCACACGAGTCTCGAAATCGTCACGGAATAGGACGGCAGTCACGGATGAGCCGAGGCTTGGTAGTTTGCATCGGCAGAGCAGGATGAGCTGGTAAAGGGGACCGTTCGAAGCAGCTCGGTTGTCACCAACGAGGCGCACCACTTGTCGCGACTGCTCTTTTTTCCTTCCTGTCACCAGAACCGAAGATCGAGGACTTCTATCCTTCGGGTGCTCGGGCGCGAGTCCTCCCTTCGGTCATTGGTTGACGCGGTGTCAGTGACGGGCGAGAGACTGCCGTTTCTCACGCACCAAGGGAGAAGGCCGTGGCCGTGGTGACACAAACGATGTTGCGGTAGCTGACATGAGACGGCTAGGCAATGCCGAGCCCCTTGAGCCCTACCCCGGCGGCGCACGTAAACCATGGATGTGCCGGTTTCTGAACGAGGGCTGCGGAAAGACCATCTATCCCAACCGGAACAACGTGATGAACGGGCAGGGTGCCTGCAAGCACTGTGCGCCCAACGCGCCCGTCGACCCTGCAGCGGCCCGCGGCCGCGATGCGCGACCACGGCTTCGCCACCCTCGTACCGTTCCCCGGCACAGGGAAGCCCTGGCTGTCGAAGTGCACGGTCGCGGGCCACCTAGTAGCTCCTCGCTACGTCAACCACGCTCCGCGGCGGGCGATGCCGATTCTGCATCCACCGCGGGCCTGGCGATCCAAAGCAGGCTGTGGCCGACATGAAGTCGGCAGGATTCACACCGCTGGAGCCGTACCAGAACGTCAGTACTGCATGGACATCGCTGTGCAACAGCTGCGGAACCATCGTCTCGCCCAAACTGAACAACGTACGAACCCGCGGGCGGCGCTGCCAGCGCTGCGCGAAGTACGGGCTCAACCCGACCGCGCCAACGTGTCTGTATATCATGGCACACGTGGTCTTCGGCTCGGTGAAGATCGGCATCACCGGGCGCAAGACACGCGAGGACCGCATCGAACGTCTTCAGGGCTCGGGGTGGATTCTGGTGTGCACTTGGCTGTTCGACACAGGTGCGGCCGCCTACAGCATCGAGCAGATCGTGCTTAAGCAGTTGCGTGTTCAGGAGCACAGCCCACACCTGACAGCCGAGCGGATGCCCGCTGGCGGATGGACCGAGACCTTCGATGCCGTCGTCGTAACCGCCGACACGCTCTGCCGCATGGTTAGTGATGCCCTGACCGAACCACCAGTGTAGGGGCCGTACGTATGCTGTCGCCGGGCCGACATGCCAGCCGCGTGCCGCAGGACGTCGGCCGGGTGGCGGCGCATGGACTCTGGTTCACAGGCGAGGCGGTTCATGATCTCGGGGCGCGTCCGGGTCGCCTGCTGTACGTGGTCACCCTCATGTGATCAGGCCACCCCGGCGGACCTGTGGACAGAGGACGCCAACGACGAGGCTCCGCTGCGGATGGCGCCCCTGTTGTGGTGGCGGTGCTCTGGTGGGCGGCGGCGCCAAGCCCGTTCCCATGGACCTGATTACCGAGGAAAGTCGCTACAGTCGCGCCCATGTCGTCACACCCTAAGAAGCACCACTTCGTGCCGCAGTTCCTACTGCACCGATTCTCGGGGCCCGGCGGTCAGCTCATCGTTCACCAGTACATGCACGGCAGGCAGTTCACTTCCTCAGTGATCAATGTGGGTCACCGCAAGTACGGGCACTCCCTGTATTGGCCGGGCAGAGAGCCTGATCACTCGTCGATGGAAAGTGCCATGGCGGCTATCGAAGGGGAAGCGGCGACCGCAGTCAAAAGGCTTGCAGTTGGTCGGCACCGCGCGGTGCCAGACGAAGTGCGCCGCCCACTGGCATGGCTGATAGCCCTCCAGTACCAGCGCAGCCGGTTCTTGATGCACATCCTTGCCAGCAAGGTCAGAGCGAAAGATGTGGGCCTGTCCGACGAGGAGATACAGACCGGCCTCATGACGCACCTCAACGCCGCCGTACTCCATCCTTGGCGGCTGCGCGGTGATCATGACGCAGAGTTCAAGGATCGATGGAACGCCCTGGTTGCCCTGCTTTTGATGGGCACGCACTGGTCCTGCTACCGCCCTCAGCAGGGCGGCCTGCTTGTCGGAGACAACCTGGTCTGCCTGTCTGGCAGCACCGGCTCGACGTCGCAGGACATCCCTCGGGCCTTCCTCGACCACGGCATCGGAGTGGGGCTGGAAAACTTTCGGCGAGTCACTGTGCCGCTTGGTGACGATCTGGCCTTGATCGTGTCCCGAGTTGCTCAGGATGCGTCCCGACTCGATGTCGCCTCCCTGAACCGCTTCACAGTGTTCAACAGCCGCGAGTTCATTGCTCACTCCCCAACCTGGGCAGAGGAACATCCGGCCCTTGCCTCAGACTTGCAGTCATCCCTGCAGAGACAGCGTCTTGTCGCTCCGGCATTCCTAGAGAACTACTCAGGGTAGTCGTGGCTCCGATGGGTAACTGACTACGCGCCCAGTCACACGGGCTCATAGGCTGAGTCGGAGTCGGGAGCTAGGCAACAGGTCGGTCTGGGTTGCGTGTCAGGCGGGCAACGGCATCCCGCGAGGGGGCGGGCGATCAGCCTGCGGGATGGAGAAGTTAATCGAGCTGTCTGGCTCGCTGATGTCCGGGGCGGTCATCGCTGTTCCTGCGTCGTGATTGACGAGCCGTTCCCGCAACCGCCAGGACCAGCAGGCGGAGATCGGTGCCCTGCGGGTCCACGCCAGCGCGATCGTGGCGGAGGTTATGGAAGTACAGGGCGCGGCGGCTGCCAACCGGGTGTTGTGGGAGGGGCCGGCCGAACGCGCCCGAACATTCCTGTTGACGGTGCTCGCGTTCGCCGGCGGTGCCGCACGGGCCCGGATCTCCGGCGGCACGGACCATCAGAGCGCGCTCGTAGGGTTCGGCCAAGTGGCAGAGCTGCTGAGCCGGGAGCTCTGGTTCACCAAGCAGACCGCAGTCGCCGCCGTCAGGGAGCCGCTCGCCCGGGTAGCCGCTGCTGGCCCGCTCGTGTGGTCGTCGGATCCGGCCGTCGTTTTCGCCACCGAGCAGCTGCTCCAGGCGACGGCAGAGATGGAGAACACCGCTCGCCTGGAGGAGGCGCTGGCGGCGTTCGGGCGGGCCGTTAACACGGCCACCACGCCTGGGCTCTACTGGTGGGCGCGGCCGCGCGCCCGGCCGCGCGAGGGCCACTGACACGAGCTGCGGCGCCTGACTGCTCGACCCAGGCAGCCTCAGTGTTCGCTGTCGGAACTCGGTCGCTGCCGTCCCATCCCGATCGCAGGCGTGGCTCCGGAGAACCAGGGCAGGCCGGCACTGCGGAGGCACCACAGGCCTTAGCTGGCCAGTCAGAACCGAACGGCTCGAGTCCCGCACCCCGCGCCCACTAATAGAGGGGGCGCTATCCACGACACCCTCCCCTGACACCCCGTCAGTGAACTCAGCAAAAGGTCAGCACGACCCCCGCCAAAGCCCGCCTCGAACCGCCAAGAGGCGCCAAGGTCAACAAGGCGACGAACCATCCGTGACCTGGGAAAACGCAGGTAGCAGCCTCAGTGCTAACATCACTTCCCAGCACTCGTGAAGATGGTCCACAACGGCATCGAGTACGCGGACATGCAGCTCATCGCGGAGGCGTACGACCTGCTGCGGGCCGTCGCGGGCTACTCCCCCGCCCGGATCGCCGAGACCTTCCGCAGCTGGAACACCGGGCGCCTCGACTCCTATCTGATCGAGATCACGGCCGAGGTGCTCGCTCACACGGATGAGGCAACGGGCAGGCCCTTCGTGGACATCGTGCAGGACCGGGCGGAGCAGAAAGGCACAGGCCGTTGGACCGTGCAGATCGCGCTCGACCTGGGTGTGCCGGTGTCCGGGATCGCGGAGGCCGTCTTCGCCCGCTCCCTGTCGGGGCACGCGGATCTGCGCGAGGCTGCCCGCGGGCTGCGGGGGCCTTCTGCCGCCCCACTGGACAAGGCGGAGGCAGCGGCCTTCGCCGACCGGGTCGAGCAGGCACTGTACGCATCGAAGATCGTCTCCTACACGCAGGGGTTCCACCAGATCAGGGCGGGCAGCGAGGCCTACGGCTGGGACATCGATCTCGGGGCGGTGGCGGCGATCTGGCGGGCCGGGTGCATCATCCGCGCCGCGTTTCTGGACCGGATCCGGTCGGCGTACGACACCCGCGCCGACCTGCTGAGTCTGCTCTCCGACCAGCAGTTCGCGGACGAGATCGGCGCGGCACAGGACGACTGGCGTGCGGTGATCACCGAGGCCGTCCGCCAGGGTGTGCCGACCCCCGGTTTCGCCGCGGCGCTCTCGTACTACGACGGGCTGCGCGCCGACCGGCTGCCCGCGGCGCTCACGCAGGGCCAGCGGGACTTCTTCGGGGCGCACACCTACCGGCGCACGGACCGCGAGGGCTCCTTCCACACACTCTGGGGCGGCGACAGGTCGGAGGCCGCCACCGGCTGACCGAACGGTTGCCTTCGCCCGGCCGGACCGCCCGGGGTGCGGCCGGGACGGGGCTGTGGATTAGTGGCAGGGAGCCCCTGTCACCACCCACGGAGTGCGCGCATGCCCGACGCCGTCCCGGACCCCGTCGCCGTCCAACCCGTCGTGGCCCCGCTGACCAGCGCCGCGCTGGTCCTGGTCGCCACGATCGAGCCGGGTGGCGAATCGGCCGTACGTGAGGTGCTGCCCGACCTCGCCGCGTTCGCCCGCTCGATCGGCTTCCGGATGCCGAGCGCCGGGCTGGCGTGCGTGACGGGCTTCGGCTCGGACGCCTGGGACCGGCTGTTCTCGGGCCCCCGGCCGGCTTGTCTCCACCCGTTCCAGGAGTTGCGGGGTCCGGTGCATCATGCTCCGGCCACGCCGGGCGATCTGCTGTTCCATGTCCGGGCGGAACAGATGGACGTCTGCTACGAGTGGGCGTCCCAGCTGCTCAGCAGGCTGGGCGGCGCGGTGAAGGTCGTCGACGAGGTCCACGGCTTCCGCTATTTCGACCACCGGGATCTGCTCGGCTTCGTCGACGGCACGGAGAACCCGGTGGGCGACGACGCCCTGGCGGCGGCCCTGGTCGGCGAGGGCGATCACGCTTTTGCGGGCGGCAGTTACGTCATCGTGCAGAAGTATCTTCACGACCTGACCGGCTGGAACAGACTCGGCACCGAGCAGCAGGAACGGATCATCGGCCGCACCAAGCTCAGCGATGTCGAGCTCGCCGACGACGTCAAGCCCGCCGATTCCCACGTCGCGCTGAACACCATCACCGGCCCGGACGGCACCGAACACGACATCCTGCGCGCCAACATGCCGTTCGGGAGCTTCGAGCGGGGCGAATTCGGCACGTACTTCATCGGATACGCCGCCGATCCCGGTGTGACCGAGCAGATGCTCCGCAATATGTTCCTCGGCAGCCCACCCGGCACCCACGACCGCATTCTCGACTTCTCCACGGCGGTCACGGGAACGCTCTTCCACGCCCCCCGCGCCGATTTCCTCGACGCCCCACCGCCGTTGCCCGCCCCCGCCGGTTCCGAGGCCCTGCCGGAGCGGGCGTCCGCGCCGGTGCCGCAGTCCCCGTCCGCCGCCGCGGTCCGTGACGGCTCGCTGCGCATCGGCAGCCTGCAAGAAAGCCCACAGTGATGAACAACCTCCACCGCGAACTCGCCCCCGTCACCGGCGCCGCCTGGGCCCAGATCGAAGAAGAGGCCCGGCGCACCTTCAGCCGCCATGTGGCCGGCCGTCGTGTCGTGGACGTCCATGATCCGGAGGGTCCCGCCCTTGCGGCCATCGGCGACGGGCACCTGCGTGACATCGACCCGCCCACACCGGACGTGATCGCCCGCGCCCGCACGTCGACGCCTGTCATCGAGTGGCGGGTGCCGTTCACGGTGACCCGGGCGGCCGTCGACGACGTGGAACGCGGCTCCGCGGACAGCGACTGGCAGCCCGTCAAGGACGCGGCCCGCACCTGCGCGTTCGCCGAGGACATGGCCGTCATCGACGGGTACGCGGCGGCCGGCATCACGGGCCTGCGGGACGGTTCCTCGCACACCCCTCTGGCACTGCCCGCCGACGCGCGGGACTATCCGGCAGCCGTGAGCCAGGCACTGACCCGGCTGCGGCTGGCCGGCGTCGACGGGCCGTACCGGCTGCTGCTCGGTGCCGACGCGTTCACCGAAGCCACCGAGACCTCCGACCACGGCTATCCGGTGGCCACCCACCTGGCCCGGGTGCTCGACGAACCGATCCTGTGGGCACCCGCCGTCACCGGCGGGGTACTGCTGTCCACCCGCGGCGGCGACTTCGAACTGTGCCTGGGCCAGGATCTGTCCATCGGCTACCTGGACCACGACGCCACGGACATCCGGCTCTACTTCCACCAGGCCTTCACCTTCCGGATGCTGACGCCGGAGGCCGTGATTCCGCTCATCGCCTGATCCGTGGTGCCCGTGACCGGAGGTCAGGAGAATCACATGGCCCCGGACCTGCGCAGGACCGACACTGGCCGTATGACGCCGACCACTCCCGTGAGCGACACGGGCTCCCCGTCCTCCACCAGGTTCACCGAGACGATCCGCAAGGCGGTCGTGGACGGGCTGCTCAGCGAGGAACAGCCAGTCGCCGGTTTCCTCGACGCGGACGGTGTGCGCGACTCCGTCACCGCGCTGCACGACGCGTTCGCGGCCGTCCCCGGGGTGCAGGTACTGCACACCTTCGCGGCCAAGGCCGCATCACTCGTCCCCGTACTGCGGCTGCTCGCCGACTGCGGCATGGGGTGCGAGGTGGCGAGCCCGGGCGAGCTGCGGCTCGCCGTCGAGGCGGGATTCACCCCGGCGAGGATCGTCCTCGACTCGCCCGCCAAGACCCGCGACGAGCTCCGGCTGGCCCTGCGCCTCGGCGTGGCTGTGAACGCCGACAGCTTCTCCGAGCTCCGCCGCATCGAGGAACTGCGTTCACCCGGATCGGCGTCCGTGATCGGGCTGCGGATCAATCCGCAGGTGGGAGGCGGCTCCATCGGAGCGATGAGCACGGCTACCGCCACATCGAAGTTCGGTGTCGCCCTGGGTGATCCGGGCGTCCGCAAGCAGGTCGTACAGGCGTTTGCCGAGCGCCCCTGGCTGACTCGGCTGCACGCCCATGTCGGCTCGCAGGGCTGTCCGCTCGAGCTCATCGCGGAGGGGATCGCCGAGACGTACCGGCTGGCCGAGGAGATCAACGAGTCGCTGGGCACCCAGCAGATCACCGGTATCGACATCGGCGGCGGGCTGCCCGTCAACTTCGACGACGACACGGTCCGCCCCTCCTTCGCCGATTACGTCGCGGCACTCCGCGCGGAGGTTCCTGGCCTGTTCGACGGCCGCTACGCCCTGGTCACCGAGTTCGGCCGGTCCCTGCTCGCCAAGAACGGCTTCATCGGGGCGCGCGTCGAGTACACGAAGGACGCGGGCGGACGCCGTATAGCGCTCACCCACGCGGGTGCGCAGATCGCCACCCGCACGGTCTTCATGCCCGAGGCCTGGCCGCTGCGGGTCGGCGCGTTCGACGCCGAGGGCCGCCCCCGGAACGGTCCGCCGATGGTCCAGGACGTCGCGGGGCCCTGCTGCTTCGCCGGAGACGTCGTGGCCCACGCCCGGGAGCTGCCCGAACTGCAGGAGGGCGACTTCGTTGTCCTGTACGACACCGGCGCGTACTACTTCTCGACTCACTGGGCCTACAACAGCCTGCCCCGGCCGGCGGTGTACGGCTTCGTCCTCGACCCTGCCGGAGGCGGTGTGCGCTTCGCTCCGGTCCGGGACGCGCAGTCGCTGGACTCGGTGGCGGCGGAGAGCGGGCTGGGCCACGCCGCTGCGCTGACGGCGCTGAGTACGGGAGCCCGCGAGAAATAGTAGCCATGTACATAATATCCATGTACATTATTCCTCATGAGCAGCACTCCCCCGAGCAGCACGCGCTCCAGCAGTACACCCGAAGGACCGACACCGGGGTTCCTCGTCTGGCGTCTCTCCATGAAGTGGCGTGTCGCCGTGGACAGGGCGCTGGCCCCGCTGGGCCTCACGCACGCGCAGTACTCGCTGATGGGATCGCTCCACGGCATGCAGCGCTCCGGCGTACGGCCCAGCCAGCGCCGCCTCGCGGACCACACAGGGCTCGAACCCCTGTACGTCTCCAAGCTGGCCCGCTCCCTGGAGGCGGCCGGCCTGGTGGAGCGCACCCCCGACCCGGACGACACCCGGGCGGTCCAGCTGGCCCTCACCGACGAGGGAAGCGCGGTCGCTCTGCGCGCGGTCGAGGTCGTCCAGGAGCTCATGAACAGGCTCCTGGCGCCGCTGGGCGGATCGGGCGGATCGGAAACCGAGGCGTTCACCCGGACGCTGACGGCGCTGCTGGACGAGCCATCCACCTCCAAGGAGCAGCCATGACCGGCACCACCACAGTCAACGGCCAGATCATCGGTCAGGCCCACTACGCCACACGAGCCGTGCTCGAAAGCCTGCTGAGCCGGTCCGGGACCACGTTCAACCAGGCGGTGGCGCTCAACGCGACCGCCGCCGACGGCGGAGCGACGGAGCGGGACCGGCTCACCGGCCGCATGACCGGCACGCTCAAGGTCGACGCGGAAACCGCTGCGGCGGCGATCGACGCACTCATCACGTCCGGACTGCTGACGGACACCGGCTCCCGCCTGGCGCTCACGACAAGCGGCCACGCCCTCCAGCGCGACATCCGGACCGGGACCGCCGAGATCACCGCCGGTCTCTACGCGGACCTGCCCGCCGAGGACCTGGCCGCGGCAGGACGCGTCCTGACCACAGTCACGGAGCGGGCGAACGCGGTCCTGGCCGCCGGGTAACGCCGCAGCCCGCGGCTCACCCCGCCGGCTGCGGCGAGGGCTCCGGCTCGGGTACGGGCTCCGGATTCGGGCTCGGCGGCTGCGGAATGGGATCCGGCGCCGGGCCGGGCGGTACGGGACCCGGCCGCACGGGCGGCGGGGACGGCACCGGCGTCGGCGGCCCCGGCATGGGCGGGGGTGTCGGCGCGGGCGGTACGGGGTCGGGATACGGGTGGGTCATCTCGGGCCTCCAAACAACAGCGAAAGGAACGAGTGGATCTCATCTCCACCGTCTCCCCGTGCGGCTGCCCGCGCCTGCCGAGTCCATACGTACGGACCGTGCGGCCCGTCCCCGGTCAGAGCAGCTCGGGATGCGACTCGAGCTGCCTCCGTGCCCCCTGCACCAGCTCTTCGGGGGCCTCGGGCGCCTGCTCGGGATGGCGCTGGGCCCACTTGGCCACGTACGGACAGAGCGGAACGACGGGAACACCCTCGCGCGCCGCCATGGTGTAGAACTCGAGGGCCAGTGCACCCGCAATGCCCTTGCCCTCGTGCTCCGGCTCCACGACGGTGTGCACAGCGACGAGGGCACCGGGCTCGGGATACATCACGAAGTACGCGATGCCCCCTGCGGCGCTGCCGCCCACGTACGCCACCAGCTTGCCGTGTTCCCGGTCGTCCCGGATCTCGACTGCGGTGTCTCCTGCTGCCATGGCGGGTGCTCCCTCGAACCTGGTACGACGCGGGTGGGGTCGGCGGTGTCAGCCGTGCGCGGGCACGGAGTGAGGACTGCGCTCGGTGCGGGTGCCCGGCACCGGTGCCGAGGCGTCGGTGCCCAGAGCGACGACGCGGTTGTCCGCGTCGACGTGCACGATGCTCGGTGTGAGCGCACGGGCCTCGGCGTCGTCGACCTGGGCATAGCTGATGAGAATGACCAGATCGCCGGGGTGCACGAGGTGGGCGGCCGCACCGTTGATCCCGATGACGCCGGAACCGCGTTCACCCTCGATGACGTACGTCTCGAGCCTGGCACCGTTGTCGATATCCACAATATGAACAAGTTCGCCGGGAAGCAGATCGGCGGCGTCCATCAGATCGGCATCAACCGTCACGGATCCGACGTAGTGCAGGTCGGCCTGGGTCACGGTAGCCCTGTGGATCTTCGACTTGAACATGGTACGCAGCATCGAGATACTCCCGGCTCTAGGCTCCCTGCCTGCGTTTTTGCAGGTCAAGTGCTGTTTGCTCAGCTTACAACGAGTCGGGTCCCCGGGCGGCTCTCCCCACATCTTTTTAGGACACATGCCGACTCCTCCGACGCATCATCAGGCAGGTCGGGACCGTTCACGGACGGCTGGCGTCCGTCTGCCGTACGCAGGAGACGACCACCACAAGAGGCCAGAACGACTGTGCGAACGTCAGGACGCGCTCGGCGACTCCGGCGGTATCGTGCGCGAACAGTGCCATCAAGAACCAGACACCCCCCACCCACATGAGCGCGGTCGCCGTGAACGACGGCCCGGACCGCAGGCCCCACGGCGCGCTCCCGCCGAGTGGCACGGCCATCGGACGCCGCTCGGTGGCACGGCGTCGGCCAGTGGTGTCGCTGCGCGCCGCGGATACCTGCCGCCCGGCTGTACCGCGTCGCGCTGCAGCACGCAGTTGGCCTGCGGCGCCGCGCTGCACGGCCAGGATCGGCCACACCGCGAGAAGCGCGAAGCCGACCGCCACCACCGCACCATGATCCAGTGAGCCCCCACGGCTCGGCGCCGGGAACAGCGCCAGCAGCATCGCCGACACTCCGCCGCCACCCAGCGCCACACGGCCGGGGAGTGCTGCGGAACGCAGCCCGCAGGCAGTGATCACGTGGCAGCCACCCAAGGCGATCAGGGCTGAGGTCATCACCCAGAACCCGTCGGCGCCCTTGGACGCAAGGATGCTGATCGTTCTCGAAGCGTGATCGTACCCGGGCCCCTGGAGCACCGCCGAGATCGCCCAGCCACCGACCAGCAGAACCGGAGCGCACACCGAAGAGAGCAGAACCCACCAAGGGACAGGCCGCATCAGAAGACCGTAGAACACCGAAACCGTCGCTACTCCGTGCACACGCTGGTGGGCACAGACCATTCAGCGGTCGGTCCTCTCCACGGAACTGAGCCTGCGGAGCAGGGTGGAGGGTTGTCCCGGCCTCCGCTCAGCCGCCCTCACGAGGCGCTGTCACACTCGTTCACTCACGGGCGACGCCGATGCACGTCAATGACGGCGTGCCCGGTTCGGGCCTCGCAGGAATCCGGTGCGTCCGGACCCACGGTGCACAGCTGGAGCACATGCCCTCCGATGAGGGGCGGCTCGGCCGACACGGGGACCGGCAACCCACGCGCCGTCTGTTCCCGGCGCCATC
Source organism: Streptomyces sp. NPDC060035 (assembly GCF_042736635.1). Classification (NCBI taxonomy): domain Bacteria; kingdom Bacillati; phylum Actinomycetota; class Actinomycetes; order Kitasatosporales; family Streptomycetaceae; genus Streptomyces; species Streptomyces sp. NPDC060035. The sequence continues at coordinate 113,360 of NZ_JBHWVO010000020.1, forward strand.
GCGACCGGTCGGCCGGCGAAGTGGCGCCCACGCCGATGACCGCGCCCATAACGGTGCCGACGATCGTCCCCCAGTCCATGGCCCGGAGGGCAGGGGCTGCTGTCGTGGAACGACAGGCCGCCAAGTCCCGTTGCCAAGTGGCTGTTGAGCAGTGAGCCCTTCCCGGGCCGGGAAGGGCCCACTCACGAACCGCTGTGGCACCCGTCGCCCGCCCCCGTGGAACGCCGGGTCGGGTGACGGGTTCCGGATGTCAGAGCGACGTCATGACGTGCTTGATCCGGGTGTAGTCCTCGAAGCCGTACGCGGAGAGGTCCTTGCCGTAGCCGGACTTCTTGAATCCGCCGTGCGGCATCTCGGCGACGAGTGCCATGTGGGTGTTGATCCAGACACAGCCGAAGTCGAGGTTCTTCGACATCCGCATGGCCCGCGCATGGTCCTTGGTCCACACCGAGGAGGCCAGCGCGTAGTCGACGCCGTTGGCGTACTGCAGCGCCTGGGCCTCGTCCGTGAACGACTGGACGGTCATGACCGGGCCGAAGACCTCGTGCTGGATGATCTCGTCGTCCTGCTCGAGGCCGGAGACGACGGTCGGGGCGTAGAAGTAGCCCTTGTCGCCGACCCGGTGGCCGCCCGCCTCGACCTTGGCGTGCGCGGGGAGCCGCTCGATGAAGCCACTGACCTGCGCCAGCTGGCCCGCGTTGTTGAGCGGGCCGAACAGCACGTCCGCGTCGTCCGGCAGACCGGTCTTCGTGTCGGCCGCCGCCTTGGCGAGGGCGGCGACGAACTCGTCGTGGACCGACTCGTGGACCAGGATGCGGGTCGCGGCCGTGCAGTCCTGGCCGGCGTTGAAGAAGCCGCCGACCACCAGGTCCTCGACCGCCTTCGCCAGGTCGGCGTCCTCGAAGATCACTGCCGGGGCCTTGCCGCCGAGCTCCAGGTGGACCCGCTTGACGTCCTTGGCCGCGCTCTGGGCGACCTGGATGCCCGCGCGTACCGACCCGGTGATGGAGGCCATCGCAGGGGTCGGGTGCTCCACCATCAGGCGGCCGGTCTCACGGTCGCCGCAGACCACGTTGAAGATTCCGCGCGGCAGCTCCAGTTCCTCCAGGACACCGCCGATGATCTCGGCGATCAGCACCGTGGAGGCCGGCGTGGTGTCCGAGGGCTTGAGGACCACCGCGTTGCCCGCCGCGAGCGCCGGGGCGAACTTCCACACCGCCATCAGCAGGGGGTAGTTCCACGGCGCGACCTGTGCACAGACACCGACCGGCTCGCGGCGGATGATGGAGGTCAGCCCTTCCATGTACTCACCGGCCGAGCGACCCTCCAGCAGCCGCGCCGCGCCCGCGAAGAAGCGGACCTGGTCGATGGCGGGGGCGAGTTCCTCGCTGCGGGTGAGGTGGAGCGGCTTGCCGGTGTCCCGGCTCTCCGCGGCGACCAGCTCGTCGGCCCGTGCCTCCATCGCGTCGGCGATCTTCAGCAGCGCGCGCTGCCGCACGGACGGTGTGGTGTCACGCCAGATGGGGAACGCCGCGGCTGCAGCCGCCATCGCCGCGTCGACGTCTGCCGCCCCAGAGAGCGGTGAGGTCGCGTAGAGGTCACCGGTGGTGGGGTCCACCACATCGAGCGTGCGACCGTCCGAGGCATCGGCGGGTGCACCGTCGATGTAGTTGCGGAACGTGGTGCTCATGGAACGTCTCTCCTGCTCAGGCGGCGGTACGGGCGGACAGGTGCTCATGGACGGCGGTCCAGCCGCCGACGTCGGCGCGGACGAAGACGATGGTCTCCCGCTCCTGGACCGTCTCCTCACCGGCCTCGGTGGCGACCCGGGTCTCCACGTCGTGGCTGAAGACTGCCGTGTCGCCGAAGTGCTGGATCAGCTGTGCGGACGAGGTGCAGCCGAGGATGCGGAAGCCGTCCTGCTCCACCCACTGCTGCCAGAGCGCGCGGTACTCGGCCGTGGAGCCGAGCCGCTCCGGGGTGGTGTGGAAGACGAAGGTCGCGTCCGGGGCGAAGGCGCCGAAGTAGTCGTCGAGGCGGCCCTCGGCGAAGGCGGCGACGAGCGCGTCCGCGGCGGCCCGGATTTCCTGGACGGGGGTGGTGCTCATGCACAGCTCCTGGTCACGGGCGTTCGGGCGGGCTGGGCCGGAACGCCCGGCGTTCGGTTACGGGGGTGACGGCGAGGGTTCAGTGGACCGCGGCGGGCTCGGCGACGGTCTCCTCGGGGCTGCCGGTGATCGGCGGCACCGAGGCGTCCGATGCCCGGACGAAGCGGGGTCCTGCAGGTCCGTACACGGCGCGCGGCTCGGGGAACACGGCAAGCAGGGCGAGGTAGAGCACGGTCGCGAGGACGAGGCCGACCGGCAGCGAGATGTCCGTGCCGTTGGCGAGGTCGCCGAGCGGGCCGACGAACTGGCCGGGCAGGTTGGTGAAGAGGAGCGCCACGACGGCGGAGATGAGCCAGGTGGACATGCCGCGCCAGTTCCAGCCGTTCGTGAACCAGTAGCGGCCGCCATGCTGGCGGCGGTTGAAGACCTGCAGCGCCTCGGCGTCGTACCAGCCGCGCCGGGTGACGTATCCGAGCGCCATGACGATCATCCACGGTGCGGTGCAGGTGATGATCAGCGTGGCGAAGGTGGAGATGGACTGCGCGAGGTTGAGCGCGAAGCGGCCGACGAAGATGAACGCGATGGACAGGGCGCCGATGAAGAAGGTGGCCTGGACGCGGCTGAAGCGCGTGAAGACGCTGGAGAAATCGAGACCCGTGCCGTACAGGGCCGTCGTGCCCGTGGAGAGGCCGCCGATCAGGGCGATCAGGCAGAGCGGCAGGAAGTACCAGCCGGGTGAGATCGCGAGCAGCCCGCCCACGTAGTTCGGGGCGGCCGGGTCGACGTACTTCGCGGCCTTCGACGCGATGATCGACGCGGTGGCCAGGCCGAAGAGGAAGGGCAGCAGGGTGGCGATCTGGGCGATGAACGCGGCCCCCATCACCCGGCGGCGCGGGGCCCCGGCCGGGATGTAGCGGGACCAGTCACCGAGGAACGCGCCGAAGGAGACCGGGTTGGAGAGCACGATCAGCGCGGCGCCGATGAACGACGGCCAGAACAGCGGGTCGGCGGTGGAGGCGAAGGCTCCCGCGTAGCCGGGGTCGAAGTCGCCCGCGAAGGCGAAGGCACCGAGCACGAAGAGGGCCGACGCCGCCAGCACCGCGATCTTGTTGACCAGCAGCATGAACCGGAAACCGTAGATGCAGACGACCAGTACGAGCCCGGCGAAGATCGCGTACGCGATGCCGTAGGTGACGTCCGACTCGGGGAGGTCGACGAGCCGGTGCGCGCCGCCGACGAGCGCGTCCCCCGAGGACCACACCGAGATCGAGAAGAACGCGATGGCGGTGAGCAGGGAGAGGAACGAGCCGACGACCCGGCCGTGCACGCCCAGGTGCGCGGAGGAGGAGACGGCGTTGTTCGTGCCGTTGGCGGGGCCGAACAGTGCCATCGGGGCCAGCAGCAGCGCACCCGCGACGAGGCCGAGGACGGTCGCCGCGAGACCCTGCCAGAAGGAGAGGCCGAAGAGGATCGGGAAGGCGCCCAGCACACAGGTCGCGAAGGTGTTGGCGCCGCCGAAGGCGAGCCGGAACAGATCGATCGGACGGGCCGTGCGGTCCGCGTCCGGGATCCGCTCGACACCATAGGTCTCGATTTCGGTGATCGAGGTCGTCACAGGGCTCCACCTTCCGTTCATGCATGGGGACGGTCTCACAGTGTGTGGCCCCTGCATAACCAGCGACAATTGTGCCAATCACGGAGCAGTACGCTGTCTTCTGTGGCCAGCAACAAACTTACCGTCGAGGATCTGCTCTCCTTCCCGGCACTCCAGCTCTCTGTAAAGGCCGGCGGTGACGGTATGGGCCGGTCCGTGTCCTGGGCGCACGCCATCGAGCTCGCCGATCCGACGCCCTGGCTCCTGGGCGCCGAGGTGATCATGACGACGGGCCTGGCGGTCCCTCGCACCCCGGCCGGACAGCGCGCCTATCTGGAGCGGCTGGACGATGCCGGGGTATCCGCTCTCGCGCTCTCCGCGCAGCTGCACATGCCCCCGCTCCACGACGCGTTCTTCCGGGCGGCCGAGGAGCGGGGCTTCCCGGTCCTCGAAGTGCCGCTCTCCGTCCCGTTCATCGCTGTCGCCCAGGAGGTCGCGGCCTCGGTCCAGGAAGACGCCAGGCACCGGCTGGGCGCGCAGCTCCAGGTCTTCGGCTCGCTGCGCTGGCTGGTCGCCGAGGACCTCGACACACCGACACTTCTGCGCCGCCTCGAACGCCTGTCGGGTTACGACGTCTATCTCTGCACCCCGCAGGGCCGCCCGCTCCTGCCCGGTGTTCCCACGCCGGATCCCGGTGTCCTGCCCGCCTCCGTCGACGCTCCACCGACGGTACCCGGCGGATTCGTCCTCCCCGTTCCCGCGCCGGGCGGCCCGGCGGGCTTTCTGGTCGCGTACGAGCGTCAGGGCGCCCAGCCCGCAGGACTCGCCGTCGTCCAGCACATCGCCACCGTGGCGGCGCTGCGGCTGGCGATGGTGCGCAACGAGCGCGAGACACTGCGCCGCGAGGGCGCGGAGACGCTGGCCGAGCTGTTGCAGGAGGTGCTCGACCCGGATGCGGCGCGCCGCCGGCTCGCCCGGCACGCGATCGAGGGTGACACCGTGCTCCTCGTGGTGCGCCGCACCACCGACGAGGCACTGCTGCGCTGTCTGGAGGACCATCCCCATCTGCTGCTCACCCGGGGCGAGGACCGCTACGTGCTGGGGGCACCGGAGCTGGCGGTCGCCGTCGGTGAGCTGCCTGCCGTGGCAGCCGGGATGAGCCGCCCCTTCCTGCCGGGCGCCGCACTGAAGGTCGCCCAGCGCGAGGCCCTCTGGGCGGTCTCCAAGGCCGTGGAGTCGGGCCGCCCCGTCGTCCGGTACGGCGACGACGCGACGGGCCGATGGCTGCCCGACGACCCCGCCGTCCTGACCGCACTGGTCGAGCACGTGCTCGGCGAGGTCCTGCGCTACGACGAGGCGCACGACTCGCAGTTGCTGGTCTCCGCCCGCACCTGGATGGAGCGCGACCGCCGTACCGAGACGGCCGCGGCGGCGCTCCACATCCACCCGAACACCCTCGCCTACCGGCTGCGTCGCTTCGGCACACTCGCCGACCGTGATCTGACATCGACGGGGGCCCTGGCCGAGGTCTGGCTGGCCATCCAGGCAGCGGGAGCGCTGGGACTCACCGACTGAGTGGGCTCGCCGCAGGCCGCGAGCAGGGCGCAGCCCGCCGGGCGGTCATGCCGTGGCCTCCCACTCGGCGACCCGGGCGAGGAGTTCGGCCCTGCCGATGGAGTCGGCCCGCGTCGCCGGAACGGTACAGGCGTGGGCTCCGGCGACCGCGCCGTAGAGGCCGCACCTCCGGGTCGGCTCGCCGGTCAGCCGGCCGAGGAGAAAACCGGCCGCGAAGGCGTCGCCGGCACCGTTGGAGTCCACCACGGGCCCGGGGGGTGTGACGGCTGGAATGTGGCTCAGCTCACCGTCGGCCAGCAGGTACGCACCCTCGGCCCCGGCCGTCGCCACGACCACGTCGGCCCGGCCGCGCCCGGCGATCCGACGCATGGTCCCTTCCGTGTCCGCCAGGGCGGTCGTGGACAGGAAGACGATGTCCGCCTCGTAGGCGAAGGGCTCGTGATAGGCGTTGACACCGTCCCAGTTGTGCAGGTCGGTCGAGATGGTCACGCCGGACTCCCTCAGCTCGGGGAGAGCGAAGGCGCAGGGGTACGTGATGGAGACATGGGCGTGGCGGCTCGTCGCGGCCAGGGCCCGGACCGTGGCCGACGGCAGCCGGTCCTCCTCGCGCGAGCGACTGTCGTCGTACAAGGACAGCCGCCGTCCGTCGGGACCGACGAGATTGACCGCCCGCTTCGTGCCGCCGGGCAGGGGAATCCCGGTCAGCGCGATGCCCCGTTCGCTGTGCAGTCCGCGGACCAGGTCACCCGCGTAATCGTCGCCGATCATGTCGAGGTGATGGGTCCGCAGGCCGAGCGCGCTCACGCCCAGAGCGACGAAGTCCCCGGTCTGCCCCGCCCGTGTTTCGATCCCGGGCCGCACCATGTAGCTGTCGGCGTAGGGCAGCGGCAACTCGGGGACGTACACGATCGTGTCCACACCTGCGCCTCCCAGGACGAGCACGTCGGTCTCGGTGGTCATGGCGTTCCTCTCGAACCTGGGGCAGGGCGAGGGTGAGGAGGCGTCGGCGCACTCGCCGGCAACCGGACGCACCGTCAACCGTGGTGAGTACCAGGTGAGTCAAGCAGGCCTTGACGACCCCGAGCAAGAACGTGCAGAAAATTTCCGCAACTTGTTGCGAACGCATCGAGTGACACGCATGTCCCGACCGGCCGACGGGCGATCAGCCGGTCCGGTCAGGCCCGGTCCGCTCGGATCATGTCCGCACACTTCTCCCCGATCATCATCGTCGTGATGCAGGGGTTGACGGCAGGCAGGAACGGCATCACGGACGCGTCGGCCACCCGTAGACCTCGCACGCCCTTCACACGCAGCCGCGGATCGAGGACGGCCTCCGGGTCGTCGACGGCACCCATCCGTACCGTGCCGGCCGGATGGTAGACCGTGTTGTGGGTCTGGCGGATGTAGTCGAGCAACTCCTCGTCGGTCCCGGCATCGACCCCCGGCGCCAGTTCGCGTCCGGCCCAGGAAGCCATCGGCGCCCGGGAGACGATGTCCCGGGCGAGCCGCAGCCCGTAGGTCATCACCCGTACGTCGTGCTCGTCGGTGAAGTAGCGCGGGTCGACCCGCGGCTTGTCACGGAAGTCACGGGTGCGCAGCCGGACAGTGCCCATGGAACGGGCACGGGTGACGTTCGGAGTGAGGCAGAAGGCGTTCTCGGAGGTCGGGTACCCACGCCGGTAGGTGTTCATGTCGAAGGGCACGGACCCGTAGTGGAACATCAGGTCCGGGCGGTCGAGTCCGGATGCGGTGTCGGCGAAGATGCCGATCTCCCACCACTGGGTGGACGTCGTGACCATGGGCTGCCGCGCCTCCCACATGATCACGCCCTCGGGGTGGTCCTGAAGGTGGGCGCCGACCGCCGGTGAGTCGACGCGGACCTCCACACCGGTCTCGCGCAGATGCTCCGCCGGGCCGATCCCGGACAGCATCAGCAGCTTCGGCGCGTCGATGGAGCCGCAGGACACGACGACTTCGCGTCGAGCGCCGACGGTCCGCGTATGGATGAGGTCGGGTGCCAGGTATTCGACGCCTGTACACCGCTGGTCGGTGTCGAGAACCAGGCGCTTGGCCTGCACCCCTGTGCGTACGTCGAGGTTGGGACGCCGGCCGAGAATCGGGTGCAGATAGGAGACCGAGGCGGACGAACGCGTCCCGTCGGGACGGGCGTTGATCTGGAACCAGTGCGCCCCGCGGATGACCGTCGTTCCGGTGTTGAACGGCGTGGTGGGAATGCCGGCCGCGGCACAGGCCTCCAGCAGGGCCGCTCCGCACGGGTCGTTCGGCAGGATCGTGCGGATGGTCACCGGGCCGCTGCGCCCGTGGTGGCCGCCGGGCGCGTCGTTGGTCTCCAGCCGTTGGTAGAGCGGGAAGCAGTCCGCAGCGCTCCAGCCCGTGCACCCCAGGGCGCCCCATTCGTCGAGGTCCTCGGCCGGCGCCCAGAAGGCGATGCAGGAGTTGTGGGAGGAGCAGCCGCCGAGGACTTTGGCGCGAGCATGCCGCATGAAACTGTTGCCGTTGTCCTGCGGCTCCACCGGGTAGTCCCAGTCGTAGCCGGATTCCAGCAGCCCCATCCAGCGGTCGAGCCGCAGGATGTTGTCGTCACCGACGTCGGAGGGCCCGGCCTCCAGGACGCAGACGGTGACGGACGGGTCCTCGGACAGCCGGGCGGCGACGACCGCGCCGGCCGTACCCCCGCCGACCACCACGTAGTCGAAGTCGTCCTGCGGTTGGCTCTCAGCCGGCATGTGCATCTCCAGGGTTCATGGTGTGCGGGGCGGCCGGCCATGCGGTGGTGCGGGCGCCGTCGGGTGGTCGTGCACCTCGGTGCGGTGGCTCTCCAGAACGCCGGTTTTGTGACGCTGAACGAACCAGTAGTAGGCGAAGCCGCCGAGCCCGACGATGCCGATGAAAACGAACGCGCCCCAGCGCAGATACCAGTGCTGCGCCCCCGTCGCGTTGTAGACCTCGGCGCGCGGCCAGGCGAGGTTGAGCGACATGGCCGCTCCCCACAGGACGGCAACGATGTTGATCGGCAGCCCGAACCTGCCGAGCGAGAAGTTGCCTGCGACGGGCTTCCAGGTGCCTCGTAGCCGGCGGATCAGCATGGGGGTCGTGACCATCAGATAGGCCAGATAGATCATGATGATCGCGATGCTCGTGATCACCGAGAAGATCTGCGGCTGGTTGACGTTGATCACCAGGATGACGACGCCCACCACACCGATCACGACGGCGGGCACCACAGGGGTCTGGAAGCGGGGGCTGACCCGGGCCAGAACCGAGCCCGCAGGAAGGTTGTTGTCGCGCGCCATGGCGAACATCAGCCGGATACCGGCGGCCTGCACAGCCAGCACGCAGACCGTGATCGCGATGACCACGCACCACAGGAAGATCTCACCCACGGTCGAACCCAGCGTCTCCAGCACCACGTACTGCAGGCCGCCCGTCGACAGCTCCTTCGCGGCCAGATCCGGCACCGCCAGCAGCGCGAAGAGCAGGATCAGTCCGCCGATGATGAACGACGCGATGAGCGCACGCAGGATGGCACGGGGCGCGTTGTGGCTCGGGTTGTGCGACTCCTCTCCGAGCGACGACGCCGTGTCGAAGCCGTACATGACGTACGCGGACGCGAGCGAAGCGGTGAGGAACGCGCCGAAGTAGCCGAGGGTCTGTCCCTCGCCGAGACCGTACGTATCCGTCAGGGCGGTGCTGGGACCGCGGGTGATGTGCGCCGCCAGGAAGATGATCAGTCCGACCGCGGCGATCAGCTCGATGAACACACCCGCGGAGTTGATCCGGGCCATGAGCTGGACGCCGAAGGCGTTGACCAGCGTGGAGAAGAGGATCAGTACCGTGCCGAGGAGAACGGCGTTGGCCGCCGCGTCGTTCTTTCCCGTGCCGTCGCCCACGAACTGGAACCCGCTGTCGATCTGGGGCAGCGTGATCTGGTAGGCGAGCGCCACGGCGGAGAGCGTGACCATCGTGGCGGTCATCATCATCCAGCCGCCGAGCCAGCCGATGTGCGGACCGCCCATGCTCTTGGCCCAGTTGTAGACCGAGCCGGCCACCGGGTAGCGGGCGGCGAGCTCGCAGAAGCACAGGGCGACCATCAGCTGGCCGGCGAAGACCATGGGCCAGGACCACCAGTAGGCCGGGCCGCCGAAGCTCACGCCGAAGTAGAACAGCTGGAAGGTGCCGGTCAGGATCGAGATGTAGCTGATGCCCGCGGCGAAGGTGTGGAAGTTGCCCAGGGTTCGCTTGAGTTCGGGCTTGTAGCCGAGCTCGGTGAGCGAGTCGTCGTCGTGGGTGCCGTCGGCCCGGGTGCCGGGGGGCGGCGTGCTCGTCGCGCCGGGACCTGTCGGGTCCGGGCCTGTCGGGTTTGAATGACTCACTCGAACCACCTCTGCGGCCGGGCTGCGGTGTTGCGCCAGATGTGCTTGGCCTCCTGGTACTCCGCGAGACCGGCCGGACCCAGCTCGCGGCCCACACCGGACTGCTTCATTCCGCCCCACTCGGCCTGCGGCACATACGGATGGAAGTCGTTGATCCATACGGTGCCGGCGCGCAGCCCGGCGGCCACCCTGTGAGCGCATTCGGCGTCCTGCGTCCAGACGGCCCCGGCCAGGCCGTAGACGGTGTCGTTGGCCAGGGCGACGGCCTCGGACTCGTCCCGGAACCGCTCGACGGTCAGGACCGGGCCGAACGACTCGTCACGTACAACGGTCATGTTCGGCGTGCACTCGTCGAGCACGGTCGGCAGGTAGTAGAAGCCGCTCTGCAGCGACGGGTCTGCGGGGCGGACGCCACCGCAGCGCAGTACCGCGCCCTCCGCCAGCCCTGCGGCCACGTACGCCTCGACCTTGTCGCGATGCGCGGCCGAGATCAACGGCCCGCTGCGGGCGTCCTCGTCGAACGGTCCGCCGAGCCGGATGCCCCTGGCGCGTCGTACCAGCTCGTCGACGAACGCATCGTGCAGTTCGTCCTGTACGAGCAGCCGCGCACCGGCCGAGCAGACCTGCCCGGCGTGCAGGAACACCGCCATCAACGCGTAGTCGACCGCGGTGTCGAACTCGGCGTCGGCGAACACGATATTGGGATTCTTGCCGCCCAGTTCGAGCGCGATCTTCTTCACGGTGGGTGCGGCCGCCGCCATGATGAGCCGCCCGGTGGCCAGGCCGCCGGTGAAGGAGACCATGTCCACGCGCGCGTCCGCGCTCAGCGGCGCGCCCGCGGTGGCCCCGGCCCCGAGCACCAGATTCGCCACGCCTGACGGCAGTCCGGCCTCGGTGAGCGCTTTCATCAGAAGAATCGCGGTGTGCGGCGTCAGCTCACTGGGCTTGAGGACGAAGGTGTTGCCCGCGGCGAGTGCGGGTGCCACCTTCCAGGCCGTCTGCAGCAACGGATAGTTCCACGGTGTGATCAGCGAGCAGACGCCTACCGGTTCGTGCACCACTCTGCTGTCGATCCCACGATCACCCGTGTCGACGACACGGTCGGTGCCGCCGGAGGCGGCCAGGTTTCCGAAGTAGCGGAAGCAGTTCGCGATGTCGTCCATGTCGTACTCGCTCTCCACGAGCCGCTTCCCGGTGTCCAGGGTCTCGGCTCTGGCGAACGTGTCCTTGTCCCGTTCCACCAGGTCGGCGACGCGCAGCAGCAGCCGGCCGCGCTCGGCGGCCGGCGTGCGCGGCCACGGCCCCCGATCGAAAGCCTCGCGCGCCGCGGCCACCGCCGCGGCGGCGTCCTGCGGCCCCGCCTCGTCGACGGTGGCGACCAGGGCGCCGTCCGCGGGGCAGTGGATCTCACGCGTTCCGCCCTCGATCGCAGCGCTCCATCGGCCACCGATGAAAAGTTCAGGCATGGCGTCCCTCCGGCCCGCACGAGGAAGGGGAAGCAGGTGTAGCCGACCGTGCTGAGCTCGACACCCAAAGTAAGCGCACGTCGGCACAATCGCGCGGCGAGCAACGCCGTACCGCCCGGGCCATCACCGCGCTTGCCCACCCCGCCACCCGTCGCTCCGCCGTTGCGGCGCCGATTCCTCGCGGCCGGACATCCGGGCCAGGTTCCGCCCCGGCTCGTCCTGATCGATGATGAGGGGCCGGGCTGCCGTCCTCGGTACGGCGCCGGCTGTCCCAGGAAGGGGTTCCGCGTGCGGGAAACGACGCCAGACCAGTCGGACCATCGCGCCGTCCACGGCCCGGACGAAGAAGCCGAGGTGATCGTGGTGGGGGCGGGGCCCGCGGGCTCGTCCGCAGCCTTCCACCTCGCCAAGGCAGGCGTGGATGTCCTGCTTCTGGAGAAAGCCCACTTTCCTCGGGAGAAGGTGTGCGGAGACGGCTTGACCCCGCGAGCGGTCCACCAGCTCATCCGGATGGGCGTCGACATCAAGGCTCCGGGGTGGACGCGTTCTCGCGGTATGCGATGGGTGGCCGGGGACCATCGGGTGCACATCGACTGGCCCGCCCTGGGGCGCTACCCGGACTTCGGACTCTCGCGCAGCCGTCATGACTTCGACGACATCCTGGCCCGCCATGCCGTTGCTGCCGGCGCGAGGTTGCGCAACGGGGTGAAGGTGACCCAGCCCGTGACCGACCGCGCCGGCCGCATCACCGGTGTCACCGCCACGACCGGGGCCGAGCAGCCGGTGGTCTTCCGCGCACCGATCGTCATCGCGGCCGACGGCGCCTCCGCCCGCCTCGCCCTCGGTATGGGCCTGCAGCGGGACGGAAGCAGGCAGATCGCGACAGCTGCCCGCCGCTACTACCGCAGCCCCGAACGATCTCAGGAGGAGTACCTGGAGTTGTGGGCCGATCTCCGCTTCCCGGGGAGCCGTCACTACCTGCCGGGGTACGGCTGGATCTTTCCGATGGGCGACGGCCGCGTCAATGTCGGACTCGGTGCTCTGCCCCACCGACGGCACGGAACCGCGGACCTGCGGACCACGCTGGACCAATGGCTGGCCCGCACTCCCCACTCCTGGGGGCTGCGTGAGGAGAACGCCGAGGGCCCTGTCCGCAGCGCGGCGCTGCCTCTGGGCTTCAACCGCCACCCCCTGTACACCCGCGGTCTCCTCCTGGTCGGCGACTCCGGAGGCATGATCAGTCCCTGGAACGGGGAGGGCATCGGCCAGGCCATGGAAGCCGGCGAAGTCGCAGCCGAGAGCGCCGCGCTCGCGCTCGCCCGGCCCCCGGGCCCTGGGCGGGAGCGAGTGCTGCACGGCTACCCGGTCGAGATGAACCACCGCTGGGGGCGCTACTACCGTCTCGGCAACGCGGCCGCCGACGTCGTCTTCAGCCGTTCGGGCTTCCAGCCGATCCTCAACCGCTACGTCATGGGATCGCCGTTTCTGCTCAACACCCTGGCCAGACTGCTCACCAACCTCACGGACAAGCCCTCGCACGACGTGATCGACCATGTGCTCAACACCGTCGTCCGTCTGGTCCCGGCGCCGAAAGTGCGCAGGCGCTGACCTCGTGCTCCGGGCGGCTGACGACGATCGGTTGCGGCCGACCGGGCGGGGTCGGCGCACGGCTGCGAGCAGACGGAGCGCAGGGCGTGCGTCAGCGCCGTCGTGCGGATGCGGTCGAGGTGCCGGTCACGCTGTACGTGCGCCTCGGCGGCCGTCAGTGTGCCGCCGCAGGAAGGAGCCGCGCGTGCTGCCACGGAGCCGGCGATCGCGCGGACCAGGTCGACGTTGACGCGGTTGATCTCCTCGCGCACCTCTGCGAGGTCCGGGCGGCCTGTCGGTGCGCCGGAGGGGTTCGCGTCCCAACTGCGGTGCAGAGCGCGCTGCACGAGCTTGTTCGCCTCGATCTGATCCCGGAAGATCCGTACCGTCGCACCGGGATCGGCTCCCGCTTCGCGGGCCTGCCGCGCCGCCGTGCCGAGGACCTGCTTCTCGCGGACGGGGTCGTCGACGGGGCTGCCCGTCCCCCACTTTGCGGCGGCGACGAGCTCGGCCGTGGCGAGGCGCCGGGCCGAGTGGTCGGCGAGCGGGCGGAGCCGGGCGTGGGCGTCCCCACCGTGGCGCGCACCGGCTGCAGGAGCGGCCGCGGCCGGGCCGAGGCAGACGGTGGCCGTGATCGCCCCGACGAACAGTAAGCACCTTGCATACGCGGCCGGTTGCATGGGCGGATCGTACGGTCCGATGCCGGCCCGCCCGACGTCACACGCCGGGCGGGCCGGGCTCGGCGCGGAGGCGAACAACCCCACGGCCTGCGGTCGGGGGCGGTGCCCCGGCGGTCAGCCGTTGGGCAGGATGACCGCGCGGCCGCTGATCCTGCCGGCGTGCAACCGCTCGTAGGCGAGCGGGGCTTCGTCGATGGAGTACGTCTCGACATGGACGTCGACCGAGCCGGCGTGGGCGAGCTCGATCACCTCGGCGAGTTCCTTGCGGGAGCCCCAGTACGGTGCCGTGACCGAGGTGGAGAACGGCAGGACTCCGAAACCGACGGGCAGCACGCCGCCGCCGATGCCGACGATGGTGATGTCGCTGTCGATGGACGCGACCGCACCGGCCGTCTTCACGGTCGGCCCGGCGCCCACGAAGTCGAGCACGACCTGGGCACCGATCCCGCCGGTCAGCTCACGGACCCTGGCTGCCGCGTTCTCGTCGGAGAGCACGGTCTCGTGGGCACCGACGGCGCGGGCAAGGGCGAGCTTCTCCTCGGTGACGTCGAGTGCGATCACGCGGACGGCGGTCATGGCGCGGAGCAGTTGGACGGCGACGTGGCCGAGGCCCCCGGTGCCGATGACCACGGCGGTGGCACCGGGCAGCAGCTTCGGCAGCGAGCGCTTGATCGCGTGGTACGGAGTGAGACCGGCGTCGGTCAGCGAAACCGTCCTGGCCGGGTCCAGGTCGCCGATCGGCACCAGGTGGCGCGCGTCGTCGACGATCATGTACTCGGCCATGGCACCCGGGGTGCCGAGTCCGGGCGGGTTGATGCCCAGGTCCGCGGCGCGCAGGCAGTAGTTCTCCCTGCCCTCCGCGCAGTTCACACAGGTGCCGCAGCCCCAGGGGCCGTAGACGGCGACGGAGTCACCGACCGAGACGCCCCGGGCGCCCTCACCGAGTGCCGCGACAGTGCCGACGCCCTCGTGGCCGAGCGTGAGCGGCAGGTCGTAGGGCAGCTCGTCGGCGGTCCAGCTCATCACGGCGATGTCCGAGTGGCAGACTCCGGCGGCGGTGACCTTCAGCAGGATCTGCCCGGGCCCCGGTACGGGCTCGGGAATCTCGACGACCTCGGGCGGGGCGCCGACGGTGCGGTACTGGACGGCCTTCATGGTTCTCCTTCGTGGTCCGTATGACCTTTCTGACCCCCCTGGCCCCCGTACGCCACCCGGGGCTCAGGAAGCGGAGTAGCCGCCGTCGACGAGGTGGTAGCTGCCGTGGATGAAGGACGCCCGGTCGGAGAGCAGGAAGGCTGCGAGCTCGGCGACCTCCTCCGAGGTGCCGAGGCGGCCTGCCGGGTGGAGGGAGACCAGGTGGTCGCGGGCCGGGCCGTCCGTGTTGCGGAGCAGCGGGGTGTCGATGAAACCGGGGCCGACCGCGTTGATACGGACGTTCTGTGCGGCGTACTCGAGCGCGGCTGTCTTGGTGAGGCCGACGACACCGTGCTTGGCGGCGACGTACGCCGGGGAGTTCGCGAAGCCGTTGGTACCGAGGATCGACGAGATGTTGACGATGGCTCCGCCGCCCGCGGCGAGGATGGCCGGGAGTTCGTGGCGCATCGAGTAGAAGACGCCGCTGAGGTTGGTGGCGACGACCTTGTCCCAGTCGTCGATGCCGTACTCGCCGGTGGTCCGGGCGGGGCCGCCGATACCGGCGTTGTTGACGGCGAGGTGCAGGGCGCCGAACGTGTCGACGGCGAACCGCACGCCTGCCTCGACGGAGGCGGGGTCGGTGACGTCCAGGGCGACCGCTGCGGCGCGGGCGCCGGTGGCCTCCAGCTCGGCGGCCGCCGTGCGGGCGCTGTCCTCGTTGTGGTCGGCGACGACGACGGTCGCGCCGCCCGCGGCCAGCCGCCGGGAGAGGGCCAGGCCGATGCCGGAGGCGCCGCCGGTGACGAGGGCGACCTTGCCGGTGAACTCCGCGTCGTAGGCGGTGGGGAGGTTGGTGCTCATGATGTGCTTCCTTGCGTGGTGCTGTGCGGCGCCGATCCGTCCTGCCGGGATTCCAGCAGGTCCGCGGAGAGGGCGTCGAAGGCGTGTACGACGAACTCGGGCAGGGCGGCCGGCCGGCCACCGCGTACCCATGCCGCCTGGGCTGCGAGCAGCGCACCGGCGCCTGCGGCGACGGCCACGGCGGGACGGAGGTCCTGCAGCGGGTCGGCGCCGAGCCGCTGCGCGAGGATCGCTACCGACTCCTCCTGGGCGTCCACACGGATGTGGTGGAACGCCGCGTACAGAGTGGGTTCCTCCTCGGCCATGACCAGCAGGTCGAAGATGCGCGGCCGGAGGTGCCAGGGCTCGGCGCCGGAGTCGTCGAGCCAGTCGAGAACGGCTCGGCGGTAGGCGGTGAGCGGTGGCTCGTCCGCGGGCCGCGCGCGGAGCGCCCGGTTGATCCTGTCGCCGTCGCCCCGTACCGCATCGAGGACGGCGGCCTCCTTGTTCGGGAAGTGGCGGCTGAAAGTGCGCCGGTCGACGTCGGCCGCCTGCGCGATCTCCTCGACCGTCACGTTGTGCAGCCCTCGGTCGAGCACCAGCTCGAACGCGGCCTGCGCCAGCGCGTCCCGGGTCCTGCGAGCCTTGCGGCTGCGCCGCTCGGGACCGTTCCCTGCCGAATTCATAGATGCATCGTACACCTGAAAGTGTCCCAATGGGACATCTGTCGCACTGGGACACTCCGTGGGCATCGCGGGCGAAGCCGCACCCGTGGCGCCCTCGCCGTTGTCAGGACGCGCTGCGGTCAGCTGCCACCTCAGGACCCCGGCTCAGTGCGCCCGGCCACCACGCGACGCGTCCGATGTCCCTGACCAGGGCGGGCACCAGGAGCGAGCGGACGACAAGCGTGTCGAGCAGTACGCCGAAGGCGACGATGAACGCGATCTGGACCAGGAACGCCAGCGGGATCACGCCCAGGGCCGCGAAGGTGGCCGCCAGGACGACGCCGGCCGAGGTGATGACCCCGCCGGTGGTCGTCAGTCCGCGCAGCACACCCTGCCGTGTGCCGTGGATCAGGGACTCCTCGCGGACCCGGGACATCAGGAAGATGTTGTAGTCGACCCCGAGGGCGACCAGGAAGACGAATCCGTACAGCGGTACGGAGGAGTCGGTTCCGCTGAAACCGAACACGTGCTGGAAAACCAGGGACGAGATCCCGAGGGTGGCCAGGAAGTTGAGTGCCACCGTCGCGACGAGGAGGAGCGGCATGAGCAGGGAGCGGAGGAGCCCGATCAGGATGACCAGAATGATCACGAGCACGACCGGCACGATGAGAGCGCGGTCCTGCTCGGCGGTCTTCTGGGTGTCGTACTGCTGCGCGGTGTAGCCGCCGACCAGCGCGTCGGCGCCGGGCACCGCGTGCACCGCGTCGCGCAGGCGCGTGACAGCCTCCTTGGCGGCGTCGCTGTCGGCCGCACTCTTCAGTGTGGCGTTGATACGTACCCTGCCGTCCACGACGAGCGTCTCGCCCACCCCCGGGTGCCCGGAGACGGTCACCAGGGAGACGTCCGCGACACCGGCGACCCGCTCGTGGCCTCGGCCACCTCCTCCGCCCGGCCGGCACCTGCGATCACGACGGCGGGGTTGCCCGATCCGCCGGGGAAGTGCCTGCTCAGGGTCTGCTGGGCGGCGACGGACGGCGCGTCGTTGACGAAGATCTCCTCGAGAGGAACCCCCTTCGAGTCGAGCGTCGGCATGAGGGCGGCGCAGGCGAGAAGGACGACCAGGGTGGCGCCCCATACCTTGCGCGGGGCGCGGTCGACCAGGGCGGCGATCCGCGACCAGATTCCCGCCGAACCCGACTCGGCTTCGCCCTTCTTGGGCTTGGCCGGCCAGTACGCGGTCCTGCCCAGCAGAACCAGGACCGCGGGCAGGAAGGTGAGCGTGCTCAGGACGGCACAGACGATGCCGATGGCGCCCACCGGCCCGAGCGCCCGGTTGTTGGTCAGGTCGCTGAGCAGGAGGGCGAGCAGCCCAAGGGCGACGGTGGCGGCGCTGGCGACGATCGGTCCGGCGGACTCACGCAGTGCGGCACGCATCGCGGTCCACCGGTCGAGGTGGCGGCCCAGTTCCTCCCGGAACCGCGCGGTGAGGAGGAGGGCGTAGTCGGTGGCGGCGCCGATGACGAGGATCGACAGGATCCCCTGGACCTGGCCGTCGACCCGTACGAGGTCGTGATCTGCGAGTACGTACACGATCGCGCAGGCCACACCGAGCGAGAAGACGGCTCCGATGATGATGACCAGTGGCAGCAGAACGCTTCGGTAGACCAGCAGCAGGATGACCAGCACGGTCACGAGGGCGACGCCGAGCAGCAGGCCGTCGATTCCGGCGAAGGCTTCGGAGAGGTCTGCCTGACTGGCAGCGGGGCCGGCAACCTGAGCCAGGGTTCCGGGTACCCGGTCGGCCGCCTTCCGGATGTCTGCGAGCGCGTCGGGCAGCCCGTCCCCGAGGTCCGAGCTCAGCTGGACGATTCCCTCCAGGGCCTGACCGTCCGCGGACGGCAGCGCCGGGGTCACCTTGCCCGCCACCCCCGGCCCGCCGTCGAGCGAGTCCAGGGCCGCTGTTGCCGCCTGCCGCTGCTCCGGACCGAGGTCCGCGCCGCCCTTCTCCGATGTCCAGACCACGATGGCCGGCACGGTCTCCTGCCTGCTGAACGCCCTCTGCTCCCCGACGACCCGTGTGGACTCGGCGCTCTGCGGGAGGAACGAGGCCTGGTCGTTGGTGGCAACCTCACCGAGCTTCCCGGCGTACGAGCCGAACGAGCCACCGACGGCCAGCCAGACGACGACGAGAAATACGGGGATCAGCCAGCGAACCGGCCTCGATGCGGTGGACATGGCGCTCCCGGGTCGGGGGAAACTCTTTCAATTATCGAGTATCTCAATGATTGAATTATATGAGCGCGCCTCTCCGGCCCGGCTGCCGACGGCAGGTCCGGCGGGTGCCCCGGACGACCGGTGGCTCAGCGCTGGGGTGCCTGCATACGGGCGAGTTCCGCGTTCATGCGGTCGAGAAAGCGGAGCGTGGCTGCCAGCTCTTCCGGATCGGACGCACTGCGGGCCCCGGATGCCGCTTCGGCGAGGGGCATGAAGAACGAGCGGGCGGCCGCCTTGGCCGTGGGCTCGTAGTGCAGATGCACGACACGCCGGTCGGCGCTGTCGCGCGAACGCCGGATGTGGCCGACGCGCTCCAGGCGGTCCAGGCATGCGGTAACCGCGCCGGAAGTCAGACCGAGGTGATCGCGCAGCCGACCGGGAGTCAGCGGAACATCCGCGTCCAGGATCGCCGCGAGCGCCTGGACGTCTGTGGCGTGCAGGCCCTGCGTGTGCGCGAAGGCGTGCACCAGTCGGTTGATCTCACCGTTCATGCGGCGCAACTGCACCGCGAGGGCCTGGAGCTCCGAGACCGCGGACGCGTCCGTGCGTGATCCGTCGCGAGCCTCGTCTGCACTGTCCACCGCACCATACTAGGGCGTTCACGGCCCATCCCCCTTCTCTGCCTCTTCAGTTGTACGGACAGGGGACCGAACCCGTTTCCCGCGTAAGGAAGAAGGGCTGAACGCCGGCACCGCGTTCAAGAAAGTGCCGGGTCGCTCGGCGTGGACGGCCCGTCCGTGCAGAAGGTTCTGGAGAATGGCAGCGCTGTTCCCGGCGGCAGCCCGAGCGGTCAGGTCCGCCTGAAGAACCGCACACCGCCTCAGCGTGCCGGCCGCGCCCGGACGGCGCTCCCCCGATGGCGCCCCCGCTCTCTGCGGGTGACCGCCGACAAGCGGAACGGCCCGCAGGGGGACACCTTGGAAGCAGTACATCCGAGCCGGGAGAGGCCATGGAGAGCAGGGAAGACGACGGACTGCGGTGCCTGGTGACCGGCGCGACGGGGTACATCGGAGGCCGCCTCGTGCCCGAGCTCCTGGAAGCCGGTCACACGGTCCGCTGCCTGGCGCGCAGCCCCGAGAAGCTGCGGGACTACCCGTGGGCAGGAAAGGTGGAGGTTTCCAAGGGAGATGTGACCGACGCGGAGTCTGTCGCGGCCGGTATGCGGGACATCGATGTCGCCTACTACCTGGTGCATGCGCTGGGCAGCGGGTCCGGCTTCGAGGAGACGGACCGCAAGGCCGCCCGCATCTTCGGGGAGCAGGCGCGCGCCGCGGGCATCCGGCGCATCGTGTACCTGGGCGGGCTCACCCCGGCCGAGGTCCCCGAACAGGAGCTGTCGCCGCATCTCCGCTCGCGCGCCGAGGTCGGCCGCATCCTGCTCGATTCCGGTGTACCGACGACCGCGCTGCGCGCCGCGGTGATCATCGGCTCCGGTTCGGCTTCCTTCGAGATGCTGCGCTACCTCACCGAGCGACTGCCCGTGATGGTCACACCGAGCTGGGTGTCGACGCGGATCCAGCCGATCGCGGTCCGGGACGTGCTGCGCTATCTCGTCGGCAGCGCACGCATGCCCGCCGAGGTGAACCGCACCTTCGACATCTGCGGGCCCGACATCATGACGTACCGGGCGATGATGCAGAAGTACGCCGAGGTGGCCGGGCTGCCCCACCGGCTGATTCTTCCTGTCCCGATGCTGACTCCGAGGCTGTCCAGTCACTGGATCGGGCTCGTCACCCCCGTTCCCGCCTCCATCGCCCGTCCCCTCGCGGAGTCCCTGCGGTACGAGGTCGTGTGCCACGAACACGACATCGGCCGCCATGTGCCGGACGGCCCCGGGCAGCCCTTCTCCTTCGGTACGGCGCTCACCCTCGCCCTGCAGAGGGTCCGCGAGGCCAGGGTGACGACGCGATGGTCCTCGGCATCCACCCCGGGCATCCCCAGCGATCCGCTGCCCACCGACCCCGAGTGGGCGGGCGGCAGCCTGTACACGGATGTCCGCGAGCGCGATGTGGACGCCTCGCCCGAGGCACTGTGGCGAGTCGTCGAGGGAATCGGCGGTGACAACGGCTGGTACTCGTTCCCGTTGGCCTGGGCGATCAGGGGCTGGCTGGACCGGATGACGGGCGGTGTGGGGCTGCGCCGGGGACGGCGGGACGCCGAGAGGCTCCGTGTCGGGGACTCGCTGGACTTCTGGCGGGTGGAGGAGATCGAGCCCGGCCGCCTGCTCCGGCTGCGCGCCGAGATGCGGCTGCCCGGGCTGGCCTGGCTGGAGATGTACGCGGAGAAGGGCGAGGCCGGCCGGGCCCACTACCGGCAGCGGGCCGTCTTCCACCCGTCCGGACTGCTGGGGCACGCGTACTGGTGGAGTGTGTCGCCGTTCCACGCGATCGTCTTCGGCGGGATGGCGCGCAATATCGCGCGGGCGGCGGGCCGGACCACGGAAGGCGGACCACGGTGACCGTATCGGTGGTCCTGTTCACATCCGACCTGCGGCTCCACGACCATCCGCCCCTGCACGCGGCCCTTGCGTCGGCCGACGAGGTGCTTCCGCTGTTCGTGCTGGACGACGGCATCGAGGAAGCCGGGTTCGGCGTCCCCAACCGGCGTGCGTTCCTCGCCGACTGTCTGCGGGATCTGGACGAGGGGCTCCGCGTCCGCGGCGGACGTCTGGTGATCCGTTCGGGGGAGCCGGCCGAGGAGGTCTGCCGGATCGTCACCGAGACGGGTGCGCGCGACGTTCACATCGCGGCGGGCGTCAGCGGATACGCGCAGCGTCGTGAGGAACTGCTTCACAGGGCCCTCGAATCCCAGGGCTGCCGACTGCACGTCCATGACGCGGTGATCACGGCGGTCGCGCCCGGGGCCGTGGTTCCCAGCGGTGGGGGCAAGGACCACTTCGCGGTCTTCACGCCGTACTTCCGCCGCTGGTCCGGGGCGCAGCTGCGTGCCCCGTTCGGGGCACCGCGCGCCGTTCGTGTACCGGAGGGCCCCGCGTCCGCCCCTCCGCCCCCACGTGCGGGTCTCCCGGGGGTCTCGGCGGGTCTGGCCGAGGGCGGGGAGAACGAGGGCCGCAGGCGTTTCGCCCTGTGGCGCCGTCACGGTCTCGGACGGTACGAGGCGCGCCACGACGATCTCGCGGGCAACGCCACCTCGCAGCTCTCCCCGCACCTGCACTTCGGCACG
The DNA here is from genome assembly GCF_042736635.1 of Streptomyces sp. NPDC060035. Classification (NCBI taxonomy): domain Bacteria; kingdom Bacillati; phylum Actinomycetota; class Actinomycetes; order Kitasatosporales; family Streptomycetaceae; genus Streptomyces; species Streptomyces sp. NPDC060035. The sequence goes on from NZ_JBHWVO010000020.1 coordinate 134,860, forward strand.
CTCTCGCCCGCCGAGCTGATCCACCGGGCCCGCGCGGCGGGCGGTCCGGGTGCGGATGCTTTCGTACGGCAACTGTGCTGGCGGGACTTCCATCACCAGGTCCTGGCCGCGCGTCCGTCGGCGGCCCGCTCCGACTACCGCCCGCAGCAGGACCGTTGGCGCACCGAGCGGTCGGCTGCGGACGAGATCGCCGCCTGGCAGGAGGGCCGCACCGGCTATCCGCTGGTCGACGCCGCGATGCGGCAGCTGCGCCATGAGGGCTGGATGCACAACCGTGGGCGCCTGGTGACGGCGAGTTTCCTCACCAAGACGCTGTATGTGGACTGGCGGATCGGTGCGCGCCACTTCCTGGACCTGTTGGTGGACGGGGACCTCGCCAACAACCAGCTCAACTGGCAGTGGATGGCGGGTACGGGCACGGACAGCCGGCCCAACCGGGTGCTGAACCCCGTGCTGCAGGCCAAGCGGTACGACCCGGACGGCACGTACGTGCGCCGCTGGGTGCCCGAGCTGGCAGGGATCGACGGCGGTGCCGTCCACGAACCGTGGAAGCTGCGGGCTGCGGAGCGCGCCCGGTACGACTACCCGGAGCCGCTGGTCGGTCTGGCCGAGGGGCTGGCCCGGTTCAGGCATGCCCGCGGACTCGACTGAGGTCTTTCAGACCTTGCGCCAGCGGGCGTTGGCCCAGGAGAAGACACCGAAGGCAGCCAGGCCGAGCGCGATCAGTGCGAGCAGCCAGGGACCCGCCGGGGTTTCGGTGAAGGAACGCAGGGTGTCGTCCATGCCCTTGGCCCGGCCCGGTTCGTGCCGGACGGCAGCGGCGACCGCGAACCCGCCCGCCGTCGCGAAGACGATGCCGCGGACGACGCCGCCGAACATGCCACAGAAGTCGACGGCCTGACGGACCTTCTTCGTCATCTCGGACATCTTCAGGTGCTTGCGGTACTTGTGGGTGAGGGCCCGGAAGGCGATCCAGAGCCCCGCGCCGACGACGGCGGCGCCCGCGATCCCGACGATCCACTGGCCGCCCGTCCATTCCAGGGCCCTCGCCGTGACGTCGTCGGTCTGCCGGTCGGTCGATCCGCTGCCGCTGCCCTGGTCACCGGCGGCGTAGGAGAGCACGGAGTACGACACGAAGCCGTAGAAGAGGAAGCGGCCGGCGGCCATGGCCCGCTTGCCCGGCTTGTCGCCGTCGGGGCCCGCCAGCCCGAAGAGTGCCTCGGACAGGCGCCAGAGGGCCATCCCGGCCAGTGCCAGGCCGAGCACCCATAGCAGGACGCTCCCGAAGGGCTTCTCGGCTATCTCTGCGATGGCCCCGCCGCGGTCGGCCTGCTGACCGCCGCTGTCGGAGAACGCGATGCGCAGCGCGAGCAGTCCGACCAGGAGGTAGATCACCCCGCGCGCAACGAACCCCGCCCGGGCGCCTGCGGCCACGGCCTTGCTGTTCGCGGCTCTTCTGGCCGCATCACGTCCACCTGTCGACAACGCGTTCGTATTCATGCATCGCCGGGTGCCCCCCAAACGGCGATCAATGCCTGCGGCGCTACGGACATACCTCTACGCGTCGTCCTCGGCCGCCGCCACCTGCCCCTTGGCGCGCCGGCCCACGACGGCGGCCGCGGCCAGGGCGCTGCCGGTGAAGGCGAGGGCGAGCGTCCAGGGCCGGTCGAGCACGTGGTGAGTGGCGTGGTCCAGGGAGTAGCGACCGGCACCCGTCAGGCCGATCGCGGCGGCGGTGAAGCCGAGGAACGCCGGGTACTCGTAGCCGCCGCCCATCGCGAAGAAGCCCGCGGGCGCGTGGACGGCCACCGCACCGGCCATCGTGCCGGCCGCGGCGGCTCCGGCCGCCGGGGTGGCCAGGCCGAGGGCCAGCAGTACCCCGCCGCCGGCCTCGCCGATGCCTGCGGCCAGGGCGCTGTACTTCGGCGGGTGGAAGCCCATGGCCTCCATCCCCGCGGTGGTGCCCTCGATACCGCCACCCCCGAACCAGCCGGCCAGCTTCTGACTGCCGTGGGCGGCCAGCACGGCTCCCGTGCCGACCCTGAGGACAAGAAGACCGAGGTCACGTCGGTTGATGCAGGTCATGGGGGGTCTCCTGTCGACGCGGAACGAGCGGAGGTGCGAAACCGTACGGATCCACTGTCGCCGGGCCCGGACGGCGGGGTGCGGCGGTGCTGGGCCGTTCGGGAGCCGCCCGTGCGGCGACTGCGTCCCCGGATTCTCCGAAGTGCGACGTACGTCATTGTGCAACTAGTTGCACAATGACCTACCCCTCGTCTACAACTGGCAGGACGACCCCGCGCGAGGAGACCCGGATGAGCCCGTACCCCACCCTGCTGAGCCCGCTCGACCTCGGATTCACCACCCTGCCCAACCGGGTGCTGATGGGATCGATGCACATCGGCCTGGAGGAGGTCGAGCGCGGTTTCGAGCGGATGGCGGCCTTCTACGCGGCCCGCGCCCGTGGCGGAGTGGGCCTCATGGTCACCGGTGGCATCGCACCCAGCGCCCGCGCCTGCTCCTTCCCCGGTGGCGCAAAGATGACCACCGAGGCGGAGGCGGCACAGCACGCGGAGGTCACTTCGGCGGTGCACGAGGCCGGCGGCCGGATCGCGATGCAGATCCTGCACTTCGGGCGCTACGCACACCACCCGGACCTGGTCGCGCCGAGCGCTCTCAAGGCGCCGATCAGCGGGTTCACCCCGCACGCGCTCACGGACGACGAGGTCGAGGAGACCATCGAGGACTTCGTCCGGGCCGCGGAACTGGCACAGCGCGCGGGCTACGACGGCGTCGAGATCATGGGCTCCGAGGGCTATCTGATCAACGAGTTCATCGTGGCCGCCACCAATCACCGCGAAGACCGCTGGGGCGGCAGTTACGAGAACCGCATCCGGTTCCCCGTCGAGATCGTGCGCCGGGTGCGCGAGCGGGTCGGCAGCGACTTCATCCTGATCTACCGGCTCTCCATGCTGGACCTGGTGCCCGGCGGCTCCACGCTGGAGGAAGTCGTCCAGCTCGCCCGCGAGATCGAGGCGGCCGGCGCGACGATCATCAACACCGGCATCGGCTGGCACGAGGCACGCATCCCCACCATCGCGACGTCCGTGCCGCGCGGCGCCTTCACCTGGGTGACCGAGAAGGTGCGCGGCGCCGTCTCCGTACCACTGGTGACCAGCAACCGCATCAACACCCCCGAGCTGGCCGAGGAGATCCTCGCCTCGGGCCGCGCGGACATGGTGTCGATGGCGAGGCCGTTCCTCGCCGACCCGGACTTCGTCGCCAAGGCGGCCGAGGGGCGTGCCGACGCGATCAACACCTGCATCGGCTGCAACCAGGCCTGCCTGGACCACATCTTCAGCCTCCAGATCACCTCCTGCCTGGTGAATCCGCGCGCGTGCCACGAGACCGAGCTGGTGCTCTCACCGACCCGTACCCGTAAGCGCGTCGCCGTGGTCGGCGCCGGTCCTGCCGGTCTGGCGTGTGCGGTCACGGCGGCCGAGCGCGGGCACGCGGTGACGCTGTTCGACGCGGCCGAGGAGATCGGGGGCCAGCTCAACGTGGCGCGCCGGGTCCCCGGCAAGGAGGAGTTCAACGAGACACTGCGCTACTTCCGTACCCGGCTGGCCGAGGAGGGCGTCGAGCTCCGGCTCGCCACGCGTGCCACCTCCGCCGAACTCGACGGCTTCGACGAGATCGTCCTGGCGACCGGGGTCGAGCCCCGCTCCCCCGCGATCCCCGGCGTCGAGCACCCCAGCGTCGTCAGCTACCTGGACGTCCTGCGCGACGGTGCGCCGGTCGGCGACCGGGTCGCGGTCGTCGGGGCGGGCGGCATCGGCTTCGACGTCGCCGAATTCCTCACGGACGGCGGCGACGAGGCAAGCCTGGACCCGGCGGTGTTCTTCCGGCAGTGGGGCGTGGACACCGACTACGCGGACCGCGGCGGGCTGCGCACCCCCGAGCGTCCGAAGTCGCCGCGCACGGTGCATCTGATCCAGCGCAAGGCGAGCAAGGTCGGGGCCGGGCTCGGCAAGACGACCGGCTGGATCCACCGCACCGAACTGCGTCACCGCGGCGTCACGATGATCGCGGGCGCTTCGTACGACCTCATCGACGACGAGGGTCTGCACCTCACCGTCGACGGCGAGCAGCACCTGCTGCCGGTCGACACCGTGGTCCTGTGCGCGGGCCAGGAACCGCGTCGTGAGCTGTACGAGGAGCTGCGCGCCGCAGGCCGTCCGGTGCATCTGATCGGCGGCGCCGATGTGGCCGCCGAACTGGACGCCAAGCGCGCGATCCGCCAGGGCACGGAGCTCGCCGCAGCGCTGTGACGGCCGCACTCCCGCCCTCCTTAGGATGCACTCCATGTCACTCCCGCACGCGATCCTCACCGCCCTGCTTGAGAAGCCTTCGTCGGGGCTGGAGCTGACCCGCAGGTTCGACCGGTCGATCGGGTACTTCTGGCCGTCGACGCATCAGCAGATCTATCGCGAGCTGGGGAAACTGGAGCAGGCCGGGCACATCCGGGTTCTGCCGTCGCCGCAGCCGGCCCGTGGGCAGAAGAAGGAGTACGAGGTCCTGCCCGCGGGCCGCGACGAACTGACGGCCTGGGTGGCGGAGGCCGAGGACCCGCGGCCGGTCCGTGATCCGCTGCTGCTGAGGATGCGGGCGGCGGCGGTGGTCGGGGCTCCGGGTCTGGTCGGCGAGCTGCGCCGTCATCTCGCGCTGCACCAGCAGCAGCTGCAGGAGTACCTGGAGATCGAGGAACGGGACTTCCCGCCGGAGCGGACCGCGGACGAGGACACCTTGCGGCATCTGGTGCTGCGCGGGGGTATCGATCTGGAGACCTTCTGGACCGGCTGGCTGACCAGGGCCATCGGCGACCTGGACGGGCTCCGGGCCGATGAGGACCCAGGGACGTGAAGCCGCGCCCTAAGGGCCGCAGACCGGTGTCCTGACCGGTTCGGGCCGCAGCCCGAGCGGGTCGGCGGACCGCGGGCTCCCGATGCCCGGACTGCTCCTGCCGGGACCGCTGATGCCCGGGCTCCCCATGCCCGGGCCGCTGTTGACCGGGCTCGCGTTGACCGGTCTCGCGATCGGCGGGCTGCTGATGACGACCCGCGACGGCGCGTCCGCACCGGCCGGGCCGGGCGCGGTGTGCACCTGGGCGCTGCTGAGCAGAATCACGCCCCGTACAGCGGCCGCCGCACCGAGGAACGCCGGGATCAGGCCGACCACCCCGCCCTGCAGCCGTTCACCCAGGAGGGCCAGACCGATCGCGGCGGCGGCGACCGGGTTGGCCAGGGTGACCACGGCGAGCGGGGCGCCGAGGCCGCCCCGGTACGCGGTCTGGGACAGCAGCAGGCCGCCCATGGCGAAGGCGGACACGAGCAGCGCCACGGTCACCAGTCGCCAGCTGAGCAGCGGACCGGTGTGGTCGGTGGCAGCGACCGTGAGGGTCTGGGTGAGCGCGGAGGCCACGCCCGAAGTGATGCCGGATGCCGCCGCGTGCCGGAGGCCCGGGCGGGCGCCCGGGCGGCTGAGACCTGCGACCAGCGCCATGGCCACGGCGCCGACACCGAGGGCCTCGGGCAGGCTGAGCGTGTCGTGCGGGGCGGCGCCGCCCGAGGCCATCAGCAGGGCCCCGAGACCGAGCAGGGTGAGGAGCGTGCCGCGCCACTCCGTACGGCTGACCCTGCGCCCCGCGGCACGGGCTCCGAGCGGGACGGCCGCGACGAGAGTGAGTGCGCCCAGTGGCTGGACCAGGGTGAGAGGCCCGTACTTGAGGGCGGCGACATGCAGCAGCGCCCCTCCGGCATTCAGCCCGACCGCCGACCACCAGGCACCGCGGCCCATCAGGCGCAGCACTCCGGCGGACGGTTCGGAACGGCCGGCGAGGCGTGCCTGAGCCACAGCGGCTGCGGCGTAGGCGGCTGCTGAGACGAGTGACAGCGCGACGGCGACGAGCGTGGCGTTCATCGCGGTGCTCCGGATCGTGCGTACGGCCCGGATACGGATGCGTACGCGGGGCTCGGGAGGGGCGAGGGCGACGGCAGGTACGGCCCCGACATGGGCGCCACCGCACCGCCGGCGGCCGGGATCGCTGCGGACTGCCACGGCAGGTGCGCACGGACGGGCGCGGGGCGCGGCAGCCGGATCGCGGCGAAGACCACGGCCAGCAGCGCGGAGACCACGATCGCGTCGAGCCAGTAGTGGTTGGCCGTGCCCACGATGACGAGCAGGGTGACGAGCGGGTGGAGCAGCCACAGCAGGCGCCACCGGGAACGGGTGGCGACGATCAGCCCGACGGCCACCGTCAGTGCCCAGCCGAAGTGCAGGGAGGGCATCGCGGCGAACTGGTTGGCCATCGAGTCGGTCGCGGGCGTGGCTCCGTACACCGTCGGGCCGTACACCTGTCCGGTGTCGACGAGAGCTGCCGCGTCCAGCATCCGCGGCGGTGCGAGCGGGAAGAGCAGATGCAGCGCGAGCGCGGCGCCGGTGAGCACGGCGAGTATGCGGCGCGACCACACGTAGTGGCTCGGCCGCCGCCAGTACAGCCAGACCAGGAACAGCAGGGTGACCGGGAAGTGCACGGTCACGTAGTAGGTGTTCGCCGCCTGCACGAGCGTCTGGCTGTGGAGCAGCACGCCCTGCACGACCCCTTCACCGGGGAGGTGCAGCGCCCGCTCGAGGTCCCAGACGTCCCCGGCGTTGCGGTAGGCCTCCTCGACGTGTCCGTTCGCGGCCTGCCGGCCGAGTTTGTAGACGAGGAAGAGTCCCGCGACCAGAAGAAGCTCGCGGACGAGGGGCGGTCGGGCAGAGGTGTCCGGCTCCCGGTCCGCAGGCTCGCTGCGGGTGTGCATCACCCGTGCCCCTTTGCTGACGAAGCGCTGTTACGGCGGCATGGTCGAGTCCATGCCGTATCGATACGCCAGTGTACCGATACGCAAACGTATCGGTACACTGGCGTATCGATACACTGGAGTGCAGAGGGTCCTCGTCGCAGAGTCGCAGAGAGGGAAAAGCGCATGTCGTCGCCCGGTTCCACACAGTCGGCCGGTTCCACACAGGAGCAGGCACCCACGTCGCGCCGGTCGAAGATCACACCGGAGCGGGCGCACGAGCTCTACACGGCCGTGCTGGACCTGCTCCGGGAGAGCGGCTACGAATCGCTGACCATGGAGGGCGTCGCCTCGCGCACCCGGTGCGGCAAGTCGACCCTGTACCGGCAGTGGGGATCCAAGCCGGAGCTCGTCGTCGCCGCACTGCACAGCACCCGCAAGCCGGTGCTCGCACACATCGACACCGGCACCCTGAGCGGAGACCTGCACGCGGCCGCCCGGGCCGTCTGCACGGCGTCCGACCGCGACTCCACCCTCGTGCACGCACTCGGCCACGCCGCACTCCAGAGCCCCGACCTGCTGCGCGCCCTGCGTGAGGCACTGATCGCACCGTCGATCGCCGCGATCGACGACATGGTCCGGCGCGCCGTCGACCGCGGCGAGATCGAGGCGGACAACCCCGCCGCGGAGTACGTCGCCGCACAGATCCTGGGCATCATGCGCGCCCGGCCGCTACTGGAAGGGCGGTACGCGGACGACGCGTTCGTCACCCGCTTCATCGAGTGCGCCGTCCTTCCGGCGCTCAGGATCCCGACGGCCCCGCCCGGGCCCTGATGAACGTGGGCCGTCGTCCGAGCGGATGACGACGGTCCGCCCGCGCCGCACCGTGGGGACGGGGGTGGCGCGCAAACCGGCCGGCCGGCGGC
>NZ_JBHWVO010000021.1:0-124336 GCF_042736635.1 Streptomyces sp. NPDC060035
CGTGAAGGACCCCGCACCGGGAGCCGGTGCGGGGTCCTTCACGTGTCGGGCCGTCAGCGGCAGATCAGTCGACGCCGGGCACGGCTACGGGGTATCGCCGAGAGCGAGTCCCGCACATTGATCACCACCCGATACGCGCCCTAGTACCGGCCCTTGCCGGTCTTGTAGGCCACGATCCAGCCCTTGCGGTCGTAGTCGTCCTTGCCGTAGTACCACGTGTTTCCCGCGGAGCTGGTGGCCTGGCACACGGCCCAGAAGTGGCCGGCGAAGTCGAGGCCGTATCGCTTGGAGTACGTCTCGCCGGGGCCGCTGCGGACTGCGGCCCCGGCAAGGTCCTCCACGGTCCGCCACTGGTTGGTGATGTTCTTGGTGCAGTAGCTGCTGTCCAGGGCCGATGCCGTGGGCGCGGTTGCGAGAGTGGTGCCGAGAACAGCTACGGCAACTGCCGCCGACGTGGCGGCAGTACGGGCGAGGCGGCGCGTAGAACCGCGCGCCTTGAGGTATATGGACACAAAGGCCTCCTGAAAGAGAGGGGGAGGTAACCCCCGGAGTGTTGACACAGGGGTTCATGCTGCGAGTGAGAGCTTAACTGTCCTGTGGTGGTGCTGTTCGAACGCCATCGGGGAGAGGGATCCTCCGACCTGCGGTGGTGTCTCGGTACCCATGGCTGTACGCCGGCACCCCAACGCCGTATGCGGTCGAACCTCGGGTGCCGGTGCGCACATTCACATCGACGGGAACGCCACGACTGCACTGCCGGACCGTGACCGGATCCGACTTTCTCCAGAGCACCCGCGTCGTACGACGCCTTCGCCGACGAATACGCCGCTGGTGTCGAGAACATCATCGTAGGACGGTGTGCCCGGGTTCGTTCGTCCCGCAGGCGATGCGCCATTCCGCCGAGTGAAGCAGAAACGGCCCCGCACCCGTGATGGGTGCAGGGCCGTCTCGTAGGCGTAACCGCTACAGCTTCTCGATCACGTAGTCGATGCAGGCCGTCAGCGCCTGGACGTCCGCCGGGTCGATCGCCGGGAACATCGCCACGCGCAGCTGGTTGCGGCCCAGCTTGCGGTAGGGCTCCGTGTCGACGATGCCGTTGGCGCGCAGCACCTTGGCGACCGCCGCCGCGTCGATCTCGTCCGCGAAGTCGATCGTGCCGATGACCTGCGAGCGCTTCGCGGGGTCGGTGACGAACGGGGTCGCGTACTTGGACTCCTCGGCCCAGCCGTACAGGTTCTGCGACGAGGCGGCCGTGCGGCCGGTGGTGAAGTCCAGGCCGCCCTGGGTGTTCATCCACTTCAGCTGCTCGTTCAGCAGGAAGAGCGTGGCCAGGGCGGGGGTGTTGTACGTCTGGTTCTTCAGGGAGTTGTCGATCGCCGTGGGCAGCGAGAAGAACTCCGGGATGTGCCGGCCGGACGCGTGGACGCGCGCGGCGCGGTCCAGGGCCGCCGGGGAGAACACGCCGATCCACAGGCCGCCGTCGGAGGCGAAGGACTTCTGCGGGGCGAAGTAGTAGACGTCCGTCTCGGTGATGTCGACCGGCAGGCCGCCCGCACCGGAGGTGGCGTCCACCAGGACGAGTGAACCCTCGTCGGCGCCCGCGACCCGCTTGATGGGGGCTGCGACACCGGTGGAGGTCTCGTTGTGGGTGAACGCGTAGACGTCGACGCCCGCCTCGGCCTTCGGGTCCGGGTGGGTGCCCGGGTCGGAGGCGATGACGGTGGGGTCGGCCAGCCACGGGGCGAGCTTGGCGGCCTTCGCGAACTTCGACGAGAACTCGCCGAAGTTCAGGTGCTGGGACTTGTTCTCGATGAGACCGTGCGTCGCCACGTCCCAGAAGGCGGTGGAGCCGCCGTTGCCCAGGATGACCTCGTAGCCCTCGGGGAGGGAGAAGAGGCTGCGTACGCCGTCACGTACCTCGCCGACCAGGTTCTTGACCGGGGCCTGGCGATGGGACGTACCGAGAAGAGAGGTGCCGGTGGCGGCCAGCGCGTCGACCGCCTCCGTCCGCACCTTGGAGGGTCCGGCGCCGAAGCGTCCGTCGGCGGGCTTGAGGTCAGCGGGAATCTGGATATCGGCCACACGCCGGAGCGTAGTCCCTCGGGGACACGGTCCGGGACCGTGTCCGTCGGATGAGACGCGCGCTCCGGCCCGCGGACGGCCGACGCGGTGGGGAAGATCAGCCCAGGTCGACCGGGAGCTCGTACAGGTCGTTCTGGGTCACGATCGGCTTGTTACGGAGCTCCGAGGTCGGTACCGCGAGGTCCAGGTCCGGGAAGCGCTCGTACAGCGCCGGGAGTGCCACCCCGGCCTCCAGCCGGGACAGTGCGGCACCCGGGCAGACGTGCGGGCCGTGACCGAACGCGATGTGGCGGTTCGGGGAGCGGGTGGCGTCGAAGTCGCCCGCGGTCGGCCCGTACTGCTTCTCGTCCCGGCCCAGCGCGCCGAAGGAGACGATGAGTGCCTCACCCTTGGGCAGCACCTTGTCGCCGACCTCGACGTCCTCGGTGGCGAACCGGATCAGGACGTGCGAGGTGGGCGTGTTCCAGCGCAGGGTCTCCTCGATCACGTTCTCCCACGGGATCTCCCCGCTCAGCACCCGCTTGCGCTGCTCGGGGTGCGTCTGGAGCGCCTCGACGACGTTGACGACCAGGCTGATCGTGGTCTCGTGACCGGCCGCGATGATCAGCTGCAGGGTGTTGACGATCTCCTCGTTGGTGAGGTGGTCGCCCTCCTCGGAGGCCGCGATCAGGGCGCTCGTCAGATCGTCGCCCGGGTTCGCCCGCTTGTCGTCGACGATCTTCGTGAACAGGGCGCCGAGGTCCGCCATCATCTGCGGGACCTCCTGGGGCGGCGTCTGCGTCGAGAAGAACTTCTCGAACAACTCCTTGAGCCGGGGGTGGTCGGCCGCGTCCACGCCCATCAGCTCGCTGATGACGTTCATCGGCAGGGGGTAGGCGAACTCGGCCTTCAGGTCGACGCGTTCGCCCTTGGGGAGCGCCGCCAGCCGGTCCAGGCTCGCGTTCGTCAGCGCCTCGATGCCCGTCCGCAGCCGCTCCACCCGCTTCACGGTCAGCGCCTGCGCGACGAGGGCGCGCAGCCTGCGGTGCTCGGTGCCGTCCACCGTGAGCATCGAGCGGCCCGGGTTGGCGAGGCCGATCAGCGGCCAGTCCATCGGTATCTCGCCGCGCTGCCACGCGTTCCAGACGTTGATGTCCTTGACCACACGGCTGTCGGTGAGCAGCTGGCGCGCCTCGGCGTGATGCGTCACCGCGTAGCAGTGCACCCCGCCGGGCAGCTCCACCTCGGCCAGCGGTCCGGCGGCGCGCAGCGCGGAGCTCTCCGCATCGAGGTCGGCGACAAAGGGATCGAGGACGATCCGGGTCATTTCTGTCCTCCAAGGGCGGGAGTGGGCGTGAACTGCACCGGCAGGTCCGTCAGCCCCCGCAGCCACGGGGACGGGCGCCGGGTGAGCCGGTCCGCGGGGACGGCGAGGTCCACGTCCGGAAGCCGGTCCAGGAGCACCTCGATCCCCGTACGGGCGACGACCTCGGCCGTCTCCTGCGCGGGGAACGGGCAGCGGTGCTCCCCGTGGCCGAAGGAGAGGAAGGCGTTGTTGCCGCCGGTGAGCGTGGAGCCGTCGGTGCGCACCTGCGGGTCGCCGTTCGCGGCGGCGATGCCGAGGAGCAGCAGGTCACCGGAGCGGATGTGCCGTCCGCCGAGATGGGTGTCGCGGGAGACCCAGCGGCCTGCCACGTTCTGGGTGGGGGTGTCCTCCCAGAGCACCTCGTTCATGGCCTCGGCGACGCTGTGGCGGCCGCCGGCCAGCGACGCGGCGAAACGGTCGTCGGTCAGCATCAGCCGCAGCGAGTTGCCCATCCAGTCGGCGGTCGGCTGGTGGCCCGCGGCCATCATGACCATGAGGTCCTGGGCGACCTCCTCGTCGGTGAAGCCGCCGGGGTCGTTCAGCATCCTGGTCGCGACGTCGTCGCCGGGCTCGGCGTGCTTGTCGGCCAGGAGCTGGAACATGGACGCGCCGAGGAGCTGCTGGCCGGCCAGGGCCCGCTCGCGGCCGTCGATCATGTCGTTGAGCGCGCCGACGAGGGCGGAGCCGACCTCGTTGCTGAAGCCGTAGAGCTTCGCGAGGATCAGGGCGGGGAGCAGCATGGCGTACTCGGCGATGATGTCGGTCCGGCCGGTGGAGCAGAACCGGTCGATGAGGCCGTCCGCGAACTCCTCCGCGTACCGCTTCAGCGCGAACGGATCGACGGCTTCCAGCGCGTTGCTGATCATCGCGGCCCGGACGCTGTGCCGTTCGCCGACCGTGTAGAGGATCGAGGGCTGCTTGCGGCCGATCATCGGGAGCAGCGGCCACGTGTCGGGGATGTTGTCCCACTGGTTCCACAGGTCGGAGTCCCGGCTGAAGAGCACCGGGTCGTTGGTGACCTGGTGCAGCTCGCGGTAGCCGAGGATCAGCCAGGCGGGTACGTCGCCGTCGAGCACGACCGGAGCCACGGCGCCGTGGTCGCGCCGCAGGTCCCGGTACAGCTGCACGGGGTCGGTCTGGAACCGCTCCCCGGACAGGGGTACGGAACCGTGGGACACGGGGCACTGGGTCACGGCGTGGGCTCCGGGGTCTTTGCGGCCGCCGCCGAAGCCGGGCTTCCTGCCAGGGCCGCCTCGGCGGTCCGGGAACGGGCGACGGAGAGTGCGTGGAGGTGTTCGACGAGCGTGATCAGGACGTACTTGCTGGAGGACCGGTCCCGGGCGTCGCACTCGACGAGCGGAACATCGGGGGAGAGGTCCAGCGCCTCGCGGATCTGCTGCTCGGTGTGGAGCGGGCCGCCGAAGTCGTTGCACGCGACGATGAACGGCGTGCCGTGGTGTTCCAGCCGGTCGATCGCGTACCAGGAGTCGGCGAGCCGCCGGGTGTCGACGAGCACGACGGCACCCAGGGTCCCGGAGAAGAGGCGGTCCCACAGGAACCAGAAGCGTTCCTGGCCGGGTGCGCCGAAGAGATAGAGGACCGAGCGCGCGTCGAGCGTGATCCGGCCGAAGTCGAAGGCGACCGTGGTGGACGTCTTGGACTGCACACCGTCGAGGTGGTCGACGGCCTCGCCCGCACGGGTCATGGTCTCTTCGGTGTTGAGCGGACGGATCTCGCTCACGGAACGGACCATGGTGGTCTTGCCGACCCCGAAGCCGCCCACAACGACGATCTTCAGTCCGTTGTCGGCTGTCGCCTGCAGGGCGGCACGGTCAGAGGTTGCGGAGTCCAACGAGCACCTGTTCCAGGGTGTCGGTGTCGGGGAACCGGTCCTCGACACGGGCAGTACGGGGATGGCGGGCGCTGATCCGGCCGGTGTCGAGCAGGTCGCAGAGCATGATGCGGACGATGCTGACGGGCAGATTCAGGGTTGCCGAGATTTCGACGACCGCGGTGGGGCGCCGGCACATCCGCAGGATCGCGACGTGCTCCGACTGCATACCGGGGTTCGGATCGCACTCGGCCACCACGAGCGTCACGAGGTCGAACGCGGCCGAGTCGGACCGGCTGCGGCCACCGGTGAGGGTGTACAGCCGGTCCGGGTCGTCGTCGCGTCCGGGGCGGGGGCGCGGCGCCGACGTCATACGTCCGCGGTTTCCACGGCCGTGGCCGCTGCGTCGTCCACCGCTTCGGCGGGAGTGCGCGGCGGGGCGACGAGGTACTCGCCGAGCTGTTCGACGAGTTCGCTCATGTTGTGGCCGACGAGGCCGACGTCGGATTCCTCGGCGGCCACGACCGCGAGATGGGCGCCGGCACCCGCCTCGACGATGAACAGCACACCGCCGTAGAACTCGGCCATCGCTGACCGTACGCCACCCGTGCCGTCACCGAACTCGATGGACGCTCCGTGCGACAGGCTCTGGATCCCGGCGGAGATCGCGGCCAGCTGGTCGGCCTGGTCGACGGAGAGCTCGGGGGTACGGCACAGCTTGAGGCCGTCCCGGGACAGGACGAGGGCGTGCCGGGCGCCGGGCGTGCGGTCGAGCAGCCCCTCCAGCAGCCAGTTGAGCTTCTCGTCGGTGGTCGCGGTCATCGGGTGTTGCCTTCCGGGTGCGGGGAGTTGGCTCGTACCGCCTGGCTGAAGGTGCTGAAGCGCGCTGCCTGGACCTTCGGGTCGGTGGTACGGGGCCTGGGGGAATCGGCTCCGCCGGGGGTGGCATTGCCGGTACGGGATTCGGCGGCGGCCAGGGTGCGGCCCCGGCGGCGCCTGGGCAGACCGCTGTCACCGAACTGGGGGACGGCACCGGTGGATTCGGATGCGGATTCCGGCGAGGACCCCGGCACGGGTCCGGGGGAGCCCTGGTCCTGTGTGTCCGCCGTGGGGGCGGCGGACGGCGTCGCCGCCGTTGCGTGGTCGGGCTCCGGCTCGGGTCGGGCGGCGGGCGCGGGAGCCGGAACGGGCGCGGGAGCCGGAGCACGGGAGATGAGCTCCTGCGGCAGCATCATCAGCGCGCCCGTGCCGCCGCGCGCGGACGGCCGGAAGGAGACGGTGAGGCCGTGCTTGCGGGCCAGCCGGCCGACGACGGCGAGGCCGAGCCGGGTGCCGGACAGGGCCGTGAGGTCCTGGTTCTCGGCGGACACGGCGCGCTCCGCGCGGCGCAGCTGCACATCGCTCATCACCAGACCGCTGTCCTCGACGGTGACGACGATGCCGGCCGGGACCTCCTCGACGTACACATGCACTTCGGCGGTGGGCGGCGAGAAGTTGGCGGCGTTGTCGAGGAGTTCCGCGAGGGCGTGCATGACGCCCTCGGCGGCGTGACCGGCGATCGCCACATCACTGGTGGAGTGCAGGCGGATGCGCTGGTAACTGCCGATACGGCCCATGGCGCCGCGCAGGATCGACTCCATGACGATCGGCTTCGCCCAGCGGCGTCCGGAGCGCGCGCCGGTCAGCACGGCGATGGAGTCGGCCAGGCGGCCCGCCTGGGCGGTGCGGTGGTCCAGGTGCAGCAGATCGCCGAGCACGTCCTCGGCGGTGTGCCGGTGCTCCATCTCGCGCAGGTCGGCCAGCATGCTCGTGGCGAGGGCCTGCATCCGGCCCGCGGCGTTGGCGCAGGCGGCGATCGCAGCCGAGCGCTCGGTCTCACTGCGCCGGGCGCGGGCGGTGAGCCGCTCGGCCTCGGCGGTCAGGCGGGCGCTCTGTTCGGAGGCCTCGGCGGTGACCTGGGCGACCCGGTCGCGCGCCTCGGTGGTGACCCGGGCGGTCTCGGCGGCGGCTGTGGCTCTGATGCGGGCGGTCTCCGCGGTGAAGCGCTGGGCCTCCGACGCGGAGGTCGAGACGAGGCGGGAGGTCTCGGCGGTGAAGCGTTCGGCGTCGGCGGCCCGCAGGGCACGCAGATTGCGCGCGGCGGCGAGCGTACGGACCGTGATGGTCACCGCGGCGCACAGCAGCACGGCAGCGGTGCTCGCCCCCCAGATGACCGGGCTCCGTACCGAGGTGGGCGCGGCGGCGACCGCCCACAGGCACAGGGAACCGGTGACGGCTGCCGAGATCAGCAGGGCGAGTGCGGTTGGCCGGAGTGAAGGGCGCAATCGGAGTCCTCGGGGGCGGACGGTTCGGGGCGGGGGGAAGGGACAATGCGGACGCTACGGTGCGGCTGTGCTGAAAGAACCACAACTGGAGCTGATTGTTCCTGATCAAGTCTTGGCAACTATAGGAGAATTGACGAGTTGTTTGGGGATTCCTTGTGGTTACTTCTGTTTGAAATCTGATTCGAAAGTGGCCGCGGCGGAGCCCTGCGAGCGCCTTCCGTCGAACGGAACGGCGTGACGGGTGGTGAAGTGGTGGTGAATGTGACGGTATGTCCCCTGTGTGAAGCTTGATTTGTCACGATCGTCGCTCACAGGCGAACGGGCGGCTAGTGTGAGCGCTCCGGTGCAGCTGACCCCCAGGTCACGCACCGCCGTATGACACACCGAGCGCCTTGAGGGGGAGGCGCCGCGTGGGCCCCGACGGAGGACGCAGAACCGTGGACGCGCAAGGCCGTGGGCGGGACGAGGGCATCGACCCCGCAGACCAGTGGGTACTCAACCCGGACACCGGTGATTACGAACTGCGACTGACTCCCTCCACAGGGCGATCATCCGCACCGGCTTCCCCCAGAGGCAGCACATCCGGAAGCAGCGCCTCCTCGGGCGGCACCGCATCCGCGCCCTCCCCGCGCCGCCGTTCGAACCCGGCGACGCCGCAGGACGGCGAGGGGACCTCCGTACCCGGACAGCGCGGTGGACGCAGGTCCGGCGGTGGTCGCGGGGACAAGGACGACGCGCGGCAGCCGGGCGGGCGCGCCGCGGGCCGGGCGGGCGGGCCCTCGACGGGGCGCCGCAGGCCGAAGCCGAAGAAGTCGGGCAGGAAGAAGGCGCTGGTGTGGACCGGCGGTGTGCTGGCGTTCCTGCTGGTCGGCGTCGGTACCGCGGGCTACCTCGTCTACCAGCACTTCAACGGCAACATCTCGTCCGTCTCCAGTGACGGGGCCGGGACCGGGGGCTTCAGCAAGGACCGGGCCATCAACATCCTGGTGATCGGGACCGACAAGCGGACCGGCGCGGGGAACGAGGGCTACGGCGACGCGGGCAGCGTCGGCCACGCCGACACGAACATCCTCTTCCACGTCTCCAAGGACCGTACGAACGCGACCGCGCTGAGTATCCCGCGCGACCTGATAACAGACATCCCGGAGTGTCCGACCAAGCTTGAGGACGGCTCGGAGAAGGACATCCCGGGGACGTCCGGCGGGCGTTTCAACACCAGTCTCGGACAGTCGGAGCGCACCCCCAGCTGCACGATGCGGACCGTCACCGAGCTGACCGGCATCACGCCCGACCACTTCATGGTGGCCGACTTCAATGCGGTCAAGAGCCTGACGAGCGCCGTCGGGGGTGTGAACGTCTGCCTCGCCAAGGACATCAACGACAAGGACTCGCACCTGAAGCTGTCCAAGGGCGAGCACACCCTGCAGGGCGAGCAGGCCCTGTCCTTCCTGCGCACCCGGCACTCCGTCGGATTCGGCAGCGACCTCAGCCGCATCGAGATCCAGCAGCAGTTCCTGGGCTCCCTGATGCGCAAGCTGAAGTCCAACGACACCCTGACCAGCCCCACCAAGATGTGGACGCTGGCGGACGCGGCGACCAGCGCGCTCACCGTCGACGACAAGATCGGCGACATCAACAAGCTGCGCAAACTGGGCATGGAACTGGCCTCGGTCGACCCCAAGAACATCACGTTCACCACGGTTCCGGTCCTGGACAACCCGGACGACAAGGCCACCGTCATCCTCGACGAGTCCAAGGCGCCGCAGGTCTTCTCGATGATGCGCGAGGACGTCTCCTTCACCGCGGTGGAGAAGAAGGAGAAGGCCGCGGCGAAGGCCAAGGACGCCGCCAAGCTCAAGGGCGAGATGGCCGACCCGGCCGACGTACGGGTCGACGTCTTCAACGGCGGAGCCCCTGCCGGGTCCGCGCAGGAGGCGCTGGACTGGCTGCAGAACGAGAAGGGCGTACTCAAGTCCGCCAACCAGGCCAACGCACCTGAGAAGGTGGCGAAGACCCAGTTGGTCTACGGCCCCAACCAGGCCGACCAGGCACGCCGGCTGGCCGACCTCATGGGCCTGTCGGCCGCGGCACTGAAGCCGACGACGACGGACGCGGGCGCGATGGACCCGATGGTGCTGACGCTGGGCCCGGACTTCAAGGAAGCGGGCACGCCGCTCGGGGCCCCGCAGAAGGCCCCGGACGACATCCAGCAGGTCCAGGCGGACAAGGCGGTCTGCGCGAAGTAGGGGCACGGGACGGTGGGGCGCTCCTTGCGAGGCCCCACCCCCTGGCTACGCGGGCACTCGCTCCACCGCCCGGATCACCGCCGCGGCCAGCCGCACGTTCTCCGGCGCGGCCCCGCCCGGAAAAGCGAACCGGCGCCGGGTGTAGCCATAGGCGACACCGTGGACCGGATCCGCGAACGCCTCGGACCCGGCGGCCCCCGAGTGCCCGAACGCGCCCTCGCCCAGGGACGGGTAGTGCACCGGCGACGCCTCGAACCCGAGCGCGAAGTGGTCCGGCTCGCCGGTCACCAGATCGGTGCCCGTCCACCGCACCCGGCCGACCTCGGCCAGCGTCTCCGGCTTGAGCAGCGGCGCCCGCCCGTCCACCTCCGAGATCACCGCCGCGTACATGCCCGAGAGCCCCCGCGCCGACGCGACACCGCCGGCCGACGCCTGGCCGAGTGCACGGACGGCGCGGTCGTTGGCGAAGGCGACCAGGTCGACCGGAGGGTTTGACGTCCAGCCGAACGCGAGCGCCATCAGGCCCTCCGGGTCGACGGGGTTCGCCTCGGCCTCCGCGGCCTGCTCCGCCGTGGGCACGGCGGGCCGGATGCTCACGTACCGAGGTTCGAGCGCCTCCGGCAGGCCCAGGTGGAAGTCCAGCCCGTACGGGGCGCGGACCCGCTCCTCGAACAGCTCCTGGATCGACCGCCCCGTTGCCCTGCGCACGACCTCGCCGGTGAGGGCGCCGATCACCAGTGCGTGGTAGCCGGCCTCGGCCCCCGGCTTCCAGTACGGCCGCTGGCCCGCCAGCCGCGCGGCTGTGGCCCGGTCGTCCGCGAGCTCCGCGACGCTGAGTCCGCCGTCCGCCCAGATCACCCCGGAACGGTGCGAGACCAGCTCGCGCACGGTCAGCTCGCCCTTGCCCTCGGCGGCGAACTCGGGCCAGTACGACGCGACCGTCCGGTCCAGGTCCAGGACACCGTCCTGGACGAGCAGGGCGACCACGAGGTGCGCGGCGCCCTTGGTGGAGGAGTACACCGCGGGCAGCGAATCCCCGGTGATCCCGTCCCCGGCCCACAGGTCCACCACCAGGCGGCCGTGGTGGTGGACGGCGAGCTGACCGCCCGGCTCGGTATGGTCCTCGGCGAGTACGGCGGCGAACTCCTCCCGTACGCCCTCGAAGCCTGCCGCAACGGTGCCCTGCACGGTGATGGTGTCGTCCTCGTCCGACATGGTGATGCCCCCTGGAGTGATCGGCTCGGTCTGTGTGTGCACAGCTGCCAACTGCCGGGAACGGACGCTTCATTCCCCGCGGTCGACGATCTCCCGTGCGAGCGCGAACAGTTGGGGCAGGGCGGGGTGGCCGGGCCCGTCCCGCCGGGCCAGCAGGACGGGCAGCGGCGGGGCGTCGTCGAGGGGCCTGTACGCGACCCCGGCGTGCGGGTGCATATCGGCGGTGGACGCGGCGGAGACTCCCGCCCCGCGTCCCGCGGCGATGGCGGTGAGCCAGTCGTCGGTGTTGGCGACGGTGAGCGTGGCGACGGGCCGCGCGTGCGGGGGCCACAGGTCGGGCGTGGTGGTCCCGGAGACGGTGTTCAGGACGACGGCGCCGCCGGTCAGGTCCGCCAGCGACAGCGACCGGCGGGCGGCGAGCGGTCCGTCGGCGGCGACGGCCGCCACCCGGTTCTCGGTGAACAGCAACTCGGTGACGAGCCCCGGGGCGTCCACCGGCCCGCGCAGGAGCGCCGCGTCCACCTCGCCACGGGTGAGACCGGCCGTGCGGTCGTCGATCCGCCTCAGTTCGAGCGGGGTCTGCGGGTGGCGCTGCTGCCAGGTCCGCAGCAGGGGTGTGGTGTAAGGGCCGAACGCCGACCAGGCGTGCCCGAGCCGCAGCGGCCGGTGGCGCAGCCGTCCGGGGTCGACGGCCTCGTCGAAGGCGCCGACCGCGGCGGCGGCCTTGTCCCGGAAGAGGACTCCCTCGGTCGTGAGGGCGAGATGGTGCGTGGACCGGTCGACGAGCCGGATGCCCAGGTGCTTCTCCAGGGCCGCGAGTGTCCGGGAGACGACGGGCTGGGTGAGCCGGAGTCTCGTGGCTGCCCGGGTGACGCTGCCCTCGTCGGCGATCGCGAGGAAGGCCCGTAGATGCCGGAGTTCGATACCGCGTCCGCCACGCCCGCCGCTGCCCTGTCCTGTGCTCATGCGTGGGGAGCATAACGGGAGCGCAATCGGCATTTCACGCGAGGCGCGCGCGTCCCTACGGTGAGAGGACGAGGCCCGCGAGAACGGTGCCGTACTGTAGACCCCTCAGTGCACTCCAGTGAACTTTTCGAAAGGTCCCAGGTGAACGACCCGCGCAGTGCCGCAGAGCCGGCCGCAGCCGTCGCCGTACCGGAGGCGGTGTCCGCGCTCGACGAGCCGGGCCACGGCCGCCCGGGCCGCCCCGGTGCCCGCAGGGCGGCCCTGGGGCCGGTCGCGCTGGTCGTCGCGGGCGGGCTCTCCGTGCAGTTCGGCGCGGCGGTCGCGGTCCTGCTCATGCCGAAGGCGGGCGCGCTCGGCGTGGTCACACTGCGCCTCGCCGCCGCCGCGCTCGTCCTGCTGGTCGTCTGCCGTCCGAAGCTGCGCGGGCACTCGCGTGCGGACTGGGGCACGGTCGTGGCGTTCGGCATCGCGATGGGCGGCATGAACACGCTCTTCTACCAGGCCGCTGACCGCATCCCGCTGGGCGCCGCCGTCACCCTGGAGGTGCTGGGCCCGCTGACCCTTTCGGTCATCGCGTCCCGCCGCCTGGTCAACCTCGTCTGGGCGGGCCTGGCGCTCGGCGGCGTCGTCCTGCTGAGCGGCGGAGGCTTCGACCGCCTGGACCCGGCCGGAGCGGCGTACGCCCTGGGGGCAGGCGCGATGTGGGCGGCGTACATCGTCTTCAGCGCGCGCACCGGCCGCCGCTTCCCGCAGGCGGACGGCCTGGCCCTGGCGATGGTGGTGGCGGCGGTCCTCTCGCTGCCGCTCGGCATCATGGAAGCCGGCTCGAAGCTCCTGGTGCCGTCCACGCTGGCCCTGGGTGCGGCAGTGGCCGTGCTGAGCTCGGTCCTCCCGTACACCCTGGAACTCATGGCCCTGCGCCGTCTGCCCGCCCCCACCTTCGCGATCCTGATGAGCCTGGAACCCGCCATCGCCGCCACGGCGGGCTTCCTCATCCTCGACCAGGCACTCTCCACGATCGATGCCCTGGCCATCGCGCTGGTCATCGGCGCCAGCATGGGCGCGGTGCGCGCCGCGTCGCCGAGAGGGAGGATGGAAGGGAGCTGAGGAAGGGGGCCCGCCCATGGGATCCATGAAGGGAACCGATGAGTACGACGGGCTGTACGCGCACACCCCCTCGCAGGCCGAGGGCGATCGCGACGAACCTGCCGAGCGCGGCCCGGCCTCCGAGGTGCACCCGGACGTCCCACGGACCGAACCCTCGCAGGCCGAGGGCGACCGTACGGAGTAGGCGCGGAATCAGGCGTCGACGGGCAGGATGCGGAACGCGGCGAAACCGGGTGTCAGGGGTGTGATGGCCCGGAAGTCCCGCTGGTCGAGGGTGAAGAGGCGATCGGTCCTGTACCGGTCCGCGAGGACGACGCCCACCGCGTCCGCGAGATCCAGCCGCAGCCCCTCGTACTTCTGGCGCACCTGATGGGCCGCACCGAGGTCTGCGGGCTTCAGCTCGGCCAGCCTGTACTGGCCGTCCGCTATGCGGGAGTTCAGCGCCTCCATCACCTGCATCGCTGCCGGGAAGCCGAGGTCCCGGTGCACCAAGCGATCCAGTTCGGTGACGACGAGGGGTGAGATGGCGAGCCGCTCGTGCTCGAGAATCCCCGCAGCCTCGGGATGCTCCGGTTGTGCCGCGTCGAAGGCGGCATACAGAGCGGACGTGTCAGCAACGATGATCAACGGCGCGCTGCTCGTTCCTTGATGTGCTCGTAGACGGTGTCGTCCATCGCCTCGGGGCTGAGCGGGCGCCCACTGTCGAAGACCGGAAGCCTGCGGGTCCCCTTGGGGCGCTCCGCGTTCTCCAGGAGCATCGCGATGCCCCGCCTGATGAGCTCGGCCTTGCTGATCCCGGTGGCCGACGACTCGGCGTCCAGCCGCACTTCCAGGTCCTCCGGAAGGTACACCGTCGTCTTTATCATGCCTTACAGGGTACCACCTGCCATACGTAGGGCACCTGGGTACGCCTCGGTGTGGCCGGCCGACCCGAGGATCGGGCTCGGCCGTGTTGCCGCACGTCCTACGTGGGATCGACCGTGTCGAAGTACAGGCTGTCCGTCGACGGGTCGAGGAAGAACCGGCCACCTGTGAGGCCCTCCGAAGTGGAAGCCAGGAGGTGTTCGTCGAAGGCAGTACTGCTCATCCACCGCGCCTTCCCGGGCAGGAACTCCGTCAGTACGTCCGGCACGTCCACCGGATCGGCGGGCGCGAAGGCGTACGAAGGCGTCGCCACGATCGACGCGCCCGTCCCGGCGGGCAGCCGGGCGACGCCCACCACCCGGTAACGCGCATCCGGGTTCGGCAGAAGCTCCCGGCTCCGCTCGGCCTCGTCCGGGTCGTACACCAGCCAATGCGGATCCGACAGCCGCCCCGCCTCGCCGAACCGCTCCTGCAGCGGGGCGACATCCGTGAGCACCCGCTCGGCGTCCTGCTGCGCCTGCGTCGGCCCACCGAAGGCGTACACACCGACGCCGACAACAACGGCGGCACCGGCCCCGATCCCCAGCGCGAGCCACGCCCTCCGGCTCACTCCATTCGACCGCTTCATGAACATCAGCCCCCGAAT
This sequence comes from Streptomyces sp. NPDC060035, assembly GCF_042736635.1. Classification (NCBI taxonomy): domain Bacteria; kingdom Bacillati; phylum Actinomycetota; class Actinomycetes; order Kitasatosporales; family Streptomycetaceae; genus Streptomyces; species Streptomyces sp. NPDC060035. The sequence goes on from NZ_JBHWVO010000021.1 coordinate 14,627, forward strand.
TCCCGTTCCGTGTCCCCGCGTCGAGTGGCGGGCAGCCCCAAGTTGGACCCGATGAGGCCGTGCGTCCGGCGCCTCCGACGGTCGGCTACGTTCCGAGGTCATGAGCGACAGTGTGTACGTGGGCAATGCCGGTCAGGACGCGGCACTCGACCAGGGATGGCTGCTCGGGCATTTCAAGGACGCCGGTGATCCCCGGCGCAGTGAGGCTCTGGAGATCAAGTGGGGTGTGCACCCGAGCGGCGACGAGCGGGCCCGGTGGGTGACCGGCGAGGAGCGTACGGCGCTGCTGGTCCTCATCAGCGGCCGGTTCCGTGTGGAGCTCCCCGGGCGAAGCGTCCTGCTGGCCCAACAGGGTGACTACGTCGTATGGGGCCGGGGCGTCGACCACTCCTGGTACGCGGAGGAGGAGTCCGTGGTGCTGACCGTCCGCTGGCCGTCCGTCCCCGGCTACCGGGTCACCGGCGGCGCCTGATCGAGGGATCATCTCTCCGGGAATGCCTGGTGCCCCTACAGGGTTGCGAGCGGTTCGGGGGAGCACGGCCCGAAGTATTTTCAGCCGTATGCGATGCCTGGCACTCGTGTCGCCCGTCGTGTCGGTCGACGATGAACCCATGAGCAGCGAACCCATTTCCCTCGCCAAGGCCCTGGCCTCCTTCGACGCCCTGTGGAGCCCCCGCATCGTCACGCGCGTCAACGACTACGACGTCCGCATCGCCAAGGTCGAGGGCGAACACGTCTGGCACGTCCACGACGACACCGACGAGTTCTTCCTGGTTCTCGACGGAGAGTTGCACATCGCCTTGAGGGAGTCCGCAGGGGAGCGTACGGTCCTCCTCCCCCAGGGTGCGGTCTTCACCGTCCCCCGAGGCGTGGAGCACAAGCCGTACGCTCCGTCCGGCGCCGCCATCCTGATGTTCGAGCCCGCCGGGACACCGACCGTGGGCGATCGCCACGACGACATCCCTGACCACGTGGACGCGACCACCGGGCATCCGCTCACCACCTGAAGAGGCGGGCTTTGGGGCTCGATCCCTTCCGTGAAAGAAATCATGCAAGCATGCTTGCTTGTTTTCTGGGGCGCTGGCATGCTCCGGGGCACACCGCCACGCCCCGAGGGAGCGCACCGTGTCCGATGTATCGGCCGTGACCGTCGCCGTACTCGACGATCTGCGTCGGGAGAGCGCCGAACTCGACCTGCTGGTCGCCGGGTTGAGTGCGGAAGGATGGGCCGGGCCGACGCCCGCCGACGGATGGACCGTCGCCCATCAGATCGCCCACCTGAACTGGACCGACGAGGTCGCGCTGATCGCGGTCACCGAACCCGACGCCTTCGCCGCCGAGGTCGACAAGGCGCTTGCCGGGCCTGAGACCTTCGTCGATCAGGCAGCCGCCGAAATGGTGGCGCTCCTGCCGCCCGATGCCCTGCTCGTGCAGTGGCGGGAGGGCCGGGCGCGGCTTCACGCGGCGCTGTGGGCGGCGCCCCCCGGGGCCAGATTCCCCTGGTACGGGCCGCCCATGAGCGTCGCCTCGATGGCGACCGCGCGGCTCATGGAGACCTGGGCGCACGGGCAGGACGTCGCCGACGCGCTCGGTGTGACGCGCAAGCCGACCGCGCGGCTGCGACATGTGGCCAGGATCGGGGTGCGGGCGCGGGACTACGCCTACTTCGTGCGCGGGGAACAGCCGCCCGGCGAGCAGTTCCGGGTGGAACTGAAGGGACCGGACGGCGAGGTCGTCGCCTACGGCCCCGAGGACGCCGCCCAGCGCGTCACCGGGCCCCTGCTCGACTTCTGCCTGCTCGTCACCCAGCGCGCCCACCGCGACGACCTCGCCCTGCACGCCGTGGGGGCCGACGCCGACCGGTGGCTGGACATCGCGCAGGCCTTCGCCGGGCCCGCCGGTCCCGGGCGCCCCCGGAAGGGGGAGCGATGACGCGGCCGCTGCGCATCGGCAATGCCTCCGGCTTCTACGGCGACCGCTTCGACGCCGTACACGACATGCTCACCGGCGGCCCCCTCGACGTCCTGACCGGGGACTACCTCGCCGAGCTCACCATGCTCATCCTGGGGCGCAGCCGCCTCAAGGACCCCGAGCGGGGGTACGCCTCCACCTTTCTGCGGCAGTTGGAGGAGAACCTCGGGCTCGCCCACGAGCGCGGTGTGAAGATCGTCGCCAACGCCGGAGGCCTCAACCCGGCCGGGCTCGCCGACGCCGTAAGGGAGTTGGCCGACAAGGTGGGCGTGCCCGTGCGCGTCGCGCATGTCGAGGGCGACGGCCTGCCCGTGCCCGACGGGTTCCTCACCGCCAACGCCTACCTCGGCGGCGCCGGCATCGCCGCCTGCCTGCGCGCCGGGGCCGACATCGTCGTCACCGGACGCGTCACCGACGCCGCCCTCGTCACCGGGCCCGCCGCCGCCCACTTCGGCTGGAGCAGCGAGGACCACGACGCCCTCGCCGGGGCCGTCGTCGCCGGGCACGTGCTGGAGTGCGGGACCCAGGCCACCGGAGGGAACTACGCGTTCTTCGGTGACCATGACATCCGCAGGCCCGGGTTTCCGCTCGCCGAGATCCACCAGGACGGGTCGAGCGTCATCACCAAGCACGACGGTACGGGCGGTGTCGTCGACGTCGGCACCGTCACCGCCCAGCTGCTGTACGAGACCGCCGGGGCCAGGTACGCCGGGCCGGATGTCACCGCCCGGCTCGACACCGTACGGCTGACCGAGGACGGGCCGGACCGCGTACGGATCTCCGGGGTACGGGGAGAGGACCCGCCGCCCACGCTCAAGGTCGGGCTCAACCGGCTCGGCGGCTGGCGCAACGAGGTCGTCTTCGTGCTGACCGGGCTCGACATCGAGGCCAAGGCGCAGCTCGTGCAGGACCAGTTCGCCGACGCCCTCGCCCGGGGCGGGCGGCGGCCCGCCGAGGTGCGGTGGGAGCTGGCCCGTACCGACCGGGCCGACGCCGCGAGCGAGGAGACCGCCAGTGCCCTGCTGCGGCTCGTCGTCCGCGACCAGGACGCCGAAGCGGTCGGGCGCGCGGTGTCGGGGGCGGCCGTCGAGCTCGCGCTCGGCAGCTACCCCGGCTTCCATGTGACCGCCCCGCCCGGAAAGGGTGCGCCGTACGGGGTGTTCGAGGCCATGTACGTACCGGCCGGGGAGGTCAGACACGAGGCCGTCCTGCCGGACGGGGAGCGGGAGACCGTGCCCCCCGCCCCCCGGTGCAGGGAGCTCGAAGCGGTCGAGGAGCCCGAGCTTCCGGAGCCCCTCCCGCCCGGCCCCACCCGCTCCGCGCCTCTCGGCCGCATCGCCGGAGCCCGCAGCGGCGACAAGGGCGGTGACGCCAACGTCGGTGTGTGGGTACGGAGCGACGACGCCTGGCGGTGGCTGGCCCATGAGCTGACCGTCGCCCGTTTCCAGGAACTGCTCCCGGAGACCGCCGGGCTCACCGTCGTACGCCATGTGCTGCCGAATCTGAGGGCGCTCAACTTCGTCGTCCACGGCCTCCTCGGCGAGGGCGTCGCCGCGCAGGCCCGCTTCGATCCGCAGGCCAAGGCGGTGGGGGAGTGGCTGCGGTCCCGGTGCCTGTCCGTCCCCGTGGCGCTGCTGGAAACAACGGAGGTGACCGCATGACCGTCCTGCCCACCGCACTCGACACCGCCGGCCCCGAATACGCCGCCCACCGCGAGGCCATGCTCGCGAAGCTCGCCGAGCTCGACACCGAGCACGTCAAGGCCCTGGCGGGCGGCGGCGAGAAGTACGTGGCACGGCACAGGAAGCGCGGCAAGCTGCTGGCCCGGGAGCGGATCGAGCTGCTGATCGACCCGGACACCCCGTTCCTGGAGCTGTCCCCGCTCGCCGCCTGGGGCAGCGACTACGCGGTCGGTGCCTCGCTCGTCACCGGGATCGGGGTCGTGGAGGGGGTGGAGTGCCTGATCACCGCCAACGACCCGACCGTACGCGGCGGCGCTTCCAACCCGTGGACCCTGAAGAAGGCCCTGCGCGCGAACGAGATCGCCTTCGCCAACCGGCTGCCCTGCCTCAGCCTCGTCGAGTCGGGGGGTGCCGACCTGCCCTCGCAGAAGGAGATCTTCATCCCCGGGGGCGCGTTGTTCCGCGACCTCACCCGCTTGTCGGCGGCCGGGATCCCCACCGTCGCCGTCGTCTTCGGGAACTCCACCGCCGGTGGCGCGTACGTCCCCGGCATGTCCGACCACACCGTGATGATCAAGGAGCAGTCGAAGGTCTTCCTCGGTGGGCCGCCGCTGGTGAAGATGGCCACCGGCGAGGAGAGCGACGACGAATCGCTCGGCGGCGCCGAGATGCACGCCCGGACCTCCGGGCTCGCCGACCACTTCGCGCTCGACGAGCACGACGCGCTGCGCCAGGCCCGGCGGATCGTCGCCCGGCTCAACTGGCGCAAGGCGCACGCCGACCCGGGGGTCGCGGAGTCGCCGAAGTACGACCAGGACGAGCTCGTCGGGATCGTCCCGGGCGACCTCAAGGTCCCCTTCGACCCGCGCGAGGTCATCGCCCGGCTCGTCGACGGATCGGACTTCGACGCGTTCAAGCCGCTGTACGGGAGCAGCCTCGTCACCGGGTGGGCGCGCCTGCACGGCTATCCGGTCGGCATCCTCGCCAACGCGCAGGGCGTGCTGTTCAGCGAGGAGTCGCAGAAGGCCGCCCAGTTCATCCAGCTCGCCAACCAGCGCGACATCCCGCTCCTGTTCCTGCACAACACCACCGGCTACATGGTCGGCAAGGAGTACGAGCAGGGCGGCATCATCAAGCACGGCGCGATGATGATCAACGCGGTGTCGAACTCCAAGGTCCCGCACCTGTCCGTACTGATGGGCGCCTCCTACGGCGCCGGTCACTACGGCATGTGCGGCCGCGCCTACGACCCCCGCTTCCTCTTCGCCTGGCCGAGCAGCAAGTCCGCCGTCATGGGCCCCCAGCAGCTCGCGGGCGTGCTGTCGATCGTCGCCCGCGCCTCCTCCGCCGCGAAGGGGCTGCCCTACGACGACGAGGCCGACGCGGGTCTGCGCGCCATGGTGGAGCAGCAGATCGAGTCGGAGTCGCTGCCCATGTTCCTGTCGGGGCGGCTGTACGACGACGGGGTCATCGACCCGCGCGACACCAGGACCGTCCTCGGGATGTGCCTGTCCGCGATCCACACGGCACCGGTCGAAGGCGCCCGTGGCGGCTTCGGCGTCTTCCGGATGTGAGGGCCCCCCCTTTGCGGCTGAACCGCCGCCGTTCTCGCGGAGGTGGTTGCTCGCCGCGGGGGTTCCTCAATTGATGGTTGCGGTTGTTCTAGTGGAAAGGGTCCTCCTTTGCCAGCCATGATTCGTGTGCTCCTTGTCGCCAACCGGGGCGAGATCGCCTGCCGGATCTTCCGCACCTGCCGTGAACTGGGCATCGCCACCGTGGCCGTGTACTCGGACGCGGACGCGGGCGCCCTGCACGTCCGGGAGGCCGACACCGCCGTCCGCCTCCCCGGGGCCGCACCCGCCGATACGTATCTGCGCGGCGACCTCGTCGTGGCCGCCGCCCTCGCGGCGGGCGCCGACGCCGTGCACCCGGGCTACGGGTTCCTCTCCGAGAACGCCGGGTTCGCCCAGGCCGTGCAGGACGCGGGCCTCGTGTGGGTGGGGCCGCCGGTGAAGGCCATCGAGCTGATGGCGTCCAAGACCCGGGCCAAGGAGCTGATGGCCGCAGCCGAGGTGCCCCTCCTCGCCCCCGTCGACCCGGCGAGCGCCACCGCCGAGGACCTTCCGCTGCTGCTCAAGGCGGCGGCGGGCGGCGGCGGACGCGGGATGCGGATCGTACGGGAACTCAGCGACCTGCCCGCCGAGTTGACGGCCGCCCGCGCCGAGGCCACCTCCGCCTTCGGGGACGGCGAGGTCTTCGCCGAGCCGTACGTCGAACGCGGCCGGCACATCGAGGTCCAGGTCATGGCGGACGACCGGGGCACGGTGTGGGCGCTCGGCACCCGCGACTGCTCGCTCCAGCGCCGCCACCAGAAGGTCATCGAGGAGGCCCCCGCGCCCGGCCTCGACGACGCGCTGCGACAGCGGCTGCACGACGCCGCCATCGCGGCCGCGCAGACAGTGGGCTACCGGGGCGCGGGGACCGTCGAGTTCCTCGTATCGGCCGAAGGACGCCCGTACTTCCTGGAGATGAACACCCGCCTCCAGGTCGAACACCCCGTAACGGAAGCGGTGTTCGGGCTCGACCTCGTCGCCCTGCAGCTCCGCGTCGCGGAGGGCGAACCGCTGCCCGCCGCCGTGCCCCCGCAGCCGCACGGGCACGCCGTCGAGGCCCGGCTCTACGCCGAGGACCCCGCTGCCGGCTGGCAGCCGCAGACCGGGGCCCTGCACACCCTGGAAGTGCCGGACGAGCCCGGCCTGCGCCTCGACACCGGATACACCGGCGGCGACACCATCGGGGTGCACTACGACCCGATGCTCGCCAAGGTCATCGCCCACGCACCCACCCGTACCGAAGCCGTACGTCTCCTCGCCCGCGCCCTCGAACGCGCCCGTATCCACGGGCCGGTCACCAACCGGGAGCTGCTCGTACGGTCCCTGCGCCACCCGGAGTTCACCGCGGCCCGCCCGGACACCGGCTTCTACGACCGGCACCTCGCCGCCCTCACCCCGGAGCCCGACGCCGGGGAGCAGCGCCTCGCCGCCACCGCCGCCGCCCTCGCCCGGGCCGCCACCCGGCCCGATTCGTGCCCCGCCCGCTTCGGCGCGTGGCGCAACCTCGCCTCGCAGCCCCAGGCCAGGAGCTACCGCGGCGAACCCGACGGCAGCGAGCACGAGATCACCTACCGGACCGGGCGCGCCGGACTCCTGCCGGAATCCGGCGAACGGGTCGTCTCCGCCGCACCCGGCCGCGTCCGCCTCGAAACGGGCGGCGTCACCCGGCACTTCGCCGTCGCCGTCCACGACGGGCGCGTGTACGTCGACGGCGACCGTGGCTCGTACACCTTCACCGCCCTGCCCCGCTTCACCGACCCCACCGAACGCACCGACCCCGGCTCCCTGCTCGCCCCCATGCCCGGCACCGTCGTCCGCCTCGCGGACGGGCTCGCTCCGGGCGCGGCCGTGAAGGCCGGGCAGCCGCTGATCTGGCTGGAGGCGATGAAGATGGAGCACCGCATCCTCGCCCCCGCCTCCGGCACCCTCACCGTGCTCCACGCCGCCCCCGGCCTCCAGGTCGAGGTCGGCGCCCTGCTCGCCGTCGTCACCGATCCCGTCGTCACCGATCCCGCCGCACAGGATTCCGCCGCACAGGATTCCGCCGCACCGGAGGAGAACGCATGAGCACCGTCCTCGAAACCGAAGAGCACAAGGCGCTGCGCGCCGCCGTCGCCGCGCTCGGCAAGCGGTACGGCCGCGCATACTCCCTCGCCCTCGCCCGCAAGGGCGAACACCCCCAGGAGCTGTGGGACGAGGCGGGCAAGCTCGGCTACCTCGGCGTCAACCTCCCCGAGGAGTACGGCGGTGGAGGCGGCGGCATGGCCGAACTCTCCATCGTCCTGGAGGAGCTGGGCGCAGCCGGATCGCCCCTGCTGATGATGGTCGTCTCGCCCGCCATCTGCGGCACCGTCATCGCCCGCTTCGGCACCGAGGCCCAGAAGCGGAAGTGGCTCCCCGGACTCTCCGACGGATCCCTGAGCATGTCGTTCGGCATCACCGAGCCCGACGCCGGATCCAACTCGCACCGCATCACGACCACCGCACGCCGCGACGGGGACGGCTGGATCCTCAGCGGACGCAAGGTCTTCATCTCCGGCGTCGACATCTCCGACGCGACGCTCATCGTCGGCCGCACCGAGGACGCCAGGTCCGGCAGCCTCAAGCCCTGCCTCTTCATCGTCCCCCGCGACGCCCCGGGCTTCGAGCGCACCGCGATCGACATGGAGCTGCACGCCGCCGAGAAGCAGTTCGAGCTGGTACTCGACGACGTACGGCTGCCCGCCGACGCGCTCGTCGGAGGGGGTGCCTCCCGCTCGAGCGGAACCGAGAGCGGGGGAGAGGACGCCGGCCTGCTCCAGCTCTTCGCCGGCCTGAACCCGGAACGCATCATGGGCGCCGCCTTCGCCATCGGCATGGGCCGCTACGCCCTCGAACGGGCGGTGGACTACGCGAAGACCCGCACCGTCTGGAAGGGCGCGCCCATCGGCTCCCACCAGGCGATCGCCCATCCGCTCGCCCAGGCGCACATCGAGCTGGAGCTCGCCCGGCTGATGATGCAGAAGGCCGCGAAGCTCTACGACGACGGCGACGACACAGGCGCGGGCGAGGCCGCCAACATGGCGAAGTACGCCGCCGCCGAAGCCTGCGTGAAGGCCGTCGACCAAGCCGTCCACACCCTCGGCGGCAACGGCCTCACCCGCGAATACGGACTCGCCTCCCTGGTCACTGCGGCACGCGTGGCCCGCATCGCGCCCGTCAGCCGGGAGATGATCCTCAACTACGTGTCCCACCAGTCGCTGGGACTGCCGAAGTCGTACTGAGGACGCTCTTGGTCCAGGGTCTCCCCATTCCGTACCGACAGGGGCGATTCTGACTCTCCACACCCGCACGGCGCCCCGCTCCACAGAGAGGGGCGCCGTGCCCGCCGCACCGCGACGACAGGGGACCGCCATGGTGTTCCGCAGCGAGTACGCAGACGTTCCGGCCCTCGACACACCCATCCACGAAGCGGTACTCGGCGAGGCCGCAGCATTCGGAGACACCGTCGCCCTGATCGACGGCACGAACGGCCTCTCCGTCACCTACGCCCAGCTCGACACCTTTCACCGCCGCATCGCCGCGCACCTCGCCGGAGCGGGACTGCGCAAGGGCGACGTCCTCGCCCTGCACAGCCCCAACACGATCGCCTACCCCGCCGTCTTCTACGGGGCCACGCGCGCCGGAGCCTCCGTCACCACCGTCCACCCGCTCGCCACGGCCGAGGAGTTCGCCAAGCAGCTGAAGGACTCCGGCGCCCGCTGGATCGTCACCGTGTCCCTGTTCCTCGACATCGCCCGTCAGGCGGCCGAACTCGCGGGCGGCATCGAGGAGATCTTCGTCTGCGACCAGGCCGAGGGACACACCTCGGTACTCGACATGCTGGGCTCCACCGCCCCGGAACCCGACCTCGCGTTCGACCCGGCCGAGGACATCGCCGCCCTCCCCTACTCCTCCGGGACCACGGGCACACCCAAGGGCGTCATGCTCACCCACCGCTCCATCGGCACCAACCTGGAGCAGCTGCGCCCCTTCATCCCCATGGGCCCCGGCGACAGCATCCTGGCCGTTCTGCCCTTCTTCCACATCTACGGGCTGACCGCCCTGATGAACGTCCCCCTGCGCTGCGGCGCCACCGTCGTCGTCCTGCCCCGCTTCGACCTCGACCAGTTCCTCGGCGCCATCCAGGAACACCGCATCAGCGGGCTGTACGTGGCCCCGCCCATCGTCCTGGCCCTCGCCAAGCACCCGGCCGTCGGCACCTACGACCTCTCCTCGCTGCAGTACATCGTCAGCGCCGCCGCCCCCCTGGACGCCGAACTCGCCGCGGCCTGCTCCGCCCGCCTGGGCCTGCCGCCCGTACGCCAGGCCTACGGCATGACGGAACTCTCGCCCGGCACCCACGTCGTGCCCCTCGAGGCCGAGAACCCGCCGCCCGGAGCCGTCGGGAAGCTGCTGCCCAGCACCGAGATGCGGATCGCGTCCATCGAGGACCCCGGGACGGACCTCGGCATCGACACCGACGGCGAGATCCTCATCCGCGGCCCCCAGGTGATGAAGGGCTACCTCGGACGCCCCGAAGCCACCGCCGAGATGATCGACGCGGACGGCTGGGTGCACACCGGGGACATCGGCCGCGTCGACGCGGACGGCTGGCTCTTCGTCGTCGACCGGGTCAAGGAACTCATCAAGTACAAGGGCTACCAGGTCGCCCCCGCCGAACTCGAAGCACTCCTCCTCACCCACGAGTCGGTCGCGGACGCAGCCGTCATCGGGGTGTACGACTCCGACGGCAACGAGGTCCCCAAGGCCTACCTCGTACGCCAGCCGGCCGCCCAGGACCTCACCGCCGACGACGTCATGGCGTACGTGGCCGAGCGCGTCGCCCCGTACAAGAAGATCAGACAGGCCGAATTCATCGAGGCCGTACCGCGTGCGGCCTCCGGCAAAATCCTGCGCCGGGAACTGCGCGACAGGGAGAAGCAGCAATGACCCTCGCCCAACCCGCCCACGACCGGGGCATCACCACCCTCACGCTCGACTCCCCGGCCAACCGCAACGCCCTGAGCGCACGGCTCGTGACCGAACTGGCCGAGGCCCTCGACGCCTGCGCGGCGGACGACACCGTACGGGCCGTCGTCCTCACCCACACGGGCAACACCTTCTGCGCGGGCGCCGACCTCACCGCACCGGCCGACCCGCAGGTCTTCGTCGCCCTCATGCGGCGCATCGTCGCCCTGCCCAAACCGGTCGTCGCCCGGGTCACCGGGCACGTCCGGGCCGGCGGCCTCGGACTGCTCGGATCCTGCGACATCTCGGTCGCGGGCCCCGACTCCTCCTTCGCCCTCACCGAATCACGCCTGGGACTCGCCCCCGCCGTCATCTCCATGCCCCTGCTGCCCCGCCTGGATCCCCGCGCGGCATCCCGCTACTACCTCACCGGGGAACGCTTCGACGCGGCGGAAGCCGCGCGGATCGGTCTCGTGAGCCTCGCCGCCGAGGACGTGGACAAGGCGCTCGTACCGGTACTGGACGGACTGCGCAGGGCATCACCCCAGGGGCTGGCCGCTTCGAAGGAGCTGGTCACGGCTACTGTGCTGGAGACTTTCGACCAGTACGCCGAAGACCTCATCGCCCGCTCCGCGGCACTCTTCGCCTCCGACGAGGCACGGGAGGGGATGACGGCCTTCCTGGAACGACGGGATCCCGCATGGCTGCTGTGACTCCCACGGCCCCCAAGTCCCCCAAACAGGACCGCAGCCGCGCCACCCGTCAACGGCTGCTGGAAGCCGCGGTGGCCTGCCTCGCCGAACACGGCTGGGCAGGCTCCACCGTCTCCGTCGTCGCCGAACGCGCCGGGGTCTCGCGCGGCGCCGCGCAGCACCACTTCCCGACCCGCGAGGACCTGTTCACCGGCGCCGTCGAGTACGTCGCCGAGGAACGCTCGGCCGCCCTGCGCGCCCTGCCCGTCCAGGGCCGCCCGGCGGTGCTCGCCGCCATCGTCGACCTCTACACGGGACCGCTCTTCCGTGCCGCGCTCCAGCTCTGGGTCGCCGCCTCCAACGAGGAGCAGCTCCGCCCCCGCGTCACCGAACTCGAAGCCCGCGTCGGCCGCGAGACCCACCGCATCGCCGTCGAGCTCCTCGCCGCCGACGAGAACCGCCCCGGAGTCCGCGAAACGGTCCAGGGCCTCCTCGACATGGCCCGCGGCCTCGGCCTCGCCAACCTGCTGACCGACGACACGGCCAGGCGCCGCAGGGTGGTCGCCCAGTGGGCGGCGCTGCTGGACGAGGCGCTGGGCTGACGCCCCGCCGCGCGCGACCTGCGCGGGCGGTACCGAGAGGCGCACCCGAGTCCTCATTCTCACTCGGGAATCCACCGCGCACTTCCGAATCGGCGACGCGGGGGCAGGCGCCGCCGCGGGGCATCAGGCGCTGGCGATGGCACTGGATCTCCAGTCCGCACGCCTCGACGAGCACGTGCACTCCCTCGCTGCCGAGCTCGACATCAACCCCGCCCCGTACGCTCAGGATCTGAAGGACGCTGTGGCGGACATGACCCGGACGGGAGACGTGACGTGAGCGCACAGGTACTCGTGCTGTGGGACATCGACCGGACGTTGCTCTACGTCGGGGACATCGATCGGCAGGTCTACCGGGAGACGTTCTACGAGGTCACGGGCCGTACCGCCGAGAGGTTCCCCAAGCGTGGCACCGGCATGACGATGCCCTTGGCGATCCGCGATCTGCTTCTGGACAACGGCATCCCGGAGGACGAGGCAGTCACGTTCCTGCCGACGATGGTCGAGCTCCTGCCGCAGGTCCTGCGTCGGCACACTGACGACATCCGGCGCGACGGCGTCCTCATGCCAGGTGCCGTCGCCGCGCTACGAGCTGTGCGCTCTGATCCATCTCTCTTGCCGACGATCGTCACCGGGAATCTCAAGCCCAATGCCCTGGTGAAACTCGACGCCTTCGAGCTCACGCGGTACGTGGTCCCGGACATCGGCGGGTATGCCTCGGACGACATGCACCGCCCGGCCCTGGTCGGTGTCGCGCAGAAGCGGGCCGAGGTGTGTATGGGCCAGCCGTTCGATCGCACCGACACCGTGATCATCGGCGACTCGCTCGAAGACGTGCGGACCGGACGGGAGGGCGGCGCGGTGGTCATCGCGGTGGCTTCCGGCACAACGGACGCTGACGATCTCACCGCCGCCGGGGCGGACCTCGTACTGGAGGACCTGACTGATCCGGGGCGGCTCATCGAGTCGATCCACTCGCTTACCGGTTGAGCCGTCGCAGGAATACGGTGCTCAGCGCGACCTGAGCAGCTCGCGAACGTGGCCCGCACGGGTATGGACGTCGGCCTCGACAAGGCCACTTGCGGGAACGGCTACCGGCGCCGAGGCGTCGGGCTGGTGGCAGGAGCGGCAGAGGCCGTCGGGGAGGGCCTCGGGGCGTCCGGGTACACCGCACTTGGTGCACTCCAGCATCGAGCGGTGGGCAGGCTCGCCCGGCGCGGGCGTCACGACGGCCGAGGGCACGCGCGGCGGGATCTTGTCCTGGAGGCGGCGGCGGAGGAAGCCGACGGGGGAGTCGACCTGCGCGGGGAGCCCGGCGGTGAGGGCCTGCGTCAGGTAGTCGGCGTTCACGCCCCGGGCCAGCCACTCGGCGGCCCGTGCCTCCAGGACCGCGCAGTCGGCGGCCGAGAGGGCCAGGCGGGGGTCGGTGCGGCCGAGCTGCGCCAGGGCCAGATAGGCGGGCGAGGGGGTATGTGGCGCCGGGGTGGGCTCCGGGGCTCGCTGTTGCGGTACGGCCGAAGAAGCGGGCGGTTCCTCCACGGGCGCCGGTTCCTCGACAGGTGCCCAGGGCGGCGGCGGGGGCGCGGCGGTGGTCGGTGCCGCTTCTCTGCCCTCGGCGACGAGGTGGGAGGCCCACCACTCGTTGTCGTGGGCGGTACGGGACCAGAAGGTCCGGAAGACCCAGCGGACCTGGTCACCCTCGCCGACCAGGCACCGTACGCGCCGCAGATACCCGGCGACGGACAGGGCATTCAACGCCGAGCCGACCGCCTGCTGGCCGTAGAGCGGCAGCTGCTTGGCCAGGCTCTTCACGTCCATGGCCGCGCCGTCGGGGAGATGGTCGATGAATCCCGCGATGCACCGCTCGCGTACGGGCAGGAGCGCGAAATCGTCTGCGCCTGCGGGGCGTTGGTCCGGCATGGGCCGCTTGCCGTAACCGGGATTCGCCATCGGGTACGGGCGGGAGAGTGCGGGGGCGCAAGGGGCAGGACTAATGTGCTTGGTAGCCACGGGATCGCCTGTTTCGATCTTGAGGTGAGACCCCGGCCTGGTGCGACAACACCGTGTCGGGGTCGTTCGTTCGGTCGCACCGTAAGCAGCCGTGACCCTTCGCCGCAAGCTGATCACGATTAGTCATACTTGCTGGCAGTGACGGGTCTGGGAGGTGGGGGAGGTTTTCCCAAAACCCTTCTTTTCCTTACCGGTTACAAGAAGGTGCTCGAATCCCGAAGCCCGGATCCCGAAGCTCAAGCTTCGGACGCGGCTTTCTCCGTGTACACCCGGAAGAGTGAACCGGGTGTCTCCGAAGCTCGGGATCCGAGATCCGAGCATCGGCCGGTCGCCGAGCTTGAAGTATTGCGCGTCACCGTTGCGCCAGGCGTCAACTCCGCCTGGCCTCCCCCTGCGATTCCGACGCACGCAGGGCGCCCGAGGGCGACGACCTGTTCTGGATGGACCACAAGGTCCATTTCACGGAAACCTGCACCACTGACACTGACACTGACACCGACACCGACGCGGGACAGGGATGATGCCGAATCTGATCACCGACGTGCACACCACCGACGCGACCGTGGTGGATGTGAAGGTGACTGCCCCGATCCGGCGCAAGCTCGCCGCGCACGGGGTGAAGCGCGGCGAGCACTACCTCGACTTCCGCCTGAACGAATGGCGCAGCAGAGTCACTTCGGCCTTCAAAACCCGATGTGAGGTCTTGAAGGCCGACGTCGACGGGGTGGGGCGCTGAGGCCGATGCAGCCGAAGGGGCCCGGGAAGATCCCCTGCGGAGATGGCAGCACCGGTGAGGTCGGGACTCCGCGCGTACTGTGAGACGTCAGTTGGTGACGTACATGTACTTCCAAGAGCCGTAGGCCGTCGAGTTCACACTGTCACCGGAGCGGTCGGCTCCCTTGATGTACGCCGCCCGGAACCGGAACTTGTAGCCGACGGAACTCGACCCCGGCTTGCCCAGGTTGACGACCGACTTGCCGGCCGAGCTGAGCTTGAAGTACTGCGCGCCGCCGTTGTGCCAGGCGCCTTTGTAATACGTCTGGATGTCCAGCCGCAGCTTGCGGCCGGGATAGGGGTTCATCGTGGTGTTGAAGTACGGCTGCGACGTCTTGTGGACATAGTGGTACGTCGTCGCGCCGATCCTCCCCGTCTTGTAGTGCCGGGAGACGGACGTGGCCACCTTGGCCTTGCCTCCCGCCGACACCGTCACGGTCTTCGCCGCGGTTCGTGCGTCGCCGTCGTACACGGCGTAGACGGAGGAGTTCCGGTACATCTTCAAGGTGCCGGAGATCTTGCCCGTGCTGTTCACCGTGCCCGATTTGATCAGGTACTTGCCCTTGCCGTCGCCGGCCGGGTCCGCGTAGATCTTCACCGTGCGGTTCTTGTACGTCTTGCCGAGGACAGCGGTGAATGCGACCGACGTCCCGTAGGAGAAGACTTTCTTGTTGTTGTTCAGCGTGAGGGTGACCGCGGTCCGTGACACCGCGACGGTGTCGGAGCCGCTCGCCGGGGCGTGCGTGGCGTCGCCCGTGTACGAGACCTTGTACGTCACTCTGCCGCCGGCCGACGGGGTGTCGGAGAAGGAGAACGCGCCGCCCGCCTTGGTGACGACGGCGGCCAGCGACTTGCCCTTGGGGAAGTCGAGGTCGGTGCGCGTCACCGTCAGGGGGGTCCCGGCCGGGAGCGCCACGCTCGCGGTGATTTTTCCGGTGACCGCCAGGGCCTTGGCGCGCGTCGCGCTGGAGGGCGCGCTCACCGTGATCGACGGGAGCGACTTCGCGGGGTCGCCCAGGACGCGCAGGGAGAACACTCCTTCGCTGTTCTCCGACACCGCGAACACCCGGCTGCTGTCCGGAGCCCAGGCCAAGGCCCCTGGCACGAGGGTGTCCCCGCCCGAGGAGTTGCCCGTGTTGGGGAACTCGAAGGTCCGGACCGCGTTCGGACCGCCGTGCGAGAAGACATGGACGTCCGGCCCGTACCAGGAGAAGGTGCCGCCCGCGACCTCGCCGCCCGGGGCGACATCCACGGCGTTGGGGTAGTCGGACGACTGGTAGGTCACGACCGGCGAGAGGTCGGCCGTGGAGAACGCCGGGTGCACGTACGGCGAGCCGCTGGCGGTGATGACTTCCTTGCCGTCCGGGGTGATGTCCAGTTCCCGGAGGTTCCCGGCCACCGACTTGCTGACACGCAGCGTCAGCCCGGAGTCCGACACGTCGTAGATGCCGACGACGTCACTTTCCCGCACACCGACGGCCAGCACGCCGGGGGCGGCCGGGTCGGAGCCGAACTCCGGGGCCACTGAGCCGCTGTGGCCCTGAGAGATCTGCTGGGAGAGTTGGACGACGGGTTCGGGACCCGACAGGTCCAGCGAACCGATGTGGCCGGAGTAGTTCGCCGCGTACCCGAACCACAGTTTGCCGCCGGCCTGGGCGAGCGTGCTGACCCCGTCGAGGCCGCCGAGGGCGTAGCTCGCGCTCTGCGTGTACGTCTGCGTGTCGACCGCGATGATCCGGCTGCCGCCTGTGACGGCCGCGTACACCTGGCCCGAGTCGGCCGAGAGTTCGAGGCCGTTCACACCGGACAGGCCGGTGAGCGTGGCGACGACGGTTGCCGCGTAGTCGGTGACGACGATCTTGCCGGCGGTCGGGTCCGATAGGTAAACCCGCTGGTGGACGCCGTCCACCACGACGTCTCCCACGGACTTCAGGGAGAGGACCTTCGACGTGTCGGCCGCAGCCGAGCCGGCCGCCGCGACGCTCAGCGATGCCGAGCTGAAAAGGACCGCAAGAGCCGTCGCGGTCGTGAGTATGCGTCTGTGCTTCTGTCTGCGCACCGTGACCTGTACCCCCAGGGTGATGTGATGATTGTGTGAGCGCCCCCGCCGGGTCGCAGCGTATGTGACGGCTGTGACAGTTGGGCAGCGGGTTAGCTCCGGGACGTAGTGAAAGGGCACCGTCCAGTGCCTGATGCTGCTGGTTGGGCCCGGGGTTTCCACGCCTTCAGGGGCGGCGCCAGGGTGCAGGGTGGCCACGGGATCGCTCGAATTCGAAAAACTCAACGCCTGTTCGCCCAGGGCCCCTGGACTCGATCTTTCATCGTGATCTGCGCAGGGCGGCGTGGGTACGAAGTGGATGACCGGCTTCGAGACCTGGCGAAGGCATCGCCGAACTGCGGGATCCTCTACCGGCATCAGCCTCTCCTCGCGCTGTACGGAGCCCTGGCCGAGCTCAACGTCTTCAGCAACTCGAACGCGGCCCAGGTCCAGGCAGGTCGGTTCGGCGACGTCCTGGCGGAGGAGCTGGTCACCCGCACGGGGCTCCGGGTGGCGGGGTGCCGCCAGGTCGACCGGCTGAGGGCGCTCACCGACACCGGAGCACTCACCCCGGAAGTGCACGACGCCTTCGACCGGCTCCGCCGTGACCGCAACCTGGCGGCTCACGCGCACTTGTTCGACACCACCCGCGCCCTCGAAGCGGTCCGCCTCGCATACGAGCTCGGTGTCTTCCACCACCGCGATCGACTGGATCGACCGGGTGGCGCCGGCCATCGCTCACGTCCTCGACGCGTGAGTGCGGCAACCGCCGCACGGCGACAGGGCGGCCGGGAGCATCACACGGATCCTCGGGGTGCCCCGGGCGCCCCGAGTGCCTGCACCTCGGCGTAGGAGGGGGCCTTGAGGTCCGCGGGCGGCCGACGGCCGTCACGGATGGCGGTCGCGGTGGTCACGGCCGCCGCCAGGGCGCTGCGGTAGAGAAGCGAGCCGAGGCTGACCCTGCGCACGCCCAGCGCGGCCAGTTCGGTGAGGGTGGGTCCGGTCGGCGTGTACAGGATGTTCAGCGGGACGACGAGGGTTGCCGTCAGGGCGGCGATCCCGTCCGGATCCGACAGCCCCGGTACGAACACTCCGTCCGCACCGGCCTGTTCGTAGATCGCGAGGCGCGCCGCGGTCTCTTCCTCCTGGCGTCCGAGCCAGTGGGTGTCGGCGCGGGCGTTCACGAACAGCGCGGGCACGGCGGTCCTGACGGCAGCGATCTTCGCGGCGTGAAGTTCCGTGGGGGCGAGGGTGCCGTCCGGGCGGCCGTCCTCGAGGTTGATCCCCGCAGCGCCTGCGTCGTACAGCCTTCGGGCCAGCTCTGCCACGTCCTCCGGGTCATCGCTGAAGCCCCCTTCGGCGTCGATGGTGAACAGGAAGGAGCCCTGTCCGAGCCGTTGGGCCAGCGCCAAGGTCGCGTCGGCGGTGGCTGCCTCCCCGTCCGGCAGGCCGACGGCCGCGGCCACGCCCAGGCTTGTGGTGCCGATCGCCCGGAAGCCCTGTGCCGCCAGAGCGGCGGCGGAGGCGTAGTCCCAGGCGTTGGGCAGCAGGAGCGGGGTGCTGGTCCGGTGATGCAGGCGGGCGAAAGCGGTCAGCGGACGCTGGAGCACGCCATCGGCCAGGGCGAGGGCGTGGGCCCGGCCGGGGCAGACCCGGGGCACGTCCGCAGGGAGGCCGAACTCATGCATCGTGTGCGTCATGGCCCTGACGCTAGAGCCGGAACAGTTCGGCGCCGCCCGAACCATCTCTGCGGGTCGGTGGGCGAGCGCGGCGTCGCCCTCGCGTTCGATGGGCGGAGCAACGACGCGCCCGGCGCCGAGAGTCCTGGCCGACGCGCTCCGGGGCGCGTCACGCTCCTGGACCCCGGCCCGGTGCCCGTCAGTTGCCCAGGTCCGCGAGCTGCTCGTACCCCGGGATCTCCCGCGGGTTGCGCGTGCCGGGACCGACGTACGTCGCCGAGGGGCGCACCAGCCGACCCGTCCGCTTCTGCTCCAGGATGTGCGCCGACCAGCCCGCCGTACGGGCGCAGCTGAACATCGACGTGAACATGTGCGCCGGGACCTCGGCGAAGTCCAGCACGATCGCCGCCCAGAACTCGACGTTCGTCGCCAGCACGCGGTCGGGCCGCCGGGCGTGCAGCTCCTCCAGCGCGGCCTTCTCCAGCGCCTCCGCCACCTCGAAGCGCGGCGCCGCCAGCTCCCGCGCCGTACGCCGCAGGACGCGGGCCCGGGGGTCCTCGGCACGGTAGACCCGGTGGCCGAAGCCCATCAGGCGCTCGCCCTTGTCCAGCGCCTGCTTCACGTACGCCGTGGCGTCGCCGGTCCGCTCGATCTCCTCGATCATGCCGAGGACCCGGGACGGGGCGCCGCCGTGCAGCGGACCCGACATCGCGCCCACCGCGCCGGACAGTGCCGCCGACACGTCCGCGCCGGTCGACGCGATGACGCGGGCGGTGAACGTCGAGGCGTTCATGCCGTGCTCGGCGGCCGACGTCCAGTAGGCGTCGACGGCCTTCACGTGCTTGGGGTCCGGCTCACCGCGCCAGCGGATCATGAACCGTTCCACCACGGACTGTGCCTTGTCGATCTCGCTCTGCGGAACCATCGGCAGACCCTGGCCGCGTGCCGACTGCGCCACGTACGACAGGGCCATCA
Organism: Streptomyces sp. NPDC060035; assembly: GCF_042736635.1. NCBI lineage: Bacteria > Bacillati > Actinomycetota > Actinomycetes > Kitasatosporales > Streptomycetaceae > Streptomyces > Streptomyces sp. NPDC060035. Next base: position 33,649 of record NZ_JBHWVO010000021.1, read on the forward strand.
CGGCGGCCCGCGCCAGGTCGTTGCGCGCGGTCTCCTCGTCGATGTCGAGCAGCGGCTTGAGACCCCACACGGGCGCCAGCATGGCGAGCGCGGACTGCACGTCGACACGGATGTCGCCGGAGTGCACGGGGATCGGGAACGGCTCGGCGGGCGGCAGGCCGGGGTTGAACGCCCCGTCCACCAGCAGACCCCAGACGTTGCCGAACGACACATGGCCGACGAGGTCCTCGATGTCGACGCCGCGGTAGCGGAGCGAGCCGCCTTCCTTGTCGGGCTCGGCGATCTCCGTCTCGAACGCGACGACTCCTTCAAGTCCGGGTACGAAGTCGGACATGGGGCGGCTCCCTCGGCTCGGCGGCTGTATGCAGGCCACAGAGGCCCGCTCACGATATTGGCGGGTTCCCACGACGCGGGGAAGGGTGACATCCGGCACAGCCTCCCGCTGTCCGGCGGGCGGTTGTGCCCCCTCCCGGCCGGGCACACCGGCCCGCTGCGGCAGGATGGCCCCCGTGCCCACAGCTGATGCCACTCCGTCTTCCGCTTCCGCCTCCTCTCACGCCTCTGCTTCCGATTGCACCACCGATCCGGCCGCGATGCGCGAGCAGTACCGCTCCGAGGACTTCACCGAGAAGGACCTCGCCGCCGACCCCATGGACCAGTTCGCCCACTGGTTCCGCCAGGTCGCCGGGGGCGGCGCGCTCCACGAGCCGAACGCGATGGTGGTCTCCACGGCCTCGCCCGAGGGGCGGCCGTCCTCCCGCACGGTGCTGCTGAAGCACTACGACGACCGCGGTTTCGTCTTCTTCACCAACTACGGCTCCCGCAAGGGCCGCGAGCTGACCGCGAACCGCTACGTCTCGCTGCTCTTCCCCTGGCACCCGCTGGCCCGCCAGGTCATCGTCACCGGCACCGCGTCCCGCGTCGGCCGCGAGGAGACGGTCGCCTACTTCCGTAGCCGCCCGCACGGCTCCCAGCTCGGTGCCTGGGCGAGCGAGCAGTCCACGGTGATCGGCTCGCGCGAGGAGCTGGTGGGGCGCTACGAGGAGCTGGCCGCCCGCTACCCCGAGGGCGAGAAGGTCCCGGCACCCCCGCAGTGGGGCGGCTTCCGCGTGGTGCCGGACACGATCGAATTCTGGCAGGGCCGGGAGAACAGGCTGCACGACCGGTTGCGGTACGTACGCGAGGGCGAGGGTGAGGACTGGAGCGTGGAGCGGCTCTGCCCGTAAGTCCCGTAGGGCCCCCTCCATGCAGAAACCCGCAGGCTCTGGTCCCTCCTTGCGGAGGGGCCGGCCGGACTTACCGGCGAGCCTGCGGGTCGGTGACTGCTTGGGTTTTCGGCAGACAGCCTGCCGAGGTGCACAGTGTGCGACGACGGGCTGTCAGCCCGCAGCCACCTCACGAATCCGATAAGACTGCACTTTTCGGATCACCTCCTTTCGCCGTGTGACCACAGCCTAGAAAACCCGTCCCGCGAGGCACAAGCGATTTATCGGGGATCGGATGGCCGCCGGATTTCGGAGAAGTGGCTGTGTGGTGGCTCACGTTCGAGTTCAATGATCTGACGTGCGGCTATGCGGAATACGTCCTGCGGGGGGTACGGAGTGAGTGCTTCCAGGAGCAGTGGAACCACAGATGCGCTCGGACCCGACGAGGACCCCGAGCGCGAACCGCCCGCGGGGGCGATCCCCGGGTCCCAGTTGCTCGCGGCGCTGCTCGACGGGATGGACGCCGCGCTCTGCGCGTTCGACGCGCTGGGCACGATCACCCACTGGAACCGCGAGGCCGAGCGGATTCTCGGCTGGTCCGCCGGGGAAGCCGTCGGGCGGAGCGGATTCGCCGGGTGGGCGGTGCGCAGCGCGGATGCGGGGGACGTGCAGGGGCGGCTGATGGCCGCCATGGACGCCCCCGGGCGGCAGGTGCACGAGTTCGCACTGCTGCGCAAGGACGGCGGGCGGGTGCTCGTACGGACGCAGTCGTCCGGGGTGCGCGGTGAGGACGGGAAGCCGGCCGGGGTGTACTGCGCGTTCAGCGAGGTGCACGCGCAGATCGATCTGGAGCGGTCCATCGCGCTGAGCGAGGCGTTGTTCGAGGACCCGTCGTGGGGTGTGGTCCTGGTCGATGTCGATCTGCGGCCGACCGTCGTCAACTCCTACGCCGCGCGGTCTCTGGGCGGCGGGCGTACGGCGCTGCTGGGACGTCCGCTGGGCGAGCTGATCGTCCAGGGGGTGGAGGATCTGGAGGGTGCGCTGCAGCACGTGCTCGCCGAGGGGGCGCCGCCCGCGCCCGCGGAGCTCTGGGTGACGCTGCGGACAGCGGAGGGCGACCGGCGGCGCTGCTGGCGCAGCGGGTTCCTGCGGCTGGCGTCGCCCCTCGCCGAGGAACCGGTTCCGCTGGGGGTCGGCTGGCTGTTCCGCGACGTGACGGCGGCGAAGCTCGCGGAGCAGGAGGCGGACCGGGTGCGCTTCCGGTCGAATCAGCTGCACCGGGCGGCCCGCCAGGCAGCCGAGTGCGAGGACCCCATGGAGGCGGCGACCTCGTCGCTGGACTACGCACTGGCCGGGTTCGCCGACCATGTGGTGGTCGACCTGCTGGCGGGGGAGCGGCTGGTGCGGGCCGCAGCGACGCCGGCCGACGCGCCGGGCCCGTGCCTGCCGGTGTCGGGCGGCTCGATCCCGGTGCGGTACGGGGCGGGGCACCCCGCTCTGCAGGCGGTGGAGCGTACGGGGTCGGTGCGGGCCAGCGCGCGGGCCGGGGCGGGGGAGGAGTGGGCGGTGGAGCGGCAGTGGCCGCGGGACTCGGTGCACGTGCTGTGCGCGGTGCTGCGGAGCCGGGGGCGGACGCTGGGCGTGGTGACGTTCCTGCGCGCGGGGAGCCGCAGCGCGTTCGAACGCCCGGACGCGTCGTACGCGGAGAGCGTGGCGGTCCGGGTCGCCTCGGCGGTGGACCTGGCCCACCTGACCGCCACCCCGGGCAACGCCGGCTCAAGCCCGTGAGGCGGCCCGTCCGGCATCTTCGGCCCGTCCGGCGACTCCGGCCCGTCCGGCGACTCCGGCCCGGGGCCGGCGACTTCGGCCCGTCCGGCGTTTGAGGACGGAACCGTGGCCCCCGTCCGGGGTGCCGCTCAGTGCCGGTAGAAGATCCGGTCCCCGTACTCCCGCATCACGCGCCCGTTCCACTCGTGCCCGCCGTCCACGTTCCCGGACCGCAGCAGTGGCGGCTCGATGCCCCGGGCGACCAGCTCCTCCGCGGCGGTGGCCATCATCGCCTGCATCAGCGCACTGGTGACCACGGTCGACGCGGGCGCGAACGGCGCCTCGATTCCGTCCGTCGTCAGTTCCGCGTCGCCGATCGAGATCTTGCTGTCGAGCACGATGTCGCAGTGGTCCCGCAGGAATCCCCCCGAGGAGTGCCGCGACCGGGTGCCCGTCGTGTACGCGACCGAGGTGACGCCGATGACCGTCAGGCCGAGTGCCCGGGCGTTCTGTGCCATTTCCACCGGCAACGCGTTGCGCCCGGACAGGGAGATGATCACGAGGAGGTCGCCGGACCGCGCGGGGCTGGAGTCGAGCACGGCACTCGCGAGACCGTCCACCCGCTCCAGAGCCGAGCCGAGCGTGGCCGGCATGACGTCGACGCCGACGGTGCCGGGGACGGCCAGCAGGTTCATCAGGGCGAATCCGCCCGCCCGGTAGACGACGTCCTGTGCGGCGAGGGAGGAGTGCCCCGCGCCGAAGGCGAAGAGCCGCCCGCCGGCGGCGACCGTGTCGGCGATCGCGGCACCGGCGGCCGCGATGGCGCCGGACTCCTCGTCGCGCACACGCTCCAGCAGGCCGATTGCTGCGTCGAAGAACTGACCGGCAAGCTTGCTGTCGCTCATCGAGGAGGCCTTTCCTGCGGGGTGGGGGTCTTTGTGCCGCGGATCACGTTGCGGTCTGGACCAATGCGTTGTCAATACCGTTCCGGTGCACGGGCTTCTGCCGTGGCGGCACGGTTGTCGGTGCTATGCGTCAGAATTGGTGCAGGGCCATCGCACGACGACTTCACGTCACAGCATCGAGGGGCACGTATGTCCGGACTGATCGATACAACGGAGATGTATCTCCGCACCATCCTCGAGCTCGAAGAGGAGGGCGTGGTCCCGATGCGCGCCCGGATCGCGGAACGGCTGGACCAGAGCGGTCCGACGGTCAGCCAGACGGTGGCGCGCATGGAGCGGGACGGGCTCGTCCAGGTCGCGGGCGACCGTCATCTGGAGCTGACCGACGAGGGGCGCCGCCTCGCGACGCGCGTGATGCGCAAGCACCGCCTCGCAGAGTGCCTGCTCGTCGACGTGATCGGCCTGGAGTGGGAGCAGGTCCACGCCGAGGCCTGTCGCTGGGAGCACGTGATGAGTGAGGCCGTGGAGCGCCGGGTGCTGGAGCTGCTGCGGCACCCGACGGAGTCTCCGTACGGGAATCCGATCCCGGGCCTGGAGGAGCTGGGCGAGCAGGCCGGGGCCGATCCGTTCCTGGACGAGGGCATGGTGAGCCTGTCCGAGCTCGACCCGGGCGCGGAGGGCAAGACCGTGGTGGTGCGCCGGATCGGTGAGCCGATCCAGACGGACGCCCAGCTGATGTACACGCTGCGGCGGGCGGGCGTGCAGCCCGGCTCGGTGGTCAGCGTGACGGAGTCGCCCGGCGGTGTGCTGGTCGGTTCCAGCGGCGAGGCGGCGGAGCTGAACTCCGAGGTTGCTTCGCACGTCTTCGTGGCCAAGCGCTAAAGCCTCACCGGGGCCTCACCAGGGCCTCGGCGGGTACGGCAGCAGCGGCCGAGGGTGCAGCCGCAAATGCAGATGCACGTGCAGAAGTGGACCAGTAAAGCCCGCTTTCTGTTTTCCGTCCGGAATCGCAGCGCCCGGGCGAATCGCGTGCCAGGCTGTGGCCAGGCATATGACCTGAGGGTGTCGGCAGAGCCTGCCGCGCGGTCGGGGAGGGAGCAGGGAATGCGCCCGTCGTACTGGCATGTGCACCGGGAGGTGGCAGCCGTGCTCCCGGACGCCCTGATGGCCGCACGCCACGGGTGGCACGCTCCGATGGCTCCGTGCGAGCGCGGATCGATCTGTTCAGGAACAGCGGAAGGCCCCGGCGCCCGAGGGCGCCGGGGCTGGTCCTCCCCTGCGCTGACCTGGAGCCCCGAGCTCTCAAGGTCAGTCCCCACGGACCCCTGTCCCCGAGCGGTCCGCTTCCTGCAGAAGGTCTCCCCGCGACAGCGGGCGTCAATCCTGGAGAGCTGTCACTCGAACGTGGGGTGTTACGAGTCGGAACCCGATTTTCGAATAAAGGTTCGATAGTCTGGCTGAGGCGAACCACACGGTGATCGAGGACCAGAAGGGGGTGCCAGAACCTATGGTGCGGCGCATCGATGTGACCGGATCCGACGGGCTACGCCTCGCGGCCTGGGATTTCGCCGATCCGCCCAAAGGGCGCGGGGAGGCCGACCGTGCCCCCGGGATCTTATTGCTCCACGGCCTGATGGGCCGCGCCGCGCACTGGGCCTCCACCGCCCGCTGGCTGTCCGAGCGCCACCGGCCCGTCGGCCTCGACCAGCGCGGGCACGGCCGCAGTGAGAAGCCGGCCGAGGGCCCGTACACCCGTGACGCGTACGTCGCCGATGCCGAGGCCGCGATCGAACAGCTCGATCTCGCACCCGTCACCCTCATCGGACATTCGATGGGTGCCCTCACCGCGTGGCAGCTCGCAGCCAAGCGCCCCGATCTCGTCAAGGCCCTGATCATCTGCGACATGCGGGCCTCCGCACTCGGGGCGGCCTCGCAGCGGGAATGGGAGGACTGGTTCGACGCCTGGCCGGTCCCCTTCGCGACCCTCTCCGACGTACGGAAGTGGTTCGGCGAGGACGATCCCTGGGTGGAGCGGCCCAATCCGTCCCGCGGTGAGTTCTTCGCCGAGGTGATGGCCGAGCGGTCCGACGGCTGGCGCCCCGTCTTCTCCCGCCGCCAGATGCTCCGGTCCCGCGCGACCTGGGTCTACGACGCCCACTGGGAGGAGCTGGCGCAGGTCCGGTGCCCCGCCCTCGTCCTGCGCGGCCTCGACGGCGAGCTCGGCCGGGCGGAGGCCCAGGAAATGGTCCGGGTCCTGCCGCGCGGGCAGTACGCGGAGGTGGCCGATGCCGGCCATCTCGTCCACTACGACCGGCCGGACGGCTGGCGCACGGCGGTCGAGCCGTTCCTGGAGCAGCTCGCCGAGGACTTCCGGGACGACAGGGAGCCGGTCAGCCCCTGACGGAACCGGCCGGCCCCTGACCCCGACAGCCGCTCAGCCCTTGCTGACCGCGGCCAGGATCTCCGGGAGCCGGTCCGCCGTGCGGCGCGCGGCCAGCCGTACCCCGAGCCGGCCGATGAACGCCCCGTACACCGCGCCCACCGGCAGCACCAGCCACAGCCAGTCCCGCAGATCAGCTGTGTGCAGCCAGATCGTCAGCCCGATCACGGGCCCGCTGAGCAGCCCGGCCGCCACCAGCCCGCCGAGGATGGAGATCCAGGCCAGCCCCGCCTGCCCCGGCGCCACGTTCTTGAAGGCACCCTCCTGCGGGATCGAGTACGGGACCATCGCCGAGGCCAGGGCGCCCGTCGCGAGCATCCCGCCCAGCAGGGCGAACGACAGCCCCATGGCCCCCGGCAGCATCGCCCAGTCCCCGAGCACCGCCGCGTTCACGGCGGTCACCAGGACCGTGTACGGCAGTGTGATCACCAGCAGCGCCAGCGCCCGCGCCCGCAGTTCGAGGTAGGCGTCCCGGGTGGAGGAGATGGACAGCGCCACCATCCAGAAAGCGGAGGTGTCCTGCCCGAACTGGTTGTACATCTGCATGCCGAGCATGCCCGTCGCGAACGAGGCGAGGTAGACCGAGCCGGTCCCCTGTACCGCGTTGAGCAACGGCACGATCAAGCCGATCGCCAGTGCCGTCACCCAGGCCGCCTTGGTCTTCGGGTCCCGTGCGACGTACCGCAGGCTCCGCTCCATCACCGTCCCCGTACGCCCCTCGGGAAGCAGCGCGAAGAGTCCGGAGCGGCCGGCTCCGGACCGGTCGGAGGACGGCTCGGCGGCGGCGATCGTGGAACCGTCCGGTGACGTCATCAGCTTCGCCAGGCTCCGATGCCACAGCCACCCCAGCGCACCCAGTGCGAGCACGGAGAGCAGCAACTGCACGACAGCCGTTCCGTAGGCCCCCTCGGACGCGGACCCCACCGCGCCGAGAGCCGAGGCCGGCGGCAGCCAGCGCACCACGTCCGCGAGCGGTTCGAGCGAGGACAGCCCTCCCGTCCGGCCCAGGCGCTGCGCACCGAAGTTGACGAACTGGATGCCCACCCCGATCACCAGCCCGCTGAGCACGGCGAGATCGCGGCCCTTGCGGGAGGTCAGCAGCCGGATGTTGGCCGTGGCGACGGACCGGGCCAGCGCCACGCAGACCAGCAGAGCCAGCGGTACGGCGATGACTGCGGCCACCACCGCGGCCGCGCCCCGCGCCACCGCTATCACCGAGCCGAGGGCCAGGGCGAGCGTGAAGAGCGGTCCGATGCCGATCAGCGAGGCCACCAGCAGCGCCCCGATCAGCGGACGGGGCCGCAGTGGAAGCATGACCAGCCGGCTCGGGTCGAGGGTCTCGTCGCCGCTCGGGAAGAACAGCGGCATCACCGCCCAGCCGAGCGCGACCAACGCGGTCAGCAGCACCACGAGGGTCTCCGCCTGGGCATGGCCGCGCAGCGCGACCAACCCGATCACCTGGCCCACGGCGAGCAGCACGGTGACGACGAGGGACGCGACATAGGCGGCCCGCCGCCCGGACGACTGGCGCAGACCGTTGCGCAGCAACGTCAGCTTGAGCCGTACGAAGACGGGGACGAGGCTGTAACCCCCGACGGCCGCAACGGGGGGCCCCACAGGGGTGTCGAGCACGGTCATCGGGTGCCGCCCAGCCAGTCCAGGGACTCCCCGGTGTCCCGGCTGCCCGCGCCGACCAGTTCGAGGAAGGCGTCCTGCAGCGAGGACGCGTCGCCGCGCACCTCGGCCAGCGTGCCGTGGGCCCGGATCCGGCCCGCCGCCATGACGGCCACCCAGTCGCAGAGCGACTCGACGAGCTCCATCACATGGCTGGAGAAGACGACCGTCGCGCCGGAGCGCGTGTACCGCTCCAGCACCCCGCGAATGGTCTGCGCCGACACGGGGTCGACGCCCTCGAACGGCTCGTCGAGGAAGAGGACTTCGGGGTTGTGCAGCAGCGCGGCCGCCAAGCCGATCTTCTTGCGCATCCCGGTCGAGTAGTCCACGACCAGTTTGTGCTGCGCGCCCGCCAGATCGAGCACGTCGAGCAGCTGGGTGGCCCGTTTGTCGACCTCGGTGCCGGGCAGGCCGCGCAACCGCCCGGTGTACGCGAGAAGTTCGCGCCCCGAGAGCCGCTCGAAGAGCCGCAGCCCCTCCGGGAGCACCCCGATCCTGGCCTTCACCGCGACCGGGTCCCGCCAGACGTCGTGCCCGCCGATCTCGATCTTCCCCATGTCCGGCCTGAGCAGTCCGGTCACCATCGAGAGCGTCGTGGTCTTGCCCGCGCCGTTGGGGCCCACCAGGCCGACGAACTTGCCTGCGGGCAGCTCCAGATCGATCCCGGAGACCGCCACCTGTTCTCCGAACCGCTTCCAGAGCCCCTGCACCCGCACGGCGGGCGCCCCCACCGCGTCAGAGATGTCCGCGTTGTCCGTTACGGTTCCGCTGTCCGCGTCCGCCTGGTCCGGCATGGCACTGCCTTTCGGTATCCCCGCTCGTGGGGGCCACCCTACGAAAGGCGCGTCCTGGCGTCGGCCGCCTCCCGCGCGCAGGCGTAGGCGAGCGGGCTGATGAGCTCCGTCGCGTCGGGCAGCCACCGGTTGGTGCGGGTCGGGCGGCGGGCCCACTGCACGGCACCGCGCCCGCCGACACGGGTCGGCGGTCCGGCCACGTACTGGCCCTCACCGCGGCCCACCAGGTCGATCGCGGCGGCATCCCAGCCCAGGTGCCCGACGGCGTCGGGTGCCTTCACCGCTGCACCGGGCAGAACGAAGAAGAGCATCCGGCGGTCGGGGGTGCAGGTCACCGGGCCGAGCGTGAGACCCATCCGCTCCATCCGGGCCAGTGCCAGGAAACCGGCGGACTCCGGGGCGTCGAGCACGTCGAAGGCGCGCCCCGTCGGCAGGAGCACCGAGGACTTGGGGTGTTCGGCCCACATCCGGCGTGCGGCGGCGGCGCTGCCGGTCGCCTGCCCGGCCCAGTCCGGCCGGGTGGGGTGCGCTCCGGGGGAGGCGCAGCCGGCCTCGCCGCACGAGCAGCGTTCCCTCCCGTCCACCGTTTCGAGCCAGGTGCCGGGGAACACGTCCCAGTGCCGCTCCTCCGCGTACCGCGCTGCGGCGTCGAGCAGCTGCTCACCACGCTGTTGAGGTACCTGCGCGGCTTCCGTCACTCCAATGGTCTTTTCCACGATGAACACAACTACCGCCGCCACCTGGGGTTACGGGCGTGGGGCAGTGGGACACGCCGGATCGATCCTGCATGTGGGGCGCACGGATGCACGGGTGGGGGCGCGCGTGAGGCAGTGCACCGATACGCGGGTAACCACTTGCACGACTGTGCCAACTCGCTACTGCTCGTACCCAATGCAGATGAATATGCGCATTTCTTGTGTATGTGCCGGGCAGTGATCCCTTCATTGATCACTGCGGTCTCAGGGGGAAATATGGCAGCCAGGCCTCTCGTCGCCCGTCAGCCGAACGAACGGCTTCAGACGCTCATCCAGGAAGCCGCCTGTTCCAACGCGGGCCTCGCACGTCGCGTCAACATGGTCGGGACGGAGCGCGGACTCGACCTCCGCTACGACAAGACCTCCGTGGCCCGCTGGCTGCGCGGACAGCAACCGCGGGGCAGGGCACCGGGAATCATCGCCGAGGCGCTCGGCCGCAAGCTCGGCCGTACGGTCACGATCGACGAGATCGGCATGGCCAACGGAAAGAACCTGGCCTCGGGTGTCGGCCTGCAGTTCGCGCCCACCGTGCTCGGCGCGATCGAGCAGGTCTGCGAGCTGTGGCGCAGCGACGTGGGGCGCCGGGATCTGCTGTCCGGGTCGGCCGTGGCCGCCTCCGCGCTGGTCGAGCCGAGCCGCGACTGGCTGATCACGGGCGCCGACCCGCAGGTGGCGCGGACGGCGGGGGCCCGGGTGGGCATGCCGGACGTGGAGGCGGTGCGGGCGATGACGGCCGCGCTCGTCGACCTGGACCACCGGTTCGGCAGCGGGCATGTGCGGCCCGTCCTGGTGCATTACCTCAACAGCGTGGTGTCGGGGCTCCTTTCGGGGTCGTATCGCGAGTCCGTCGGCCGTGAGCTGTTCGGCGCGGCCGCCCGGCTCACCGAACTGGCCGGGTACATGGCCATCGACACCGGTCAGCCGGGGCTGGCCCAGCGGTACTACATCCAGGCGCTGCGCCTCGCCCAGGCCGCGGGCGACCGGGCGTACGGCGGCTACGTGCTGGCCGCGTCGATGAGCCATCTCGCGGCCCAGCTCGGCAATCCGCGCGAGATCGCGCAGCTGGCCCGGGCCGCACAGGAGGGCGCGCGGGGCCGGGTGACCCCGCGCGCGGAGGCGATGTTCCACGCGGCGGAGGCCAGGGGGCACGCGCTGATGGGGGATGCCCGTACCTGCCAGGTGGTGGCGGGCCGCGCGTTGACGGCGCTGGAGCAGGCCGACCCGGGCAAGGGCGACGACCCGTCCTGGATCGCCCACTTCGACGCGGGCTACCTCGCGGACGAGCTGGCGCACTGTCACCGCGACCTCGGGCAGGCGGAGCCGGCCGCGCGCCGGGCGAAGGAGGCCCTCGCGGCCCTCCCCGAGTCCCGGATTCGCCGCCGCGGGATCGGGCTGGTGCTGCTGGCCACCGCGCAGGTGCAGCAGCGCGAGGTGGAGCAGGCGTGCCACACGGGGTTGCGGGCGATGGAGCTGCTGGGGACGGTGCGCTCCAGCCGGGGTGCCGAATATCTCGATGACCTCCAGCAGCGGCTCGAGCCGTACGGAGAGACGCCCGCGGTCCGGGAGTTCGGCGCCCGGATGGAGCTTCAGGCCGCCTGAGCTGCCGCTTCTGCGAGTTGACCATGAACAGCGCCGGAGGCGGGCTGCGTGTTACGGGCTGTGTGAAGGGGTGGTGAGCGCTCCTGGGCGCTTGGCGTGGGGCGGCAGCCACCCGATAGCGTGAGCCGACGATTCCATAGGTTCACACGTAGGAGTCCCGGTGACGCAGAGCGGACAGGGTGACGAGCGGCAGCTTCCTGCTGTACGGCCCGCGCACGAAGGTGTCGTGCTGCCCGCAGAGGGCGGTGCCCCCTGGGCCGCAGGAGGGCCCGCAGGAGGGCCGGCGGCCGACCAGGCCGCCCCCGCGGGCGGGCAGCCGTGGGGCGGGCCCTGGGGGCCGCAGGCCGCGCACCAGGACGGCCTGGCCCCGGGACAGCTCCCGCCGGAGCAGCCCCAGCCGGGTGCGTACGCGCCGCAGCACGGGCCGTACCAGCCCCAGCAGCAGCCGTACGCCTCCCCGCAGGACCCGTATGCGCACGTGCAGGACCCGTACCGGCAGGACCCGTACCAGCAGGACCCGTACCAGCAGCCGTACGCCCAGCCCCTGCCGCCCGAGGCGGCACCCGGGGCGGGGACGGTCGGGGACGCGGACGCCACGCAGTACATCGCGCCCGTTCCCGGGGGGCCCGGTCCCGGCGGGCTGCCGCCCGAGCCCACCCAGTACCTGGGGCAGACGTCCCAGCCCGCCCAGGCGGGCGACGCGGACGCGACCCAGTACATACCGCCGGTGCCCGGCGGCGCCCCGTACGGCATACGGCCCGGGGCCCCGGGCGACCGGCAGCCGCCCGCCGAGTTCGACAGCCTGTTCCGCAGCGAGGAGCCCGCGGGCGCCACCCAGCAGATGCCCCGCTTCGACTCCGGGCAGCAGCAGCCGCGCCGCCAGCAGCCCGGGCAGCCCTACCAGGGCGCGCACGGGCAGCCGCAGCCGCCGCAGGCACCACAGCCCTTCGCGTCGGGCCTGCAGGGGCTCCAGGGCGCGCAGGAGCCGCCGGAGCACCAGGGGCGCGGGGCGCAGCGCGGACGGTCCTCGCACATTCCGCTGATCGCCGCGGTCGTCGTCGGCTGTGCCGTCATCGGGCTCGGTTCGGGTGCGCTGATGAGCGGCGGCGACGAGGGTGCCAAGGACGACAAGCAGCCGGTGGCCGCTCAGAGTTCACCCACCGGGGATCCGACCGCCAAGGCGGCCGACCCCGCGGAGCCGCAGGCCGGGGCGCTGGACAAGCTGCTCGCCGACAGCAACAACAGCCGCTCGGCGGTGATCAGCGCCGTGGAGAAGATCAAGAGCTGCCGGGCGCTGGACCAGGCGGCCACCGATCTCCAGGGCGCCGCCGCGCAGCGCCGCGATCTGGTGACCCGCCTCGAAGGGCTCTCCGTCGACCAGCTGCCGGGCCACGCGGAGCTGAAGTCCTCGCTGACCAAGGCCTGGCAGGCCTCCGCCGAGGCCGATGACCACTACGCCGCGTGGGCCGGCCAGGCGAAGAACGACAAGAAGGTCTGCAAGGGCGGCAGGGCCAGGTCGACCGACGCGACGGCCAGGGCCGAGGCGTCCAGCGGTGAGGCCACCGCGGCGAAGCGGAAGGCCTCGGGGCTGTGGAACTCCATCGCCCAGAAGTACAGCCTGACCAAGCGCGCCCCCACCCAGCTCTGAGGGCAGGAGCCCCGGGCCCCGGTTTCCGGCCGGGGCCGGGGCCCCGGCCGTGCGTCAGTACATGAGGCGGGCGTCCAGCAAGGTCTCCGTGACGTCCACGAAGCCCTTCTTCTGGGCGACCAGCCGCCCTTCCCGCACCACCTGGAACGTCACCTGCCCGTTGACGATGCGCGGATACTCGGGCGAGCCGAGCATGTCCTCCCAGCGCCAGCGCAGGACCGGTGTCAGGCCACCGGTGTCCACCTCGGCGCCGCGGTTGAGGCTGACCGCGATGCCGATCGCCGTGATCTCCGGTCGGTCGATCGCCTCGATGACCTTCCTGAGCGCGGTGTACGCGATCCACGTCGTCTGCACGCCGGTGTCCTCGGGGTCGACCCGGTTGTCGCCGAACGCGTACTTCCTGATCACCTGACGCATCTCGCCCCAGCGGGCATCGCGCGAGTCCGGGTACCAGCCGGTGACGTACGCGCCCTCGAACGGGCTGTTCCGGCCGCCCGTACGGTCGATGAGCGGCTGCCCGACGCTGCCGAGCACGGACGAGATGCGGACCTTGCTGTCCTCCGGCTCGAGGCGCCGGAACGAGTCGAAGAACGTCTCCGTGCGCTTGCCCAGCACCGCGGTCACACAGCCGTCGCCGGCCTTCTGCAGCGCCTTGGACGCCTGCGAGTCGTACGACGTGGCCTCCTCGGGCGCCCTGATGTCGTAGGACGCGGGGCGGTCGGCCTTGGTGAGGCTCACGTCGAGGAGCGACGGCATGCCGTCACCGATCAGCGTGTCCGGCCGCACGAGCGACACCTCCTCGCAGGTGTCCGCCAGCTGCTTCCCGTTGCCCGCGAGCAGGGCCGACTGGCCGCCGTTGACCGGGTAGGAGAGATAGCTGACGAATTCGTCAGCCGAGGCCCCGTAACCGCCGATGTACGGAATCCCGGCCGCCTCCAGGGGGGCAAGGAAGGACCGGCCGTACCTGCTGTACGAGCCGACGACCGCGACCGAGTTCTCCTCGACCGCGCGCCGGGCGCACTTTGCCGCGCCGCGCGAGGTGTCGCCCTCGTTGCAGGTGATCACCCGCAGCTCGTGCCCGTCGATCCCGCCCTGCTCGTTGATCCAGCGGGCGTAGGTCCTGGCCATGGCCGGCATGCCCGCCATGTTCACCGAGTCGGCCGCGGCCGTGTCGGGGGCCCAGGTCATGACGGTGACGGGCTCCCTGGAGCCCCCCGGGACTCCAGGGATGACACCGCAGCCGGATATCAGCAGCGCCCCTGCCGCCGCCGTACACGTGAGGATTTTGTAGGGGCGGGGGGAGGTGAGGCGTCGCCGTCCGGTCATGGGAATGAACTTTTCCGCCTCACGGGTAACGCTGCAGTGTGCTCTGCTCAACGCTCGGTGACGTGAAGGTGAATTGCAGGGGGCTGTGTGCACACGGGCCGAGGGAACGTACGATCGACAACCGTGCAGCAAGGTTCGGAGAACACTTCCCGTCGCGGCCGTCGCTCCTCCACCATGGGCGACATGCCGCTCAATGACATGCCGTGGTGGCGCTGGCGCTGCAATGTGCGCTCGGCGCTGCACATGCTCTCCGACCCCGTCTTCCACCACGAGTGCTGGCTGGCCGGCCGGGAAGGGTACGGCGACGTCACCGACGCCGTGTACCGCCTGGTCGAGGACACCTGGCTGGACAACTGGTCCGCCGAGAAGTACGTCGGGACGATCTTCCGCGACTCGGCCGAGGCCGCGCTCGTGGACGTCGCCGCGCTGCGGGTGCTGCGCATCATGCACCAGGTCGGCGCGGACGCTCCCGTCCCCGTCTATCTGGAGCACCAGGGCTGGCCGGAGGCTGTCGCGGCCGCTCGCGAAGCCCATGTGATGCTCGCCACCAACGATGCGGAGGATCCGGACATTCCACCGCGCTCCCTGGACGTGCTCCGCATCATGACCAGATCGGTCTGACCCGGGGAGGGTGTGGCACCCTACGGGCATGACCGTGCCGCAGCCTGCCGAATCCTTCCCCGCCGCTGTCCCGGACGCTTCCGCCGAGCAGTACGTCCTCACACTCTCGTGCCCCGACAAACAGGGCATCGTGCACGCCGTGTCGAGCTATCTCTTCATGACCGGCTGCAATATCGAGGACAGCCAGCAGTTCGGCGACCACGACACCGGTCTCTTCTTCATGCGGGTCCACTTCTCCGCGGACGTCACGGTGAACGTGGACAAGCTGCGGGCCAGTTTCGCCGCGATCGGGGACTCGTTCCGGATGGACTGGCAGATACACCGCTCCTCCGACCGGATGCGGGTCGTGCTGATGGTCAGCAAGTTCGGGCACTGCCTCAACGACCTGCTCTTCCGGTCCGGCATGGGGGCGCTGCCGGTCGAGATCGTGGCCGTCGTCTCCAACCACACGGACTTCGCCGAGCTCGTCGCCTCGTACGGCGTTCCGTTCCGGCACATCCCCGTGTCCAGGGAGAACAAGGCGGACGCCGAGGCGCAGTTGCTCGAGCTCGTGCGCGGCGAGAACGTCGAGCTGGTCGTCCTGGCCCGCTACATGCAGGTGCTCTCCGACGATCTCTGCAAGCAGCTGAGCGGCCGGATCATCAACATCCACCACTCCTTCCTGCCGAGCTTCAAGGGTGCGAAGCCGTACCACCAGGCCCATGCGCGCGGCGTGAAGCTGATCGGTGCGACGGCGCACTATGTGACCGCCGACCTCGACGAGGGGCCGATCATCGAGCAGGAGGTCGAGCGCGCGGGGCACGGTGTCACGCCCGACCAGCTCGTCGCCATCGGGCGCGATGTGGAGTGCCAGGCGCTGGCGCGCGCGGTCAAGTGGCACGCGGAGCGGCGCATCCTGCTCAACGGCCGCCGTACGGTGGTCTTCGCGTAACGGGGTTCACAGCCGGCTGAGGGAGGCCGCGGCGAACAGGACGTCGCGGATCGCCTCGCGGTCGCCCTCCTGCCCGGCCGCGGCTTCCACCGGCGGGACATGTCCGGCGACCAGCCGGCAGAACTCCACGCCGTCGAGTGCGACCTGCGCGACCGTGTGGTCGGGGGAGCCGACGGCGGCCGGTGAGTCCAGCGCGATGTACCAGTTGCCACCGCCCCGGCCCTCGACCTCCAGGTGGAGGGACCGGCCCGGGGACCCGGCCGTGACCAGCTGCCGGGCGGGCGCGGCCAGCCCCGCGCGGCGGCGCCCGGCGAGCGTGGCGGGCAGCAGCCGGGCGGCCAGGTCGATCATCCGGTGGAGGTGGGCGGCGGCGGGCGGCTCGTACGGGTAGTCCACCGCGTCCGCGATGTCGCCGCCGTGCACCCAGCACTCGAAGGCCCGTTCCAGGAGGGAGTCCTGCAGCGGAAGAGCGAAGTCCCCGTACGGAACGGACTGCTCCGCGAACCCGCGGCCGGCGAAGGACACCGTACGGATGAGGGTGTGGCTCTGGTCGCGCCAGGGTTCCCGCACGGCCCGTGTGGGCGGCCTGAAAGCGGCTGACCAATACGTTTCGGTGCGCTCGGTCGGCGACAGGGGCTTCACACCGCTTCCGAGCGGGTCGTCGAGGCCGAGAGCCGTGGAGACGAGGCCGTCCACGGCCATCAAATGGCCGATCACCCCGGCGACCGTCGTCTTGCGGTTGACCTGCCGCTCACCCTCGAACCACTTCAGCCGGACCGGTGCGTGCCACTCGGAGTCGCCGATGTCCCGGAGCAGGGCGTCGAGCCTGGCGGTCTCCGCGTCGTACGGAGCAGCCCAGGCCGGGACCGGAATCTTCGCCGGGCGGCGGCCCAGGCAGCCCTCCAGGACTCTCGCCCGGAGCATGGGATCCAGGTCCAGACTGACGTCGCTGTGCAGGAGCCCCACGGCGTCACGCAGCCGCAGCGCCTCGTCCGCGCAGGGGGCGCACGCCGTGAGGTGGTCCTCGACCGCCGCGGTCTCCTCGGCCGAACAGGCAGCCAGGGCCCAGGCCCCGAGAAGGGACTTGAGCACCTTGTGGGAGAGGACCGGGGGCCCGGGCGCCTTGGGAGTCATCGTCGTGAGGCCGTCGCTGTCGTCGGCGGCGGCCCGCGGTCCGGGTATGCGCCGCGCGCCCAGGTTCTCCCCGTCCTGGCCGTTTCCGCCGTTTCCGCCGGTGCCCCCGGTCATAGCGCCCGTCCGTATCCGGGTGGCGAGAACCCTTCCAGCGGGCGGGTGTTCGCGGTGGAGAGCAGCTGCAGTCCCAGGCGCAGCCGCCGCCGGGCCTCGTCACCGGTGACGCCGAGGTCGGCCGCGGCCTGCCGGTAGTCCCGGCGCTGGATGTACGCGAGCTCCAGCGCGGCGCGCAGCGGCGCGGGCATCGACGCGACGATGTAGTCGGCGCGGGCCGCGGCCGTGGCCCTGCGCACCCGGTGCTCCAGCTCCTCCGAGGACAGGGTGTCGTCCTCGCTGTCCTCGCTGTCCGCGCCGGCCCCGGTGTGTGCCCTGCGCAGCCACTGCACGGACCGGTGATGGGTGAGCCGGGTCACCCAGGACCTCATCGAGCCCTGTTTGGGGTCGTACGCGCCGGGGTTCTCCCAGACGTAGCCGAAGACCTCGCGGGTCACCACGTCCGCGGCGTCCTCGTCGTCGAGCATGCGGTGGGCCTGGCTGTGGACGAGCGCGGCGAACCGGTCGTACAGCTCGCCGAGAGCCGCCGCCTCGCCGCGCGCCAGCCGCTGTTGCATCCGGCGGTCCCAGCGGGGTGGTGCGTCCTTCGCCATCGAGCCCCCAGCCCTGTGCCCCTCGTCACGTCGAATGTAGTCGGCGCTCTCGGCCGTGCACGCACCTTTCCACCAAGTACGTCCCTCGAGTGGCGCCGGATGATAAGGAATAGCTCACGCGTTGCCGTTTCCTGGCCGGGTAAACGGACTTCAAGTGATCATTTCTGGATGAAACCTTTGCCGGCCCGGTGACCAGGCCGGTGTTTCACGGGCGTCCGACGGGGGCAGCCGCGAGGAGGAACGGAAACTTCCGCATCCTCGGGATCCCCCGGAACGAGAGGCCCAGTCGCGTGACGCTGAAGGTGGACGAGACCGAGCAGGGCGAGTGGACCGTGTTGCGGATCCGGGGTGAACTCGATCTGGTGACCTCACCCGTCGTACGCCAGTCCGTCCACGGGGCGGTGGCCGAGGGGCAGCACGACGTGGTCCTCGACCTCTCGGGCGTCTTCTTCTGCGACTCCAGCGGTGTCAGTGTGCTGATCGCCTCGCGCCGCCTGATGAAGTCCTGCGGGGGCCGGCTGCGGCTCATCCTCCCGGCCAGGGGCGCGGAGGACGGCTCGCACGTCAACAAGGTGCTCGGCGCGCTGGGGGTGCGCCGGCTCTTCGAGGTCTACCCCGACGCGGAGTCCGCCACGGACGAGGAGTCCCGGCCCCTCACTGCGTGACCCCCTGAGTTAAGACCAGGTTGTAACACCGGTAGGGGGCTTTTAGTGACACGTGACGCCGTTCGGCGTCGTACGCTCCCCGCATGGACAGCGCAGAGTACGAGCGCAAGATCGCGCACCGCTTCGCCGCCTTTGACCAGGACGGCAACGGCTACATCGATCGCGCCGATTTCAACGCCGCAGCATCCCGTCTTCTCACCGAATTCGGTACGACGGCCCGCTGCGACAAGGGTCAGGCCCTCTATACGGGCGCAGAGGCCTTCTGGCAGGGCATGGCGGGCATCGCCGATGTGGACGGGGACCAGCGCGTCACCCGTGAGGAGTTCGTGGGCGGGGCCGTGAAGCGGCTGCGCGACAACCCCGAGCGCTTCGCGGAGATCGCCCGCCCGTTCCTGCGTGCGGCGATCGTCGTCGCCGACGGCGCGGAGCCCGACGGCTCGGCGTCCGCCCCTGTGGCGGCCGTGGAGCGGGCCCTGCGGGTCCTGGGCGCCGAGGACGACGTCGCGGGCCTCGCGGCCCGGAGCCTGGACGCCGACGGGGACGGCCGGATCGCCGAATCGGACGCGGTGGCCGCGTTCTCGGCGTACTTCACCGTGATCGAGCCGGACGCCTAGGGTCTTCGTTCGGATCAGGCCGGATCAGGGTGCGTGCCGGGCCCTGCGAGCCCGGCACGATCCGGACAAGAAGCCCTGACACTGCCTGTCGTCCGGACCCGCGGACCTTCCTCAACACGCCCAACCGCCCAAGTAGTTCGCGCCGAGCCTGCCGTCATGCCGCGGTGGGCCGGCCCGGGGGTCCGAGCTGGTGGGGGACGGAGCGGGAGTGCGCGGACCGTGGGACGAGGGGTGACGCAGCGCAGCCGATACCGGGTTGTGCTCCGGCACGACTCGTCACCGGGCGGAGTCGGCCACCCGGCTCGGGTACGCTCCGTTGGATGCGAGTGGTTGTGGAACCGGAGGATCCGGGTGTGGCCCGTGCGGCGACTCCGGGCCGGGAACGGTGCCCTGCTCGCGACCCGCGGAGCGGTGCCGGGCCTGCCGGGGAGTCCGCTCCCGGGGCGCCGAGGCGCTCCTGTTCGACTCTCCGCAGCGTGCGTCGCACAGTATGCACCACGCGTACTCCTTCGCGCTGGAATATGCCCGAAGCGCTTGTTGCGGTGACTGTACGTCAACCATGCTGTCTTGCAGGGGAGTCACGTTCCGTGACCCTGAGGAGGCGCGAGGCGATGTGTCCGCCGGTTCGGATGGTGTGAGCGGTGCAGGTGCTTCAGGTTCAGCTGGAGGTCGGGCCGGATCCCGCAGAGGTGGGGCGTGCCCGCAGATGGGCGCGGTCGCGACTGGTCGGGTCGGGCATGGAGGACGATGAGCCGCTCGCGGAGACGCTCATCCTGCTGATCTCGGAGCTCGTCACGAACGCGGTGGTCCACACGGGCTGCCCGGCCGTGCTGCGGATGCTGTTCGGCTCCTCGGGATCGACCTGCACGGTACGGGTCGAGGTGGCCGACACCAGCTGCTGTCCTCCCCAGCCGCGTCACGCCGAGGGCGAGGACACCAACGGCCGTGGCCTGGAGCTGGTCGACGGCCTGGCGGACCGCTGGGGCTGGCTGCCGGAGGGCGCCGGGAAGCGGATCTGGTGCGAGATCGACCGGGGCGGCCCGGTGATGGTCCCGGTGATCCAGGAACAGTCGGGCGACCTCGCCCAACGGGCCCGTCTCTGATGGCCGGCGGGGCCGTCGGTGAGTACGGGACAGCCCTTAGCGTCCCTGCCCGGAGACCGTCGAGCGGAACGTCCGCCGGTAGACCGTCGGCGACACCCCCAGCGCCGCCTGCACGTGCTGCCGCAGGGACGTGGCCGTACCGAACCCCGCGTCCCGCGCCACCTGGTCGACCGAAAGGTCCGTGGACTCCAGCAGCTGCCGCGCACGCTCCACCCGCTGCTGGATGAGCCACTGCCCAGGGCTCATGCCGACCTCCTCGCGGAAGCGACGGGTGAACGTCCGTACGCTCATCGACTCCTGGTGCGCCATGTCGCTGAGCAGGATCGGCTGCTCGAGCCGTCCGAGCGCCCAGGCCCGCGCGCCGGTCGTCGTGGCGAACTGCGTCTCGGGGACGGGCCGCTGGATGTACTGGGCCTGACCACCGTCGCGGTGCGGGGGGACGACGGTGCGGCGGGCGACGTCGTTGGCGACGGCGGTGCCGTGGTCGCGGCGCACGATGTGCAGGCAGAGGTCGATTCCGGCGGCGACCCCGGCGGAGGTCAGGACGTCGCCGTCGTCGATGAACAGGACGTCCGGATCGACGCGGACCTTCGGGAAGAGCTTCTGGAAATGGTCGGCGGACGACCAGTGCGTGGTGGCGGGGCGGCCGTCGAGATATCCGGCGGCGGCCAGCACGTAGCCTCCCGTGCAGATGGAGACCATCCGGGTACCCGGCCTGATGTACGCGAACGCGGCGACGAGTTCGTCGGTGAGCCTGCCCTCCGCATACACGGGGCCGAGCTCGTACGAGGCGGGGATGACGACCGTGTCCGCGGTGGCCAGGGCTTCGGGGCCGTGCTCGACGACGATGCTGAAGTCCGCGTCGGTGGCGACCGGGCCGGGCGGACGGACGGAACACGTCACGACGTCGTACAGCTTCTGACCCTTGTTGAGCGGCTCGGAGCTCAGGGAACGGCCGAAGATTCGCTGGGCAATGCCCAGTTCGAAGGGGAGCAGCCCGTCGAGGGCGAGGACGACGACGCGGTGCGGCATGCGAGTTCCTCTCCCTCACGCTGGCTTCTTCAGACTTTAAGCTGATAGTTGGTTTCGACGTGAAGGAAAAGTCGACGGACCGTGCATTCATTCCCTCGGTGGCAGGCCCCCGGGCGGTGGCAGCGGCGGCAGCCCTGGTGACCGTGGCGGCCGGGCTCGGCGTGCGGTCGGTGGCGGGCGGCGAGCTCGCGAAGTACGCCGGGGACGCGCTGTACACGGTGCTGATCCATGCCGTGGTCCTGTTCCTCGTGCCCAGGGTGCGGCCACTGACGGCTGCGGGGTCGGCAGTGGCGTTCAGCTGGGCGGTCGAAGCGGTGCAGCTGACGGGGGTGCCGGCGGAGCTGTCCGGGCGCAGCGCGGTGGCCCGGCTGGTCCTGGGCTCGACGTTCAACGCCCCGGATCTGTTCTGGTACGTGGTGGGAGCGGCCCTGGCCGGAGCCGCCCACACCGCGTACCGGAACGGATCCGGCACCTGACCGCACGGGCGGATGGCCCGATCCCTGCGAAGGGTGTCTGTCCAGCCACTCGTACGGAGGTCTCGGCGACCCGGATGCTGGGCTGCGTGACACAGACAACCGAAAGCGCCGCCAAGGACGACGACCGTCGGGCCACTTCCGACGCCGGGCTCCACAGACCCGCACGCCCGCGGGTCCACCGGGCATGGATCGTGGCCGCCGTCACCTTTGTGACGATCATCGGCGGGGCCGCCTTCAACTCCCTCCCCGGCCTCCTCATCAACCCCCTCCACACGACGTTCGGCTGGTCGTTCGGAGAGATCGGTCTGGCCGTCTCGATCGACATGGCGCTGTACGGGCTGACCGCGCCGTTCGCCGCCGCGCTGATGGACCGGTTCGGCATCCGCCGGGTCGTGGCGGTCGCGTTGAGCGCGGTGGCCGCCGGGGCGCTGGCGAGCATCTGGATGACGGCGTCCTGGCAGCTGATGCTCTACTGGGGCCTGCTCGTCGGCCTGGGCACCGGCTCGATGGGCATGGCCTTCGCGGCGACCGTCACCAACCGCTGGTTCGTCGCCCGCCGGGGCCTGGTCACGGGCATCCTGACGGCGGCCGGGGCTTCCGGTCAGCTGGTCTTCCTCCCGCTCTGCGCCTGGATCGTCGACCGGCACGGCTGGCGCCCGGCCTCGGTGACGGTAGCCCTCGCCGCCCTCGTGGTCGTCCCGTTCGTCTGGCTCCTGATGCGCGACCACCCGGCCGACGTGGGCCTCGCCCCGTACGGCGGCACGTACGTGGAGAAGCCGGCCCCTGCGGTGGGCGCGGCGACCCGTACCGTACGGGTCCTGATCGACGCGGCCCGCACGGGGCCGTTCTGGCTGCTGGCCGGCTCGTTCGCGATCTGCGGCGCCTCCACCAACGGCCTGATCCGCACCCATTTCGTGCCCTCGGCCCAGGACCACGGCATGGAGATCACCGCGGCGGCCTCGCTGCTGGCGGTCATCGGGATCTTCGACATCATCGGCACGGTCTTCAGCGGCTGGCTCACGGACCGCTTCGACGCCCGCAGACTGCTCGCCGTCTACTACGCACTGCGGGGCATCTCCCTGCTGTTCCTGCCGATTCTGATGGCGCCGTCGGTGCACCCTTCGATGCTCTTCTTCATCGTCTTCTACGGTCTGGACTGGGTCGCCACGGTCCCGCCGACCCTGGCCCTGTGCCGCGATCACTACGGCGAGGACAGCGCGATCGTCTTCGGCTGGGTCCTGGCCTCGCACCAGGTGGGCGCGGCCCTGGTGGCGTTCCTGGGTGGCGTCGCACGTGACGTGTTCGGTTCGTACGACGTGGTCTGGTACGCGGCGGGGGCGCTCTGCGCGACGGCGGCCCTGATGGCTCTGGTCATCCGCCGGACGCCGACCGACCGGCCCGGGACCCCGGCCGTTCCCGCCTGATCGATTTCGGCGTCGCCGGAGAGGGCTGCCCGCTCGGTACGTGGACGGTGGGCGGAGCCGCCGAACGGCCCGAGCTGTACGGCCGTTCGGCGACCCGGACGTGGGAGACGTTCGGCGACCCGGACGTGGGAGATGTCCGGGCCTGACCGAACAGGCAGCCTTCTGAGGCCCGTTGCCCCCGTCGTCAGCCCGTCGTGGACAGCCGCCTGGCGATCTTCCGGGCGTCCAGGGCCATTTCGCGCAGGTTGCCACTGATCGGGTTGGTGAACCCGGTGAAGTAGAGGCCGGGTGCCTGACGTGGGGTGTGGGCTCCTTGCACCAGGGGGCGGCCACGGGCGTCCAGGACGCCCAGGTGGCCCACCAGTCCCTCCAGGGCCCGCCGGTAGCCCGTCGCCGCGATCACCGCGTCCGGGGTGATCCGGGAGCCGTCGGCCAGCACCACCGCGTCCTCGTCGAAGGACTCGACGGCCGCCACGGGGACCACCCGGCCGCGCTTCACGGCGTCGATCAGCCCGACGTCCTGGACCGGGATGGCGCCCTCCTTGACCCGGGAGTACAGGCCGGTGTCCGGACGGGGCAGGCCCTGCCCCGAGAGGTCGGGGACGGCGACGCGGCACATCAGGGCCCCGGCGCGGTCGACGAGCCGGACCGGCAGCCTGCGGACCAGGACGGCGGTCGCCTGCGCGGGCCAGCCCGCCGTCGAGCGGCGCACGATGTACGGCGTGGTGCGCACCGCGATCCGCACCCGGGCAGCGCCGCCCTCGACCAGATCCACGGCTATCTCCGCGCCTGTGTTGCCGATGCCGGCCACGAGGACGTCCTTGCCGGCGTACGGGGCCGGGGCGCGGTACTCCGCGGCGTGCACCAGTTCGCCCGTGAAGCCGGCGCGGCCGGACCACTCGGGGATCCGCGGGGTGTGGTTGAACCCGGTCGCCACGACGACCGCCCGTCCGGTGAGCACCCGTCCGCCGGTCGCGGTCAGCTGCCAGCCGGTTCCGTCGGCGGCCGGGTCGATCCGGTTCACCTCGACGCCCGTCACCACCTCCAGCTCATGGTGCTCGGCGTACTTCTCCAGGTAGCGCACCATGTCGTCGCGCGAGACCCAGCGTCCGAACCGGCGCGGTATCGCCAGTCCCGGCAGCGCCGACCAGCGCCGGGTGGTGTGGAGGTGCAGCCGGTCGTAGTGGCGGCGCCAGGACGCGGCGACGCCCGGGGACTTCTCCAGCACCACCGCCCGCACGCCCTGGGCCCGCAGAGCCGCCGCGGCGGCGAGGCCGCCCGGGCCGCCGCCGATCACATAGACCGGCCGGTCGTCGGTGCGGTCGATGGAGGCGGGAAGAACGGGTCCACCGGCGGTGGATGTGCTTTCTGACATGGTTCGGAGCGTAATCGGGCGTTCGTTCGGTGGGTCTCGGCAGAGAGGGGGTTCCGTTGCGAATCGGTCACGGACGGCGGCCACTTGAGGACGGCGACGTGCCCGGCCGCGGGCGGCGACTACGGCCAGAGGAGCTCCCGCGTCCAGCCCGCACCGTCCCGGCGGTAGCGCAGCCGTACGTGCCGCCGCTGCGCTTCGCCCTGGAAGAACTCCACTTCCTGCGGCTCGACCACGTAGCGCGTCCAGGTCTCCACGTCGGCCTCCGGCTCGGCCCGTGCGCGTTCCAGGGCCGCCTCGGAGGCCCGGACGAGGTCCTCGTAGGAGGGCAGCACCTCGCTCTGCGAACCGGTCAGCGCGGCGGCCAGCGCACCCGTCGAGCGGGCGTGCAGATCGGCCAGGCTTTCCGCACGGCCCACGGGGGTGACCGTGCCCCGTACCCGGATCTGGCGCCCCTGGGCGGGCCAGTAGAAGTTGAGGGCCGCGTGCGGGCGGGCCGCGAGCTGGCGGCCCTTCTCGCTGGTGGCGTGGGTGGCGAAGTGCCAGCCGCGCTCGTCCGCGTCGTGCAGCATCAGCGTCCGCACATCGGGCCGGCCCTCGGCGTCCACGGTCGCCAGGGTCAGGGTGTGCGGCTCCGTCTGCCCGGCGGCCACCGCCTCGGCGAACCAGGTGTGGAAGAGGGCGAGGGGGGCGGCGGGTGCGGTGGACGGGTCGAAGCCGGGGAGGGTGACGTCCCAGACGCGCTGGGTGTGGAGCAGGTCGCGGAAGGCCTTCTGTGTATCGCTCATGGATCCATTCCACAGGGTCGCGGGGCCGTTCGCACGGTGTGTGCGGGAACGCCGACGGCGGACCACGTGGGTGGTCCGCCGTCGGTGAGACAGGACGTGGGGAGCCCGGGGTGACCGTGGGTGCCCGGCGTGTGCGGGGGGTCCTGGCCGGCGCCTACCTGGCCGGCTTCTTGCCGGTGATGCCGAGGTGTACCAACAGGGCGAGGTTCGGCCGGAGTTCGGCCTGCTTCACGCCCCAGGTGGTGAAGCCCTTCTGGTGCGAGGCGACCGCGGCAAGCATCACGACCAGGGAGCCCGCCACCGCGGCGGGGCTGACGTCCTTGTCGACCTTGCCCTTGGACTGCAGCTCCTTGACCGAATCCGTCAGGGAGTTGGTGACCGAGTTCAGGATCTTCATGCGGATCTTGTTGAACCGTTTGTCGCCCTCGGCCGCACCGAGGTCGACGACGCGGAGGATCGCGTCGTTGCGCCGCCAGAAGTCGAGGAAGCCCTCGACGAGTTCTTCGGCTGTCTGCCAGCCGGCCTTGCCGATCCAGGAGCGGCCTGCGACCAGTTCGGTCAGTCCGGCACCCTCCTTGGCCATTTCCTCGGCGACTTCGAGGACGGCGCCCTCGACGTCGGGGAAATACTGGTAGAAGGTCGCGGGTGAAGTCCCCGCCTTCCGGGCCACGTCGATGACTTTGACGTCCCGGTACGGCGAGGAGCTGAGCATCTCGCTGAGGCAGTCGAGCAGCTTCTGCCGCGTCGCCTGACCGCGCCGACCAGCCACGCGGCCGTCGACGGTGCGCACTTGTCCTGTCATGCCGTCAGCTTACCGAGGGGTGATCGGAGCGCGATTTGACCGACTGCAAATGGGGAACGGCCCAGTGCGGACGGGGTGCACGGCGCATGTGTTCCACGGGGTCGTGGGCCGGTTCGGGGTGAGCGATCCGGGGCGGTGCGGAACCGGCCCGACGGGTGGGAGTCGCGGCGGAAGCCGCGCAGAGGGCCGCTGTTGCCCGCTCCGGAGTGATGGTCTTATCAACAGCCTGTGGATAACTTCGGTGGACAACTCTTGTCCACGAGGGACGCGGAACCTTCACGATTCGGGCGAATGTTCTATTTGGGCGTGTCGGGATGCTCGGGGCGCGCCACGCGGCGGCCGACGTTACGTTGACTGTGACGGGCGTCACCGCTACGGAAGGACCCGGGCCCATGGCCGCATTCGCGCAATCCGCGCCGTGCTGGGTGGATGTGCAGCTCTCCGACCTCGAAGCCGGCAAGCGCTTCTACGGCGGGCTCTTCGGCTGGACCTTCCGGGCGGGCGACGGCATGCCCTTCGCGGACGCCTTCAGCGACGGCAAGCTCGTCGCCGCACTCGCCGCCAAGCAGGACGGCCGTATGCCGACCACCTGGGGCGTCTACTTCTCCACCGACGACATCCTCGCCACCGTCGCCCTGATCCGTAAGGCGGGCGGCCAGATGATCACCGAACCGGTGCGGGCGGGCCGGGCCGGAGTCCTTGCCCAGGCGGCCGATCCCGGCGGTGCGGTCTTCGGGCTGTGGCAGGCGGGCGATCGCGCCGGTTTCGAGAAGCAGAACGAGCCGGGGGCCTTCTGCTGGACCGAGGTCTACACCCGGCAGCCGGAGCGCGTGGACGCCTTCTACGAGGAGGTCTTCGGCTTCCGGGGCACCGACCTCGACGAGACCGGCGGCGGGGACGCGGGCAGCGACGTACTCGGCGCGGACTTCCGCATGTGGTCCCCGGCCGGCAGCGATCCGGGGCCGGACACCGCGATCGGCGGGCGCAGCGTCATCACGGACGCCTTCCCCGAGATGATGCCCAGTTACTTCCTCAACTACTTCGCCGTAGCCGACTGCGTCCGGACCGTCGAGACCGCCGCACGGCTGGGTGGCCGGATCTCGGCTCCGCCGTTCGACATTCCGTACGGGCGCATGGCGGTCCTCCAGGACGACCAGGGTGCCGCCTTCGCCGTGCTGCAGCCGACCGAGCTGTTGCCGTAGGTGTCCTGAAAGGGGTGGAGTGCCACAAGACACCCCGATCCGCCCCCGGGTTCGCAACCAGGGCCTGAGACAGGAAGAATCAGGGTGCGCACCGCCAGGTGGTGCCCAGTGGTGAGACGCTGCACAGGGCGGGATTTCGCGGGCTTCTGTTCCTGAGGTCCGTACGGGGAGGTGGCAAGTGGTGGAGCAGCTGACGCAGCATGACCCGAGGCGGATCGGCCCGTTCGAGGTGCTGGGACGACTCGGGGCCGGCGGCATGGGGCTGGTCTATCTCGCGCGCTCGGCGTCGGGCCGGCGGGTGGCGATCAAGACGGTGCGTACGGAATTGGCCGAGGACCAGCTGTTCCGGGTCCGTTTCACGCGTGAGGTGGAAGCCGCCCGTGCGGTGAGCGGCTTCTACACCGCCGCCGTGGTCGACGCCGATCCGCGTGCGGCCGTGCCATGGCTGGCCACCGCCTATGTCCCCGCTCCCTCGCTCGAGGAGATAGTGAGTGAGTGCGGGCCGATGCCGACGCAGGCCGTACGGTGGCTGGCCGCGGGCATCGCCGAGGCCCTGCAGTCGATCCACGGGGCCGGACTCGTCCACCGCGACCTGAAGCCGTCCAATGTGCTGGTGGTCGAGGACGGGCCGCGGGTGATCGACTTCGGTATCGCCTCCGGTGTCTCCAACACCCGGCTGACCATGACGAACGTCGCGGTGGGCACACCCGCGTACATGTCTCCGGAACAGGCCCGCGACTCGCGCAGCGTGACGGGGGCCAGCGATGTGTTCTCGCTCGGCTCGACGCTGGTCTTCGCGGCGACCGGACACGCGCCGTTCCACGGGGCCAATCCCGTCGAGACCGTGTTCATGCTGCTGCGGGAGGGGCCCGACACGGAGGGGCTGCCCGACGACCTGCGTCCGCTGATCGAGTCCTGCATGCAGATGGACGCGACGCGGCGGCCCAGTCCGGCCGATCTGCAGGCCCAGCTCGCCCCGCACCTGTTCGCCTCCGGCAGCGACGACAGCGGTACGGCGTCGGCCTGGCTGCCGATCCCGGCGACCGCGATGATCGAGCAGCGGAGGGGCGGCGGCCGTACCGTTGCCGCGCCCGCGCCCGCTCCTGTGGCCGCGCCGCCCCAGCCGCCCGGCCCGCCGCCGGGCGCGGACTGGGACGGGGCCTGGCGCAGCGGCGGCGACGTCCGCACCGCACCCGCGCCGTCACCGGTGGCGCCCGCGCCCGACGGCGGCCCGGTACGGCTGGCCGGCGCGCACGTGGCGATCGGTCCGGGCCCGCGCCCCGTGGACGTACGGGGTGCGGCCGCCGCACACGCGGACCCGGCCACCGGCTGGGTGCGCCCGCCCGCCGGGCTGAACGGTGGGATCGCTCCGTCGGCGCCGGTGCCCGCCCCCGCGCCCTCCCCGGACACGGCGCCCGCAGCGCCGGACCGCTGGCGGCCGTGGCGTTTCCGCATGTCGAACGATGTGTGGGGCACGCCCGTCGTGGTCGGTGATCTGCTGTACGTGACGTCCTTCGAGGTCCACGCGCTGGATGTGGGCAACGGGCGCCGCCAGTTCAAGACCCGGGACGTGGCCTGGTCGATGGCCGTCGAGGGGGGCAGGATCCATGCCTCGGACGGGCCGTCCCTGTACGCGCTGGACGCGGCGACCGGCGCCGAGCGGTGGCGGCTGCAGACGGATGCGTGGGTGTACTCGCTGAAGGCCGACCGCGGCACCGTCCTGACCGGGACGCGCGGCGGTGGCGTACAGGCGTGGGAGGCGTCCAGCGGCGAGAAGCTGTGGGAGACCGGAGGCGTCCAGAGCGACTTCGAGACGCCCGAGGCCGGGCCCGTGATCCATGACGGCACGGTCTATCTCTGGCAGGACGCGCGACTGCGGGCCGTCGACGCCCGCACCGGCACGGAGCGGTGGTCCTACCCCATCGGCGACGCGGCCTCCTGCGGCGGTGTGCCCGTGCGGGTGGCCCCGGCGCCGGACGGCTTCGTGTACGTCGCCGCCGGAACCCGGGTGCTGGCCATGGACACGGTCTCGGGCAGGGTGCGCTGGCGCTTCGAGTCGCCGGCCGCCTTCCTGTCGCCGCCGTCCTTCGCGCCCGGACCCGCGGTCACCGGGGGCGGGGTCTACCTCGCCGACTACCTCGGCACCGTGTACGCGCTGGATGCGTCGACCGGCAAGGACCGGTGGCGGATCGCGACGGAGGCCCGGCAGTCCATCGAACCCGTGCTGGTCACGGCGGGGAACGTGCACGTCGGCAGTGGCAGTGCGCTGTACACGCTGGACGCGGTGACCGGCACCCCGAAGTGGCGGTTCGCGGCGGGCGGCGAGGTGGTGGGCGCACCGGTGGTCGCGGACGGCCGGGTCCACTTCGGCTCGGCGGACCACGTGCTGTACACGCTGGACGCGGCGGGCGGTCAGCTGCGCTGGAAGCTCGCCACGGGAGGCGAGATCACCGGCTCGCCGGTCGCGCAGGCGGGAGTCGTCTACGCCTGCAGCAAGGACCGGTGTGTGTACGCGCTGGACGCTCTGAAGGGGACGGGTACGGGGAGCCGCGCGGCACGGACGTGAGCCACCCGGGCCCGCCCCGCGCTCGGGGACGGAACCCCGGCGGGGGAGTGCGGCGGTCTCAAGGGGGTGGAGGGTGGTAGCGGTCGCGGTCCTCGTCCTGGACCGGATACGGGGCGGTGTCCTCGTCGGACCGGCCCCGGTGCTGGCCCGGCCCCGGCCCCGTGTAGGGGTCCGCCTCCGGCTCCGGCCACGGCGTCGTATGCGCCGACGGCCCCGGCTCCTGTGTCGGAGGCCAGGTGTCCGGACGGTCGTCGGGCGGTACGGGATACGGGGCGGGGGAGCGTCGTGCCCGTACGCCCCGCCGCCCCGACATCACCAGGGCACCCAGCACGAGCAGCACACCGCCCGCGGCTGCCTGCGCCACGCCCATCCGCAGCCCGGACCCGTCGCCGCCCACGGTCAGGCTGCCCGTCGCCTGCCCCTGACGGACCATCCACAGCACGGTGAAGCCCAGCACGATCAGGCCGGCCACGGCCACCACCCAGCGCGAACGGAACACCACGCCCACGAGGGCCACCAGGGCGGCGAAGAGGAACGGCAGCAGGATCGAGCCCAGCACGGACGACGACGTGCCGCTGATGCCGTTGAACAGGTCCTGGATGCGGTAGTCCCGCCCGAGGCGGCCGTCGTACCAATTCTGGAAGGGGCTCTGGACGGCGGCCGCCGCTCCCAGGAGAGCGAGGACGGAGCCGAGAACATTGCGGATCATCGTCAGCCTCCCGGGCCTGCGCGCACGCACACACTCACACCGCTCTCGGCCTCGACGCTACGCCCGGCCCCTCACCCGTGCCATCCGGAGACCATTGCCAGACCGTGACAGGGTCATGACTGGACTGCGGGTCTGCGGCGGGGATGCTGTGCGTTACGGTGTCGCGCGCCTGTGCGACGGCCGAAGAGGGACAGCAACAAGGGAGGCGGCATCGATGATGCAGCGACGCATGAGGTTCGCAGCGGTCCTGGTCGTGGTGGTGCTCGCACTCACCGGATTCTCGACCTCCAGCAGCGGCGGGAAGAGCCGCAGCGGCAAGAGCCACAGCTCGGGCGGCGGCTGCTCCAACTCGAAGAAGAGCAACGGAAGTTACCGGGATTACGACGACGATGACTACGACAGCTCGTCGAGCGGCTCGTCCGGTGGCTCCACCTACTCCACGCCGACCCCCACCGCGACCGCGACCGACGCCCCCGACGCCCGCGTCATCCGCTGCGCCCAGCCCCGCAAGGGCAAGCGCAAGGCCGTCACCACATCGACGGTCGAGATCCGGTCGACGGTGGCGGGCTCCCACACGTACGACGTGGATGTGACGTTCCTCGACGCGAGCGGCAGCATCGTCGACACGGGCGAGACCACGGTCGACCTCGACTACGACGAGGCCAGGACCCTGGCGGTCCGCATGGACAGCCCGCGCACGGTCTCCCGGGTGAAGCGCTGCCTGGTCACGGCGGAACTGCGCTACTGAATTCCCCGGCATGACCGGAAACCGTGGCCGCCGGAGGTACAGGTCGGGGCGGTGGGGCGGGGAGCACGAAGGAGGGCCCGAGCCGATCGGCTCAGGCCCTGTTCGCAGAAATACAGCGGCCGCGACGGCACCCCCTCCGCGCCGCCGCGGCCGCTCCCCGTGCGGGTGAGGTCTAGTTGGCCGGCTCGCCGGTGGCGTGGGCATCGGCCGGCTTGAGCGGCGAACCCGTTGCGTGGGCGTCCAGAGTGGTGATCTCCCCGCCCGTGGCGTGCGCATCCGTCGGCTTGAGCGGCGAGCCGGTGGCGTGGGCGTCCTGAGTGGTGATCTCCTCGCCGGTGGCGTGCGCGTCCGTCGGCTTGAGGATGTCGCTCTTGTCGGCCATGAAGTTCAACTCCTGAAAAGGTCTGACAGCGGATGGATGGGCCCGCCCGGCGGTTCCCCCGTGGATCGCCGGGCGGGCCTTCCAGGGCCGTTCACCTTAGTGGTGAGGCCACTCGGCAATCCGTCTGCCCCCCGACGCGACGGATCGATGAGTAAGAGAGTGCCGTGAGGCGATAAACGATTGATGAACGCGGGTCAGGAGGCCCTGGCAACCGGTGCCGGGTCCAGCATTGCGCGCACCGAGTCGGCCTCCGGGGAACCCAGTTCGTCGAACATCGAGAGAGCCTCGTTCCAGCAGACCTGTGCGCGGTCGGTCTGGCCGATGCCCGCCAGTCCGCGTCCCAGTGCGGTGAGGACGTTCGCGCGCCGCCATTCGCCGCCGATGCCCCGCAGGATCGCCAGTGCCTGCTCCGCATGTGACGCCGCGTGAGCCGGCTGGCGGATGGCGAGGTGCAGCTCGGCCAGCCGGAACAGGGTCATTCCGTGCCACAACTGCTGACGGCTGTCGCGGAATATCGACATGGCTTCGGTGAGCGCCTGCTGGGCGAGGCTCGTTCGGCCCGTACCGCTGAGGGCCAGTCCCAGGGCGTACTTTCCGTTGGCGAGGCGCAGGGCCAGACCCGAGGTGTCCGCCTCGTAGATGCCGACGCCCTGCTGGGCGAGATCCACCGCACTTGCCGTTCGCCCGGTGGCCAGGTGGACCCGGGACAGGTTGCACAGGGCCGATGCCTCGCCCGGCTTGTTGCCGTCGGAACGGAAGGCGGCCAGCGCCTGTGTCAGGTGTGTCTCGGCATCGGTGTGCCGGTTCTCGTAGAGGGCGATGATGCCCCGTTGATTGGGGACCTGTGCCAGCGAAACCGGGTCGTCGGCCAGCCGACCGAGATCGAGAGCGCGCTTGGCCTCGCTCTCCGCCTCGGCGAACCGCCCGGAGACGCTGAGGACATGGGTCAGCATCGTGCGGGCACGGCCTTCGGCCCGCGCGTCTCCCGCTGCCTGGGCGGCTTCGCTCACCGCTTTGGCCGCAGTGGCGAACTGGTGTGAGTTCGCGCCGGATTCGCCCAGGTCCACCACGGCCATGAGCAGGTCGGAAGCTCGCCGGGGCATGCCGGATCCCGCCGACTGGCGTGCGCAGGCCAGCAGCCCGCTGGACTCCGAGAAGAGCCAGTCCAGGGCGGTCTCGCGGACCTGGAAGGTGAGCCCGGGGTACTCGGTGCGCGAGAAGTGGTCGAGCACGCGCTCCCCCGGCCGCTCCAGCGCGTACACCCCCGCCGCCGTCGCCAGATAGAAGTCCAGCAGTCGCGACAGCGCCAGTTCCCTCTCCACCGGAGGCTGTTCGTCGCGTTCCGCGCATGCACGCGCGTAGAGGCGTACCAGGTCGTGGTAGCGATAGCGGCCCGGGGCCGCCGACTCCAGCAGGCTCGTGTCGACCAGGGCCTCCAGCAGGTCCTCCGCCGCGTGGATCTCCAGGTTCAAAAGGGCAGCCGCGGCCGCGAGGGAGATGTCCGGTCCGTCCGCCAGGCCCAGGAGGCGGAAGGCGCGGGCCTGCTGGGGCTCCAGCTGGCCGTAGCCGAGCTCGAAGGTGGCCTTCACCGCGAGGTCGCCCGCCTGCAGTTCGTCCAGCCTGCGGCGTTCGTCGGCGAGCTTCGAGGCCAGCACCGAGACCGTCCAGGTGCGGCGGGCGGCCAGCCGGGACGCGGCGATACGGATGGCCAGGGGCAGGAACCCGCACGAGGCGACCACGTCGAGGGCGGCCTCGCGTTCGGAGTTGACGCGTTCGGCGCCGACGATGCGGGTGAAGAGCTGCAGTGCTTCCTCGGGTGACATCACGTCCAGGTCCACCAGGTGCGCCCCCGCCAGGTCGACCATCCGGACCCGGCTGGTGACCAGCGCCGCGCAGCCCGCCGTACCCGGCAGCAGAGGGCGGATCTGGGCCGCGTCATGGGCGTTGTCCAGGAGGACGAGGATGCGGCGGCCGTCCAGGGTGGAGCGGTACAGGGCCGCCCGTTCGTCCAGGGAGTCCGGGATCGCCGGATCGGGCGTGCCCAGGGCGCGCAGGAACGCCCCGAGGACCGTCTCCGGTTCGGCGCCCTGGAGGTCCACGTACAGCTGGCCGTCGGGGAAGTGCGGGCGCGACTGGTGGGCGACGTGCACGGCCAGCGTCGTCTTGCCGACGCCGCCGATGCCGGCCAGGGCGGAGACGGCCATGACGGAGCCGTCGGCGGTGGCGAGCCGGTCGCCCAGCTCGCGTACGAAGGAGGAGCGGCCGGTGAAGTCCGGGACGGTGGCCGGGAGCTGGGCGGGGCGGACCGGGGCAGGGGCCGGGGACGGCTCGTCGGGCGAGCGGGCCAGCTCCTCGTCGGCCTGCAGGATCCGCTGCTGGAGCTGGGCCAGTTCGGGGCGCGGGTCGACACCCAGCTCCTCGGCGAGCAGCCGCCGGGTGTCCGCGTACACCGCGAGTGCCTCGGCCTGGCGGCCGCTGCGGTACAGGGCGACCATCAGCAGTTCGCGCAGCCGCTCGCGCAGCGGGTGCGCGGCGGTGAGTGCGGTCAGCTCCGAGACCGCCTCGGCGTGGCAGCCGACCTCCAGGTCCAGGTCGAGCCGGGTCTCGGTCAGCTGGAGACGCCACTCCTCCAGGCTGGTGCGCTGGTTCTCCGCGTACGGGCCGGGTACGGAAGCGAGCGCCTCGCCGTCCCACAGGCCGAGCAGCTTGTTGATCAGTGTGCGGGCCCGGCCGCGGTCCCCGCTGCCGCGCGCCTTCTCCGCCTCGGCGGCGAGGTCCTGCGCGAGAGTGAGGTCGAGCGCCTCGCGGCCGATCCGGATCGCGTAGCCGCCCGACTCGCTGACCAGGGTGTCCTGGCCGAGGATCTTGCGGAGCCGGGACGCGTACGTGCGTACCGCCGCGAGTGCCTGCGAGGGAGGGTCGTCGCCCCAGAGGGCGTCGATGAGCTCGGCGGCGGTGGCCGTGCGGCCGTCGCGCAGGAGCAGCGCGATCAGCAGGGCCCGTTGCTGCGGCGACCCGGACGCCAGGGCATCTCCGCCCCGCCAGGCACGTACGGGACCCAGCACGGCGAAGCGCAGTTCGGTGCCGGCCGCCCGTTCTTGTGCAGCACGCTGCTCCGGAACGCGCACACGAGGTCCGTTGTCGCGGCCCATTGATGCTCCCCCTGTCCTGCTTGCCCCGCCGGTCGTGCTCTGCTTCATGGCGCTGCTGGTATCGCGCTCAACAGTCTGCCTTGTTCCGGGTGGACTCGTCAGCATTGGGTGACGCTCTGCACAGGCCCTCGACATCGTTACGGGGGAGAGGGATTGTGCGGGGAAGTGTCGCTGTGTCAGGAATCCGGCGGGACACGGCCGCCGTCCGGGTGGCCGCGGACCTACGGGGCGCCCGACCGCGAGGCAGGGGCGTCCGGTTGCAAGGCAGGAGCCCCGCTTCCCCGCCGAGGCGGGGGAGCGGGGCTCCTTGGGTACTGCTAGCCAGCCGCGATCGGCCGACCCGGGCAACTAGGCCGGGGTGACGTTCTCAGCCTGCGGACCCTTGGGTCCCTGAGTGACGTCGAAGTTCACGACCTGGTTCTCCTCGAGGGAGCGGAACCCGGACGCGTTGATCGCGGAATAGTGGACGAAGACATCCGGGCCGCCGCCGTCCTGGGCGATGAAGCCGAAGCCCTTTTCAGCGTTGAACCACTTGACGGTTCCGGTAGCCATAAGCCCTCCTTGGGCCAAAGGGTTGCCCTGCTCCAGAACCTGCAAACAAGTCTGAAAACTACAAAAGCCTGCGGGTTACATGCTCCGCAGGCTCTGTACTGCAAGGGAAACCAAACTGCAACTTGCGGGCGAGCCTAGCACGCAGTCTGCGGGGAGCGGTAGAGGGAAAGATCACCTCGGTCGAACGTTTGGCGGACGAGCACATGAGGTGGCGGAGAAGGGTCCGGAGGGGTGCCGGACGAGGGTCGGGGAGCCGCCGGGGCGCCCCGATGGTGCCCGCCCGCGGGCACAGGTCTAGCCTCGCGATGTGGACAATTCAACCGTCTCTCCCGTAGAAGGCGACGACCGTCGCAGCAGGCCGCGCGTCGGCCACATCCAGTTCCTCAACTGCCTTCCCCTCTACTGGGGGCTGGCACGGACGGGAACCCTGCTCGATCTGGAGCTCTCGAAGGACACCCCGGAGAGGCTCAGCGAGCAGCTGATCAGGGGCGACCTCGACATCGGTCCCGTCACCCTGGTCGAGTTCCTGCGTAACGCCGACGACCTGGTCGCCCTCCCCGATATCGCGGTCGGCTGCGACGGGCCCGTGATGTCGTGCGTGATCGTGTCGCAGCTTCCGCTCGACCGACTCGACGGGGCCCGGGTGGCACTCGGCTCGACCTCGCGCACCTCCGTACGGCTCGCCC
Source organism: Streptomyces sp. NPDC060035 (assembly GCF_042736635.1). Lineage (NCBI taxonomy): Bacteria > Bacillati > Actinomycetota > Actinomycetes > Kitasatosporales > Streptomycetaceae > Streptomyces > Streptomyces sp. NPDC060035. Next base: position 69,428 of record NZ_JBHWVO010000021.1, read on the forward strand.
AGCTGCTGCTCGCCGAGCGCTACGGAGTCACGCCCGACTACTACACCTGCCCGCCGGATCTCGGCCTGATGATGCAGGAGGCCGACGCGGCGGTGCTGATCGGCGACGCCGCGCTGCGCGCCAATCTGCACGACGCCCCCCGGCTCGGGCTGCAGGTGCACGACCTGGGCCAGATGTGGAAGGAGTGGACGGGACTCCCGTTCGTCTTCGCGCTCTGGGCGGTCCGCAAGGACTATCTGGCCGCGCACCCCCTCTACGTCGAGAAGGTCCATGAGGCCTTCCTGGCCTCGCGCGACGTCTCGCTGGAGGAGGTCACGAAGGTGGCCGAGCAGGCGGCCCGCTGGGAGGCGTTCGACGCCGAGGTGCTGGAGCGCTACTTCACGACCCTGGACTTCCGCTTCGGCCGGGACCAGCTGGCCGGGGTGCGCGAGTTCGCCCGCAGGACGGGACCGACCACCGGCTTCCCCGCGGACGTGACGGTCGAGCTGCTCGGCGGCTGAGCCGGACACAACGGGAATGGTGCGGGAATAGATGAATCCCGTACCTTTCCCGGGCCCGCCGGTCCTTTATCGGTCTCCTCGCGCGACGGCCGTCGTCGGCATTCCGTTCCGGTAAAGGGACGAATGGACGGTGCCTGTCCCGTGCATCCGAAGCCGAATAGCGGACATCGCCCGGAACGCATCCGGCCGGCGTCCCGGAATCGCGCGGATGAACGGCGTATTCGCGCCTTTCGCTGTGGCGAAAACCGCCCTTCGTGCCCTTAGGGGCGAAATCGGCAGAAGGGTTCTCAGTGACCGCGTGACCTGTGCGCCCTAGGCTGCGGTCGGAGGTCCCAAAGGCCCACAGGGGGAGACCGTATGCAGCCGCTGGAAGCCGGCGAACCGCACACCATCGGTGCCTACCGGCTGCTCGGCCGGCTCGGGGCCGGCGGAATGGGCCGGGTCTATCTGGGCCGCAGCGCGGGCGGACGTACCGTCGCGGTCAAAGTCGTCCACCCCCACTTCGCCCTCGACGAGCAGTTCCGTGCCAGATTCCGGCGTGAGGTCGAAGCCGCCCGGCGGCTCGGGGCGCAGTGGACAGCCCCCGTCCTGGACGCCGACCCGGACGCGCCCGTGCCCTGGGTGGCCACCGGTTACGTCGCCGGGCCGCCACTGTCGGACGCGGTCACCCGGCACGGCCCGCTGCCCGAGTACGCGGTACGGACCCTGGGGGCCGGTCTCGGCGAGGCGCTCGACGCCGTGCACGCCCACGGCCTCATCCACCGGGACGTGAAACCGTCCAACGTCCTGCTGGCACTCGACGGCCCCCGGCTGATCGACTTCGGCATCGCCCGTGCCCTCGGCGCGACCGTCTCCCTCACCTCCACCGGGGTCTCGGTCGGCTCGCCCGGCTACATGGCCCCGGAACAGATCCGGGGCCTGGACATCTCCGGCGCGGCCGACGTCTTCTCGCTCGGTGCGGTCCTCGCGTACGCGGCGACGGGCAACGCCCCCTTCGCGGGCGACTCCTCCGCCGTACTCCTCTACAAGGTGGTGCACGAGGAACCCGAACTGGGCGACCTGGAGGGCGAACTGCGCGAGCTGGTGGCCGGGTGTCTCGCGAAGAACCCCCGGGACCGGCTCGCCCCGGCGGAGCTGGCCCGCAGACTCGCCCCGGGCGGGGCCGCCGCGCTGGTGGCGTCGGGCTGGCTGCCGAACTCCCTGGTACGCGAGGTCAGCCGGGCCGCGGTGGCACTGCTCGACCTGGAGCCGCAGGAAGCCCCGGTCCAGTCGGGCCCGGTGCCGTTCAGCAACGCGTCACTGGGGAGCGCGGCGCTCGGCACGTTCGGCCCGCCCCTCGCACCGCCCCTGCCACCGCCCACCGGCGGGTCCGACGGCAGGGCCGGCAGGGAGAGTTCGGCCGGTACGGGCGGCAGTGAGGGGACCGGCGTTCCCGGGCAGCGCGGATCCGGCGGCCGCATCGCCGTCGGCGTGAGCGCCGAGTCGCAGCCCGGGACGCGCCGGGGGCGGCGGGTGAGCTGCACCGTCGCGCTGGCCGTGGCCGGAGCACTCGCCGCCGTGACGCTCGGCACGGGGATGCTCCAGGACCTGCTGCAGGGCGGCGGCGACGACAACCGCCGCGACGGAGCCGCGCATCCCCCGGCCGCCACCCACTCGGAAAGCCCGGGGACGACCGCCCCGGAGCCGACCGCTCCGGGCGGCAGTTCGGTGAGCACGCTGCCCAAGGCGTTCGCCGGCACCTGGCAGGGCCCCACCACCGAACGCAGCGGGGTGTCGCACGGCACGCTCACCGCCGTGTTCACCGAAGGGAGGAAGGGCGAGGACGTGGTCCGCCTTTCGTACCGGCTCGATGCGATCGGCGTGACCGTCGTGTGCAAGGGCATCGGCAGACTCGTCTCCGGTACGGCCACGGAGGTGAAGATCCGGGAACGCACCGACCCGGACAACGCCGACGGCGTCCTGTGCACCGGCGACGATGCCGATCTGGTCTTCACCCTCACGGGCGGCACGCTCGGCTATCGCTCCGACGAGGAGGCCGCCGGCACCCCGAAGGGCACGCTCACCCGGTCCGACGACTGACCGCGGCAGGGGCTGGCGTACGCTGGATCGGTCCGTGGATCCGTAGAGAAACCGCCGAAAGGTGACAGCCCGGTGACCGAGAAGGCCGACCTTCAGCCCGTCCTCGACCGCGCCGCCGAAGGCGGGCGGATCTCCCCGGAGGAGGCGCTCGACCTGTACCGGTCGGCACCGCTGCACGCGCTGGGGGTGGCAGCCGATGCCGTACGCCGCCGTCGCTACGCGGGTACGGAGCACATCGCGACGTACATCATCGAGCGCAACATCAACTACACCAACGTGTGTGTCACGGCCTGCAAGTTCTGCGCCTTCTACGCAGCGCCCAAGGACACCGCCAAGGGCTGGTCCCGCGATCTCGACGACATCCTGCGCCGCTGCGCGGAGACCGTCGAGCTGGGCGGTACGCAGATCATGTTCCAGGGCGGTCACCACCCGGACTACGGCGTCGAGTACTACGAGGAACACTTCTCCGCGATCAAGAAGGCGTTCCCGCAGCTGGTCATCCACTCGCTCGGCGCCTCCGAGATCGAGCACATGGCGCGCATCTCCAACGTCTCCGCGAAGGAGGCCATCCAGCGGATCCACGCCGCCGGCCTCGACTCCTTCGCCGGTGCCGGCGCCGAGCTGCTGCCGGCCCGGCCGCGCAACGCGATCGCTCCGCTCAAGGAGTCGGGCGAGCGCTGGCTGGAGATCATGGAGATCGCCCACGGCCTCGGTGTCGAGTCCACCTCCACCATGCTGATGGGCACCGGCGAGACCAACGCCGAGCGCATCGAGCACCTGCGGATGATCCGCGACGTACAGGACCGGACGGGCGGCTTCCGCGCCTTCATCCCGTACACGTACCAGCCGGAGAACAACAAGCTGAAGGGCAGGACGCAGGCCACGCTCTTCGAGTACCTGCGGATGATCGCCATCGCCCGGCTCTTCCTCGACAACGTCGCCCACATCCAGGGCTCCTGGCTGACCACCGGCAAGGAGGTCGGCCAGCTGTCGCTGCACTACGGCGCGGACGACCTCGGCTCGATCATGCTGGAGGAGAACGTCGTCTCCTCGGCCGGCGCCAAGCACCGCTCGAACCGCCTGGAGATCATCGACCTGATCCGCAAGGCGGGCCGGGTGCCGGCGCAGCGCGCCACGACGTACGAGCACCTCGTCGTCCACGACGACCCGGCGAACGACCCGGTCGACGAGCGGGTCGCCTCGCACATCTCGTCCACGGCGATCGCGGGCGGCACAGCGCACCCCGAGCTGAAGCTGCTGAGCGCCAACTAGTTTCGCCATGCTGACGATTCACGCCGCCGACGCGGTCATCGGAGCCCCCGAAGGGGTGGACGCCGTGGCCGTGGACGGCGGCTTCGTCGTCGCCGTGGGCCGGTACGGGGACGTCACCGCGGCCTTCCCGCAGGCCAGGGTGCGGCGCTGGTCCGGGCTCATCACCCCGGGCCTGGTGAACGTCGGGGCAACGGCCCTGCTGGAGACGGCCTACCACCCCGACCCGCGCGAGGCGGACGAGCTGGGCACGGAGCCGCTGACGGGTGAGGCGCTCACCGCGCTCGCGCCGGACGACGCCCGATGGGGCGCGAGTGCCCGGCGCGGGCTGCAGCGGATGCTCCGGCACGGCACGACCGCCGTCGCCGGGACCTTCACCCGCCCCGCCGTGCGCACTGCCGTGACTCGCTCGGGACTGCGCGTCCACCCGCCGGCCGAGGAGGATGCGAACCGGCTCGTCTCACTCGATCCGCTCGCGGGGGTACAGGAGCCGGCGGACGCACTCGGCGGCCCGCCGGCCGTCGGCGGCGCCGCAGACCTGGCGGTTTTCGACGTGCGGGACGTGGCGGGACTGATAGCGGCGGGCACGGGCAGCTGCGTCGCGACCGTTCTCGGCGGGCGCCTGGTCTTCCGCAGCTCCTGAGCCGCGAGCGGACACCGCCGGCGGGGTTCAGGGGACGGGCGGGCCCGCCAGACAACGTCCCCGCCTGTCGTACGGCCACGCGTTGGCCGCACAGCCCAGGAGCCCCTTGATCTGCTGCATCATGGCAGGAGCCGGCTGTCCCCGGCCGGGACACGACTCGTGGCCGCGGCCGATCTCGTGCCCCACTTCATGGTTGATGATCAGCGCGCGGTACTCCTCGATGGGGCCGTCGAACTGCGGTGAACCGCGCACCCACAACCTGAGGTTCACCACGACGGTATGACCGGTACGGCAGTTCACGTTTCCCCTGCTGCTCGGAGTGGTCACGTGGCAGATCCGGTCCGTGGTGCCGGGAGTGGCGATCCGTACGGTGAAGTCCGCCGTGCCGGAGGAGACCAGCCGGAATCCGTACGCCGCGTCGGCGGTCCAGCCCCGCGGATCGCCCAGGATCTCGGAGACGGCCCGGGCCGCGTCGTCCGGATCCAGTTCGACACCGTCCTCCACTTCGACCGTGTACCGGCGTACCGGTCCGCGGCCCTGTGCCTCGCCCCCGGTCCGCGAGGCGACGAACGTGCCCGGCCCTCGGGCGGGCACCGGAATGTCGCGCGGAGGGGGAGCAGGGGCCCGGGGACTGTCCGAGGCAGGGGGCGTTGTCGCAGGGCCGGCCGATACCGCGGGTGTCGTCGCCGGATCGGCCGGGGCGGGTGCGGTTGCGGCCGGCTCACGGGGGGTGGCGGCAGCTGCCGGGGCGGACTGCTGCCACGGGGGGTCCAGGTAGAGGGTGGTGTAGAGGTGGGCCGGCCCCAACTGCTCCCGCAGCCGCGCAAGTGATCGTGAGCACTGGCTCCTGACCGTGGACTCGCTGCACCGCAGCAGGTCGGCGACGGACTCGACGCTCAGGTCCTCCCAGTAGCGCAGCACGACCATCGCCCGTGCCCGCGGCGGGAGTTCGGCCAGCGCGGCCAGCAGTGTCACCGTCAGCTCGGGACCGACGGAGGCACCCGGCGCGTCGACCCGGGTATGGGCGAGGAGATCGCGGAGCCGGCGTCGGCGCTCCGCGAGATACGTACGCGTCAGCACCGTGCGCGCATAGGCCTCCGGGTACTGGGCCGTGCTCGCCCGCCGCCAGTGCTGGAACAGCTTCGCCGGCGTCGTCTGGGTCAGATCGCGGGCGCCCTCCGCGTCACCGCAGAGCAGATAGGCCGTCCGGTACAGACGTCGCTGGCTCGCCCGGGCGAATTCCTCGAAGCTCGCGGAGCCGGCAAAATCCCGGCTGTCGACGGTAGGCATCTGCCCCCTCCCTCTCCGGTTCTCGGCGGTCTCACCCTGTTACTGAGCGCTGCCGGGCCCGAAAGGTTGAAGACCGGCTCACGCCGCCGTGAGACGCCGGCACCGGGGCTGCTTGAATGGGAGGGTGACCCGAGCATCCCTGGACAAGCAGCCGCACGAAGTCGCCTCGATGTTCGACGACGTGGCGGCGAACTACGACCTCACCAACGACGTGATCTCCCTCGGGCAGGCCAGGCTCTGGCGCAAGGAGGTCGCGAAGGCGGTGGACGCGCGTCCGGCGCAGAAGATCCTCGACCTGGCCGCCGGAACCGCCACCTCCTCGCAGCCGTTCGCGCAGGCGGGCGCGTACGTGGTGCCCTGCGACTTCTCGATCGGGATGCTGCGGGTCGGTAAGGAGCGTCACCCGTGGATGCCGTTCACCGCGGGAGACGGTACGAAACTCCCGTTCAAGGACGAGACGTTCGACGCCGTCACGATCTCCTTCGGGCTGCGCAACATCCAGGACACCGACCAGGCGCTGCGTGAGCTGTACCGGGTGACCAAGCCCGGCGGCCGGGTCGTGATCTGCGAGTTCTCGCAGCCGACCTGGGCGCCGTTCCGCAGGGTCTACAGCGAGTACCTGATGCGGGCGCTGCCGCCGGTCGCCCGCACCGTGTGCACCAACCCGGACGCGTACGTCTATCTCGCCGAGTCGATCCGTGCCTGGCCCGACCAGGCCGGTCTCGCCGCCCTCCTGCAGAAGGCCGGCTGGTCGAAGGTCGCCTGGCGCAACCTCACGGGTGGTGTGGTGGCACTGCACCGGGGTGTGCGCGCCTGACCCGGCGGGGGCTCGGGGCCCGCGCCTTCGGAGCCCGCGCCTGACCCGGCGGGGGCTCAGAGCTCCAGCCGGAAGCAGTACGCCTCCTGCTTCGACACCGGGATGGTGTACGTCTCGGCCTGCCGCATACCGAGACGTACGGCCACCGCCACCGAGCGGGCGTTCCGCGCATTGATCATCGCCACGACCTCCCGCACGCCGAGAGCCCTTGTCCGCTCCAGCGTGGTGCGTGCGGCGGTCGCGTAGCCGTGCCCCCACGAGGCCCGGCCCAGCCGCCGGCCGATCTCGATCTCGCCCACCGGGCCGAACGACTCGTGCGGCCACGGCTGGGCGCCCGTGAAGCCGAGCACCTCACCGGCGTCGTCCAGCACCGTCCACAGGCAGTGGCCGAGCTCGGCGTCGTGCCTGCGAATGGGGCCTCCCCTGCTCGAACGGAGTTGAGAGCTTGGGGAAGGGCGGTCAACTCCTCGTACACGGAGTACTCCGCCGACCGGCCGCCGTGGAACTCCATCACCTCGGGGTCGTCGAACACCCGGTACCAGGCCAGGGCATCCTCGTCGGTGGGGACGCGCAGATGTACGGACGGGGTCGGGTCAGGCATGTGAGGCATCGGGGGGAGCCCTTCGGGAGGTTGATCAGCAGGCACCCATAGACTGCACGCGACCTGTGCCGCGCGGCACGCGATTTCGAGTCTTCGGGAGATCCGACCGTGACCGAGCAGCCCCTCTCCGAACACAGCGCGGACGTGATCGTCGTCGGGGCGGGCCCAGCCGGCTCCACGACGGCCTACTACCTCGCCAAGGCCGGACTCGACGTACTCCTCCTGGAGAAGACGGCGTTCCCGAGGGAGAAGGTCTGTGGCGACGGCCTCACGCCGCGCGCCACCAAGCAGCTCGTGGCCATGGGGATCGACATCTCCGAAGAGGCCGGCTGGATGCGCAACAAGGGCCTGCGCATCATCGGCGGCGGCGTCCGCCTCCAGCTGGACTGGCCGGATCTCGCCTCGTTCCCGGACTACGGACTGGTCCGCAAGCGCGACGACTTCGACGAGCAGCTGGCCCGCCAGGCGCAGAAGGCGGGCGCGCGGCTGCATGAGCGCTGCAACGTCGGCGCGCCGGTCCTCGACGAGCGCACCGGACGCATCACCGGCGTGACCGCCAAGGTCGGCGAGGAGAAGACCCCGGTCACCTTCCACGCCCCGCTCGTCGTCGCCGCCGACGGAAACTCCACCCGGCTCTCCCTCGCCATGGGTCTGCACCGCCGCGAGGACCGTCCGATGGGCGTCGCGGTCCGTACGTACTTCACCTCGCCCCGCCACGACGACGACTACCTGGAGTCCTGGCTGGAGCTGTGGGACCGCCGCGGCGCCGAGGACCGCCTGCTGCCCGGCTACGGCTGGATCTTCGGTATGGGCGACGGCACGTCCAACGTCGGCCTCGGCATCCTCAACTCCTCCTCCGCCTTCAAGGAGCTCGACTGGCGCGAGGTGCTCAAGGCGTGGTGCGCCTCCATGCCGGAGGACTGGGGCTACACCCCGGACAACATGACGATGCCGATCCGTGGCGCCGCGCTCCCGATGGCCTTCAACCGCCAGCCGCACTACACCAAGGGCCTGCTGCTCGTCGGTGACGCGGGAGGCATGATCAACCCGTTCAACGGCGAGGGCATCGCGTACGCCATGGAGTCGGGCCAGATCGCCGCGGACGTCATCGTCCAGGCCCACGCCCGTGCGACCCCCGCCCAGCGCGAACTGGCCCTGAACAACTACCCGAAGGTGCTGAAAGAGACCTACGGCGGTTACTACACGATGGGCCGCGCCTTCGTGAAGCTGATCGGCAACCCGAAGATCATGAAGATCGCGACCCAGCGGGGGCTGACCCACCCCCTCCTGATGAAGTTCACGCTGAAGATGCTCGCCAACCTCACCGACCCGACGGGCGGCGACGCGATGGACCGCATCATCAACGGGCTCTCGAAGGTCGCCCCGAAGGCCTGAACCAGGGTGCGACTCCGTCCCTGTGGCAGTTCGTGGGCCTGAGGTAGGTTGCGGACCATGCGGGCCATGGGGGAGTGGAGCGCCGACGGATACCGTCGGCTGGGTGCGGCCGGGTCTTCGGCCGCCGCCTTGGGCGGCTGGGCCGTCGGCACACTGCCGGCCCATGACCCGTGGGGGCTGTGGGTCCCGCACGGGCCCGCGGTGACCGCTGCGGGCTACGTGCTGGCGTACGGCGGCCTGACGCTGCTCGTCGTCTCCTGGTGGCTGTACGGCAGGGCCGGAGCATCCGTCCGCGACACACTCCTCACCCTTGTCTGGTGGGCGGTCCCGCTCGCACTGGCCCCTCCGCTGTACAGCGCCGATGTGTACAGCTACATAGCCCAGGGCGCGATGGTCCTCGAAGGCCACGACGTCTACAGCGTCGGGCCGTCGGTACTCGACCCCGCCGGGCCCGGCGCCGACGCGGCGGCGAGCGTCGGCGGACACTGGACCGACACCCCGGCACCGTACGGACCGTTCTTCCTCCTCCTCGCGCGGGGCGTGGCGTGGGCCACGGGCGGAACGATCGTTCCCGCCGTGCTGGGAATGCGGATCATCGCCCTGGGCGCGCTCGTGCTGATCGTGTGGGGCCTGCGGCACCTCGCCCGGGAGCACGGCCGCAGCGAGAGTGCGGCCCTCTGGCTGGGTGCGCTCAACCCGCTGCTGCTCGTGCACGTCGTCGGCGGCATCCACAACGACGGACTGATGATCGGCCTCATGCTGGCGGGCGCGGTACTCGCCCTGCGCGGGAGGTGGATCGCCGGCGCGGTGCTCATCGGACTCGCCATGATGGTGAAGTCCCCGGCGGCCGTGGCGCTGTTGTTCGTCGGCGTCGTCGTGGGCAGGGCGGCGACCGGTTCCCTCGTACGCCGGGCCGCGAAGGGGCTGCTGGCGCCCGGACTCGTCGCCGGGGCGGTCGTGGTGCTGGTGACGCTTCTCGGAGGCACCGGCTTCGGCTGGCTGGGCACCCAGGGCGTCGCCGGGCGCATACACACCGCACTGTCGGTCAGCAGCGACCTCGGCCTCGGGCTCGGCGAACTGCTGCGGCTGCTCATCGGCACCGATCCGGACCCGGTCAGGTCCGCCGTGCAGTACCTGGGTCTGCTGGTAGCCCTCGTGCTGATCGCCGGCCTCGCGTGGCGCTCCGCGGCCGGCCGTACGCAGCCGGTCCACGCCCTGGGGATCGCGCTGGTCGCCCTGGTGGCCCTCTCCCCGATGGTGCAGCCGTGGTACCTGCTGTGGGGTACGGCGGTGCTTGCCGCCACCGCGTGCGAGGGCCGGGCCCGGAAGGTGGTGACCGTGCTGTCGGCGGCACTCGTGTACGAGACGCAGCCTTCCGGCTCGACCCCGGTGTACGGCTTCGTGCTGGCGGGTCTCACCTGCGTGGCCGCGGTGCTGCTCCTGCGCCGCGAGGCGGCCACGCGGGAGCTGCCCCGCGTGCCGGAGCAGCGCAGGCCGAAGGACGCCGGGGCGGAGGCGGACATGCGGACCGCTTCACACTGACGGGCACCGCTTCACGCCGAGCGCACCGCTTCACACGGACGGGCCGCCACTCCCGAGCGGGGAGTGACGGCCCGCAGCCGTACTCAGGTGTCCGGCGCCTGCCGGAGCTTGTGAATCAGAGAACGCGGACCGCGCCCGACGGCGGGTCGTAGTCCAGGGACTTCTGCACCACACCGGTGCTGGAGTTCTGCGCACCGACGAACTGGCCGCCGCCCACGTAGATCCCGACGTGGTACGCGCTGCCCGCGCTGCCCCAGTACAGGATGTCGCCCGGCTGCAGGTTGTCGAGCGAGACCTGGGTGCCGGCCGTCGACTGGCTCTGGGAGACGCGCGGCAGGTCGACACCCACCGTGCGGAAGGCGGCCTGGACGAGGCCGGAGCAGTCCCACGAGTTGGGGCCGGTGCCGCCGGAGACGTACGCGTCGCCGACCTGCGACTGCGCGAACGCGATGACGGACGCTGCGGAGCCTGTGGCGTTCGACGAGTACGAAGGCGAGGAGGAGCCCGAGGAGGCGCTGAGCGTGGTGCGCTCGGCGGTACGGGAGGCACGCTCGGCGGCCTCCGCCTTGGCCTTGGCGGCCGCCTCGGCCTTCTTCTTGGCCTCTGCCTTGCGGACTGCCTCGGCCTTGGCCTTCTTGGCGGTCTTGGCCGCGGTGGCCGCTGCGGCGTCCTCGTCGGCCTGCGTCTCGAGGTCGAGGGCGACCTGCTGCGTGGCCTGAGCGGACGCGGCGACGGTGGTGGAGAGCCCGGCGGTGATCGTGGGCATCTCGATGGTCTGGGTCACCGGCTCGGCCTGGGCCGGGCCGGCGGCGCCTGCGACCGCGATGGTGCTGAGGACGCCACCGGCAACTCCGGCGCGCAGCGCCGTCTTGGAGGCTCTTTGGCGGGGCTTCCGGTGGCTGGGTATGTGAGCGGTGTGGGACATGGGTACTAGCGCTATCAGGGCTGTAGGGGTCCCATCAAGAAACGTGTGTTGCGACACAGTTACGTTCGGAATCTGTGAATCCGCTTATTCGGGGCCTTTATTGACGCCGTAACGGGCAAACCGGGCACCCGTGAATACGGCCGTGATCACGGAGTTTCAGCAATACGCCCGAATTGCCCGTCGCTTACCATCCGTTCACACCGATGGCCAAGCCCGCTTTTGTTGAAGCGTTGGTGGAGTGATGCAGGTCACAGCATGACTCTCGCGTGAGAGGCAACCGCGCGACCGCGTCCCGAGTGGGGGGCGCAGCAGGCCGGCCCGTCCCGGCCCCATGACCTATTGGTGAGTCATGTCCGGTTGTCCGGGGACCGGTCGGCACACCTTTGGTGTCCGGCCGGGTGTCCCGTCGGTGGTCCGACTGCTGTCCGAAGGCCGTGCGTCCGGAAGTTCGTGAATGCGTGCGCATTGTCCACATCGGTACCCCGGGCCCCACGTCCGGGTGGCTGCCGGGTGGCTGCCCCGTGGGGCCGATCGCTATATCACCGGCAGAGCGTCCATCGCCAATTTGCTTGTAGTGGCTGTCGATTGATAGAGCCGCGCGCCTTTGACCAGCGGTAACGCCACCGGATGTCACGTCTCGTAGCTACTCGGCCGCTTCGCGTACGAAGATCACCGCTCATCCGACTTCATGATCGTTCGTCGGGTGGTGGAGATCACAAAGACGGTGACGTACCCCGTGTCGCAGATCACAGGACGGCAGGCATAGGATGCGGGGCAGTCGGGCTTGTGAACTGCCTCACATGTGCACGATCTTGGTGAGGTGGCGAGCCGTCCGCCCGATGCGGTCCAACGGTCAAGGACGACTGGAAGGAGCGAGGAGCGTGAATGCCTACGCGCCCATCCTCGTGCTCGGCGCCCTCGGGGCAGGCTTTGCGATCTTCTCCGTGGTCATGGCCACGCTTATCGGGCCAAAGCGGTACAACCGAGCAAAGCTGGAAGCGTACGAGTGCGGTATCGAACCCACCCCCACTCCAGCCGGAGGCGGCCGTTTCCCGATCAAGTACTACCTGACGGCGATGCTGTTCATCGTCTTCGACATCGAGATCGTCTTCCTCTATCCCTGGGCGGTCACCTTCGACGCCCTGGGGATCTTCGGGCTCGTGGAGATGCTGCTCTTCGTGCTCACCGTCTTCGTCGCCTACGCGTATGTGTGGCGCCGGGGCGGCCTGGAATGGGACTGAGGGGCTGAGGGGCACACCATGGGACTCGAAGAGAAGCTGCCAAGCGGCTTTGTGCTGACCACTGTCGAGCAGGCCGCCGGCTGGGTACGGAAGTCGTCCGTCTTCCCTGCCACCTTCGGCCTCGCCTGCTGCGCCATCGAGATGATGACGACCGGAGCCGGGCGGTACGACCTGGCCCGTTTCGGGATGGAGGTCTTCCGCGGATCGCCGCGGCAGGCGGATCTGATGATCGTCGCGGGGCGGGTCAGCCAGAAGATGGCGCCCGTCCTGAGGCAGGTCTACGACCAGATGCCGAGCCCCAAGTGGGTCATCTCCATGGGGGTTTGTGCGTCATCGGGTGGAATGTTCAATAATTACGCCATTGTGCAAGGTGTTGATCATATTGTCCCGGTCGATATCTATTTGCCGGGATGCCCGCCACGTCCCGAGATGCTGATCGACGCCATCCTCAAGCTCCACCAGAAGATCCAGGGCACCAAGCTCGGGGTCAACGCGGAGGAGGCCGCCCGCGAGGCGGAGGAGGCGGCCCTCAAGGCACTCCCCCTCATCGAGATGAAGGGGCTGCTGCGGTGAGCGACGACAAGAACACGAACAGCGGCCAGGTGCCCGCCCCGCGCGACGACACCGGCGAGGTCATCGGCGTACGCAAGGGCATGTTCGGGGCCAACAACGGCGGCGACACCTCGGGCTACGGCGGACTCGTCCGCACCGTGACCCTGCCGGGCGCCTCGCCCCGCCCCTACGGCGGCTGGTTCGACGAAGTGGCCGACGAGCTGGAAGGTGCCCTGGAGGAACAGGACCTGCTGCCCGTCAACGCCATCGAGAAGACGGTCGTCGACAGGGACGAACTCACCTTCCACATCGCACGCGAGCATCTGCTCACCGTGGCCCGCACCCTGCGCGACGATCCCGCCCTGCGGTTCGAGCTCTGTACGGGCGTCAGCGGCGTGCACTTCCTCGGGGACAAGGGCCGCGAGCTGCACGCGGTCTACCACCTGAGGTCGCTCACCCACGGGCGGCTGATCCGCCTGGAGGTGTCCGCCCCGGACAGTGATCCGCATGTCCCGTCCCTCGTCGCGGTCTACCCGACCAACGACTGGCACGAGCGCGAGACCTACGACTTCTTCGGGCTGATCTTCGACGGGCACCCCGCCCTGACCCGGATCATGATGCCGGACGACTGGCAGGGCTTCCCGCAGCGCAAGGACTATCCGCTCGGCGGCATCGCCGTCGAGTACAAGGGCGCCCAGATCCCGGCTCCGGACCAGCGGAGGTCGTACAGCTGATGACCACTCCCCATTCCCACCCGTCGCCCGGCCACCACCCCTCATCGGGTCCCTCCGGGACGCACCTTTCGGATGCCCGTGCCACGACCGAGGGGACTGTATATACAGTCACCGGCGGCGACTGGGACGAGGTCGTCGAGTCCGCGGCCAAGGCGGACGACGAACGCATCATCGTCAACATGGGCCCCCAGCACCCGTCCACGCACGGCGTGCTGCGGCTGATCCTGGAGATCGACGGCGAGACCGTCAAAGAGGCCCGCTGCGGCATCGGCTATCTCCACACCGGCATCGAGAAGAACCTCGAATTCCGGAACTGGACACAGGGCACCACCTTCGTCACGCGCATGGACTACCTGACCCCGTTCTTCAACGAGGCGGCGTACTGCCTCGGGACCGAGAAGCTCCTCGGTATCGAGGACCAGATCCCCGACCGGGCCACCGTCCTGCGCGTGCTCCTGATGGAGCTCAACCGGATCTCCTCGCACCTGGTGTGCATCGCCACCGGCGGCATGGAACTCGGCGCCACGACGATCATGATCTACGGCTTCCGTGATCGTGAACTCGTTCTCGATCTCTTCGAGCTGATCACCGGCCTCCGGATGAACCACGCGTTCATCCGGCCCGGCGGCCTGGCGCAGGACCTGCCCCCGGGCGCGGTCGACCAGATCCGCGCCTTCATCAAGACCATGAAGAAGAACCTGCCGGAGTACGACAAGCTCGCGACCGGCAACCCCATCTTCAAGGCCCGTATGCAGGATGTCGGCTACCTCGACCTGACCGGCTGCATGGCGCTCGGCGCCACCGGCCCGGTCCTGAGGTCCGCCGGACTCCCGCACGACCTGCGCAAGACCGACCCGTACTGCGGCTACGAGAACTACGAGTTCGACGTGCCCACCACGGACACCTGCGACGCCTACGGCCGCTTCCTCATCCGCCTGGAGGAGATGCGGCAGTCGCTCAGGATCGTCGAGCAGTGCCTGGACCGGCTGGAGCCGGGCCCGGTCATGGTTGCCGACAAGAAGATCGCCTGGCCCGCGCAGCTCGCGCTCGGACCCGACGGACTCGGCAACTCGCTCGACCACATCAAGAAGATCATGGGCACCTCCATGGAGGCCCTGATCCACCACTTCAAGCTGGTGACCGAGGGCTTCCGGGTCCCGGCCGGACAGACCTACACCGCCATAGAGTCCCCCAAGGGCGAGCTCGGCGTGCATGTCGTCTCGGACGGCGGCACCCGCCCCTACCGGGTCCACTTCCGCGACCCGTCCTTCACCAACCTGCAGGCCATGGCGGCGATGTGCGAGGGCGGCCAGGTCGCCGACGTCATCGTCGCTGTCGCGTCCATCGACCCCGTGATGGGAGGCGTCGACCGGTGACCGCATCCAACCAAGAAGTCAGCCTGGGGATGCCGCAGCTCCCCGCCCCCGCCTACCCGGCCGAGGTGCGCACCCGGCTCGAAGCGGATGCGAAGGAGGTGATCGCCCGCTACCCCGGCAGCCGCTCCGCGCTGCTGCCGCTGCTGCACCTCGTGCAGTCCGAGGAGGGGTACGTCTCCCGTACGGGCATGACGTTCTGCGCCGAACTGCTCGGCCTCACCACCGCCGAGGTCACCGCGGTCGCCACCTTCTACTCGATGTACAGGCGTCGGCCGAGCGGCGACTACCAGGTCGGGGTCTGCACCAACACCCTGTGCGCGGTCATGGGCGGCGACGCCATCTTCGACCGGCTCAAGGACCACCTCGGCGTCGGCAACGACGAGACGACCGAGGACGGCAAGGTCACCCTCGAGCACATCGAGTGCAACGCGGCCTGCGACTTCGCGCCCGTCGTGATGGTGAACTGGGAGTTCTTCGACAACCAGACGCCGGAGAGCGCAACGCAGCTCGTCGACGACCTGATCGCCGGCCGGACCGTCGAACCCACCCGCGGCGCCCCCCTGTGTACGTACAAGGAGACGGCCCGGATCCTGGCCGGCTTCCCCGACGAGCGCCCCGGTGCCGTCGCGGCGACCGGGGGAGCGGGTGCCGCCTCGCTGGTCGGCCTGAAGCTGGCCAAGGGCGAGGCCGCTCCGCAGCCGCGCGTGGTCGCCCCGCGGGGCGAGGCGCCGCGCGACCAGCCGCAGAAGGGCGCCGAGCACCTCAGCTCCCATGACGCACCACAGCAGACCTCGGCCTCCGACCCGGAGCACCCGGCCGGGCCCGCAGCCGAGGAGGGGGAGTGATGACCTTGGCAGCCGAGATCGACAAGAACGGGACCAGCCCGGAGAAACTCCTGGCCCCGGTCCTCTCCGCCTTCTGGGACGAGCCGGAGTCCTGGACGCTGGACACCTACCGGCGCCACGAGGGCTACGAGGGCCTGCGCAAGGCGCTGGCGATGTCGCCGGACGACCTCATCGCGTACGTCAAGGACTCCGGTCTGCGCGGGCGCGGCGGCGCCGGCTTCCCCACCGGGATGAAGTGGCAGTTCATCCCGCAGGGCGACGGCAAGCCGCACTATCTGGTCGTCAACGCCGACGAGTCGGAGCCGGGAACCTGCAAGGACATCCCGCTGCTCTTCGCGAACCCGCACAGCCTCATCGAGGGCATCGTGATCGCCTGTTACGCGATCAGGTCCTCGCATGCCTTCATCTATCTGCGGGGTGAAGTCGTCCCCGTGCTGCGGAGGCTGCACGAAGCCGTGCGTGAGGCGTACGAGGCGGGATATCTGGGGGCGAACGTCCTGGGTTCGGGGCTCGACCTGGAACTCACCGTGCACGCCGGTGCCGGTGCGTACATCTGCGGTGAGGAAACCGCGCTGCTCGACTCGCTCGAAGGACGGCGCGGCCAGCCCCGGCTGCGTCCCCCCTTCCCTGCGGTCGCCGGTCTGTACGCCTGTCCCACGGTGGTGAACAACGTCGAGTCCATCGCCTCGGTTCCCGCGATCCTGAACAAGGGCAAGGACTGGTTCAAGTCGATGGGCAGCGAGAAGTCCCCGGGCTTCACGCTGTATTCGCTCAGCGGGCACGTCACCAGCCCCGGCCAGTACGAGGCCCCGCTCGGCATCACCCTGCGCCAGCTGCTCGACATGAGCGGCGGCATCCGGAAAGGCCACCGCCTGAAGTTCTGGACCCCCGGCGGCTCCTCCACCCCGATGTTCACCGACGAACACCTCGACGTCCCGCTGGACTACGAGGGCGTCGGCGCCGCCGGATCAATGCTGGGCACCAAGGCGCTCCAGTGCTTCGACGAGACCACCTGCGTGGTGCGGGCGGTCACCCGCTGGACCGAGTTCTACGCCCACGAGTCCTGCGGCAAGTGCACGCCGTGCCGTGAGGGCACCTACTGGCTCGTCCAGCTGCTCCGCGACATCGAGGCCGGCAAGGGCGAGATGGCCGACCTCGACAAGCTGAACGACATCGCCGACAACATCAACGGCAAGTCCTTCTGCGCCCTCGGTGACGGTGCCGCCTCGCCGATCTTCTCCTCGCTGAAGTACTTCCGCGAGGAGTACGAGCAGCACATCACCGGCAAGGGCTGCCCCTTCGATCCCGCCAAGTCGACCCTCTGGGCCGACGACAAGAACGCTCACCGGGGGGTGAACGCATGACAGTCACCACGAGTGCGCCCTCCGGGGGCGGCGAGGCGGCCATCCCGCCCGAGGACCTGGTCACGCTGACCATCGACGGCATCGAGATCAGCGTCCCCAAGGGCACCCTGGTCATCCGTGCCGCCGAGCTCCTCGGCATCGAGATCCCGCGCTTCTGCGACCACCCGCTCCTCGACCCGGTCGGCGCCTGCCGGCAGTGCATCGTCGAGGTCGAGGGCCAGCGCAAGCCGATGGCGTCCTGCACCATCACGTGCACCGACGGCATGGTCGTGAAGTCGCAGATCACCTCGCCGGTCGCGGAGAAGGCCCAGAAGGGTGTGATGGAGCTTCTGCTCATCAACCACCCGCTGGACTGCCCGGTCTGCGACAAGGGCGGCGAATGCCCCCTGCAGAACCAGGCGATGTCGCACGGCGGCACCGACTCCCGCTTCGACGGGAAGAAGCGCACGTTCGAGAAGCCCGTGCCGATCTCCACCCAGGTGCTGCTGGACCGCGAGCGGTGCGTGCTCTGCGCGCGCTGCACCCGGTTCTCCAACCAGGTGGCGGGCGACCCGATGATCGAACTCATCGAGCGCGGCGCGCTCCAGCAGGTCGGTACCGGGCAGGGCGACCCCTTCGAGTCGTACTTCTCCGGCAACACCATCCAGATCTGCCCCGTCGGCGCGCTCACCTCGGCGGCGTACCGGTTCCGCTCCCGGCCCTTCGACCTCGTGTCGACGCCGTCGGTGTGCGAGCACTGCGCGGGCGGCTGCGCGACCCGCACCGACCACCGGCGCGGCAAGGTCATGCGGCGGCTCGCCTCCAACGACCCCGAGGTCAACGAGGAATGGCTCTGCGACAAGGGCCGTTTCGGTTTCCGCTACGCCCAGCAGCGCGACCGGCTCACCACTCCGCTCGTACGCAACGCGGACGGTGTCCTCGAAGCGGCGAGCTGGCCCGAGGCACTGGAGGCCGCGGCAACCGGTCTCGCGGCAGCCCGTGGCAGGGCCGGTGTCCTCACCGGCGGCCGGCTGACCGTCGAGGACGCCTACGCGTACAGCAAGTTCGCGCGGATCGCCCTCGGCACGAACGACATCGACTTCCGCGCCCGGATCCACAGCAACGAGGAAGCGGACTTCCTGGCCGCGCGGGTGGCCGGACGCGGGCGCGACCTGGACGGCAGCGGAGTCACGTACACCTCGCTGGAGAAGGCTCCGGCGGTCCTGCTGGCCGGCTTCGAGTCCGAGGAGGAGGCGCCCGGCGTCTTCCTGCGGCTCCGCAAGGCCCACCGCAAGCACGGGCAGCGGACGTTCGCGCTCGCCTCGCACGCCACGCGCGGCCTGGAGAAGGCGGGCGGCACACTGCTTCCCGCTGCCCCCGGCACCGAAACCGAGTGGCTGGACGCGCTCGCGGGCGGTGTCGGCCTGGAGGGTGACGGGGCCCTCGCCGCCGAGGCGCTGCGCGGCGAAGGCTCCCTGATCGTGGTGGGCGAACGGCTCGCCGGGGTGCCCGGAGCGCTGACCGCCGCCGTACGGACCGCCGCCGCCACCGGTGCCACGCTCGTGTGGATTCCGCGGCGGGCCGGCGAACGCGGCGCGGTGGAGGCGGGCGCGCTCCCGTCGCTGCTGCCCGGCGGCCGTCCGGTGACCGACCCGCGGGCCAGGGAGGAGGTGGCGTCCGTCTGGGGCGTCGCCGAACTCCCCGCCCGCTTCGGCCGTGACACCGGCCAGATGGTCGAGGCCGCGGTCACGGGAGAGCTGGCCGCACTGCTGGTCGCGGGTGTGGACCCCGAGGACCTGCCCGACCCGGCCCGGGCCCTGCAGGCGCTGGACGAGGTCGGCTTCCTGGTCTCGCTGGAGCTGCGCCCCGGCGCGGTCACCGAGCGCGCCGACGTGGTCCTTCCCGTCGCCGCAGTCGCGGAGAAGTCCGGCACGTTCCTCAACTGGGAGGGCAGGGCGCGGATGTTCGAGGCGGCGCTGAAGCCCGAGCAGCTGCCGCGCACACTCTGCCCGACCGACGCGCGGGTGCTGCACATGCTGGCCGACGCCCTCGATGTACACCTCGCCCTGCCGGACCTGAGGGCGGCCCGCCGCGAGCTGGACCGGCTCGGCGGCTGGGAGGGCACCCACGCCGAGGACCCGCGGGCGACGTCCCGCCCGGTGCCCCGGCCCGGTGACGGCGAGGCCGTACTCGCGGGCCACCGGATGCTGCTCGACCGCGGTCGGCTGCAGGAGGGCGACGAGGCGCTGGCCGGAACCCGGCACGCGGCCGTCGCACGGCTCTCCGCCACCACCGCCGCCGAGAGCGGAGTGAAGGACGGCGATCTGCTGGCCGTCACCGGCCCCGCCGGCACCACCGAACTCCCGCTGGCGGTCACCGACATGCCCGACCGGGTGGTGTGGGTGCCGCTCAACTCCGTCGGCCGGGGCGTACCCGCCGACACCGGAGCACAGCCGGGTGGCCTGGTCCGGATCGGTCCGGCCGCCCCGGGCTCCCACGTCGTGACAACGGAGGTAGGAGAGTGACCGGCCTCGCTCAACTCGCCGCGGCACCGGACACGGTCCTCGCCGCCGAGGATCTCTCGATGTTCGGCACGGACCCGTGGTGGCTCGTCCTCGTCAAGGCGGTCTTCTGCTTCGCGTTCCTGATGGTGACCGTGCTCTTCTCCATCGTGTGGGAGCGCAAGGTCGTCGCCTGGATGCAGCTGCGCATCGGCCCGAACCGGCACGGCCCCTGGGGAATGCTCCAGTCGCTCGCCGACGGCATCAAGCTGATGCTGAAGGAAGACGTCATCGTCAAGCGGGCCGACAAGGTCGTCTACATCCTGGCCCCGATCATTGCCGCCGCACCGGCGTTCATGGCGATCGCGGTGATCCCGTTCGGGCCGTCCGGCAACGAGGTCTCGATCTTCGGCCACCGTACGACGATGCAGCTGACCGACCTGCCGATCGCGATGCTGTACATCCTCGCGGTCGCCTCCGTCGGTATCTACGGCATCGTGCTGGCCGGCTGGTCCTCCGGGTCGACGTACCCGCTGCTCGGCGGTCTGCGCTCGTGCGCCCAGATGATCAGCTACGAGATCGCGATGGGCGCCGCCTTCGCCTCGGTGTTCCTCTACTCCGGGTCGATGTCGACCTCGAAGATCGTGGAGGCGCAGGAGGACCGCTGGTTCATCATCCTGCTGCCGGTCTCCTTCATCATCTACATCGTCACGATGGTCGGGGAGACCAACCGCGCCCCGTTCGACATGCCGGAGTCCGAGGGCGACCTGGTCGGCGGCTTCAACACCGAGTACTCCTCGATCAAGTTCGCGATGTTCATGCTCGCCGAGTACGTCAACATGGTCACCGTCTCCGCGGTCTCCGTGACCCTCTTCCTGGGCGGCTGGCGGGCTCCGTACCCGATCAGCACCTTCTGGGAGGGCGCGAACCACGGCTGGTGGCCGATGCTCTGGTTCGTCATCAAGGTCCAGCTGCTGCTCTTCTTCTTCATCTGGCTGCGCGGCACCCTGCCCAGGGTCCGCTACGACCAGCTGATGAAGCTCGGCTGGAAGGTCCTGATCCCGGTCTCCGTGGTCTGGCTGATGCTGGTGGCCACGGTCAGGGCGCTGCGCAACGAGGGCTACGACTTCTCGAGGATCGTGCTGTACGTCGCAGGGGCCGTGATCGCGATCCTGCTGATCTCCTTCGTCGTCGACATCTTCCGCGACCGCAAGGCCAAGGAAGCCGAAGCGGCTGCCGGGCCGGCGCCGGCGTTCGACCCGATGGCGGGCGGATTCCCGGTGCCGCCGCTGCCAGGACAGAGCCTGCCGCCGGTGCCGCGCCGCAGGCCACGCCGTGAGCGGGAGCTCGTTGTCAGTGGCGGACCCGATACTCAGAGTGACGAACACGCGAGTGACGGAAAGGAGGCTGACGGTGTCTGAGTCATCAGAACCCTCAGGGGAGAAGTTCCAGAATCCTGTGGCCGGCTTCGGCGTGACCTTCAAGGCCATGTTCAAGAAGCGGCTGACCGAGCAGTACCCGGAGACGCAGAAGGTGACGGCGCCGCGCTTCCACGGCCGGCACCAGCTCAACCGTCACCCCGACGGCCTGGAGAAGTGCATCGGCTGCGAGCTGTGCGCCTGGGCGTGTCCGGCGGACGCCATCTACGTGGAGGGCGCGGACAACACCGAGGAGGAGCGCTACTCCCCGGGGGAGCGCTACGGCCGCGTCTACCAGATCAACTACGCGCGCTGCATTCTGTGCGGGCTCTGCATCGAGGCGTGCCCCACCCGGGCGCTCACGATGACGAACGAGTTCGAGCTCGCCAACACCACCCGCGAGAGCCTCATCTACACCAAGGACGAGCTGCTCGCGGGGCTGGAGGAAGGCATGGTCGACAGCCCGCACGCGATCTTCCCCGGCATGGACGAGCAGGACTACTACCGCGGTCTGGTGGGCGAGGCCGCGCCCGGTACGAAGCGTCAGACCGCCGTCTCCAAGGGCGAAGTGGAAAAGGAGGTGGACGCATGACCTCCGGTCTGGCCGCAGCGGCCTCCACCACCTCGACCGCCGAGGCCGTCCAGTTCTGGCTGCTCGGCACCGTCGCCGTCATCGGCGCGCTCTCCACCGTCCTGATGAAGAAGGCGGTGCACAGCGCACTGTCGCTCGCCGGCACCATGATCGTGCTGGCGGTCTTCTACCTCGCCAACGGCGCCTACTTCCTGGGCGTCGTCCAGATCATCGTCTACACCGGCGCGATCATGATGCTGTTCCTCTTCGTGGTCATGCTCGTCGGCGTCACGGCGGCCGACTCGCTGAAGGAGACCATCAAGGGCCAGCGCTGGCTGGCCGCGGCCTGCGGACTCGGCTTCGGTGTCCTGCTGATCGCCGGCATCGGTCAGGCCTCCCTGACCAGCTTCAACGGCCTCGGTGCGGCGAACGCCCAGCACGGCGGAAACGTCGAGGGCCTCGCCAACCTCATCTTCACCAAGTACGTCTTCGCATTCGAGATCACGGGTGCCCTGCTGATCACGGCGACCGTCGGCGCGATGCTGCTCACGCACCGCGAGCGCACCGAACGCGCCAAGACGCAGCGGGAGATGTCCGAGGACCGGGTGCGCAGCAACCACCTTCCGCCGCTTCCCGCCCCGGGTGTCTACGCCCGGCACAACGCGGTGGACATCGCCGGGCTCCTCCCGGACGGCACCGCTTCCGAGCTCACCGTCATGCAGACGCTGCGCCGGCGCGGTCAGATCCGGGACGTGTCGACCGAGTCGCTCGCCGACCTCAAGGCGCTGGAACAGCGCTCCGGGGAACGGCTGGGCCGTGACCACGAAGAAGAAGGGGAGGAGGTCGCCAAGTGAATCCGGTCAACTACCTCTACCTCGCGGCCCTTTTGTTCACGATCGGTGCCTCCGGCGTGTTGATCAGGCGGAACGCGATCGTGGTGTTCATGTGCGTGGAGCTGATGCTCAATGCCTGCAACCTCGCGTTCGTCGCGTTCTCCCGGATGCACGGAAACCTCGACGGCCAGATCATCGCCTTCTTCACGATGGTCGTCGCCGCCGCTGAGGTCGTCGTCGGGCTCGCGATCATCGTGTCGCTGTTCCGCTCCCGCCACTCGGCCTCGGTCGACGATGCCAGCCTGATGAAGCTGTAAGGGGTCGGAATCGTGGAAAACCTGATTGCGCTGCTGGTCGCGGCGCCCCTGCTCGGAGCGGCGGTCCTGCTGTGCGGTGGCCGTCGGCTCGACCGGGCCGGCCACTGGATCGGCACCCTGCTCGCCGCCGCGTCCTTCGTCGTCGGTGTCGTGCTGTTCGTCGACATGCTGGGCAAGGGCGCCGGCGACCGCGCCCTGCACCAGAAGCTGTACAGCTGGATCCCCGTCGAGGGCTTCCAGGCCGATGTGGCCTTCCAGCTCGACCAGTTGTCGATGACGTTCGTCCTGCTGATCACGGGTGTGGGCACGCTGATCCACATCTACTCGATCGGCTACATGGAGCACGACGAGCGCCGACGCCGCTTCTTCGGTTATCTGAACCTGTTCCTCGCGGCGATGCTCCTGCTGGTCATCGCCGACAACTACCTGCTTCTGTACGTCGGGTGGGAGGGCGTCGGTCTGGCGTCGTATCTCCTCATCGGCTTCTGGCAGCACAAGCCCAGCGCGGCCACCGCCGCCAAGAAGGCCTTCCTGGTCAACCGGGTAGGCGACATGGGTCTGTCGATCGCGATCATGCTGATGTTCACCACCTTCGGCACCTTCGCCTTCGGGCCGGTACTCGGAGCCGCCGAGGACACCGGCGAGGGCAAGCTCACGGCGATCGGCCTGATGCTGCTCCTCGCGGCCTGCGGCAAGTCCGCCCAGGTGCCGCTGCAGTCGTGGCTCGGTGACGCGATGGAGGGCCCGACCCCGGTCTCCGCCCTCATCCACGCCGCCACCATGGTGACCGCGGGCGTCTATCTCATCGTCCGCTCCGGCGCGATCTTCGACGGAGCACCCGACGCCCAGCTGGTCGTCGTGGTCGTCGGTGCGGTCACGCTCCTCTTCGGTGCGATCGTCGGTTGCGCCAAGGACGACATCAAGAAGGCCCTCGCCGGGTCGACGATGTCGCAGATCGGTTACATGATCCTGGCCGCGGGCCTCGGCCCCATCGGTTACGTCTTCGCGATCATGCACCTGGTGACGCACGGCTTCTTCAAGGCCGGTCTCTTCCTCGGTGCCGGTTCGGTCATGCACGGCATGAACGACGAGGTCGACATGCGGAAGTACGGCGGCCTGCGGACGTACATGCCGGTCACCTTCATCACCTTCGGTCTCGGCTACCTCGCGATCATCGGCTTCCCCGGTCTGTCCGGCTTCTTCTCCAAGGACAAGATCATCGAGGCGGCCTTCGCCAAGGGCGGCACAGAGGGCTGGATCCTCGGCTCCGTCGCCCTGCTCGGCGCCGCGATCACCGCGTTCTACATGACGCGCGTGATGCTGCTGACGTTCTTCGGCGAGAAGCGCTGGCAGCCCGATGCCGAAGGCCATGAGCCGCACCCGCACGAGTCACCGAAGTCGATGACGATCCCGATGATCGTGCTGGCCTTCGGGTCGGTCTTCGCCGGAGGCTTCTTCTCCATCGGCGACCGGTTCATGCACTGGCTGGAGCCCGTCACCGGACACGACCACGGACACGCACCGGTCAGCGCGACCACCGTCACCGCCGCCACCATGGTGGTGCTCGTCATCGGTGTCGCCATCGCCTGGTCCATGTACGGGCGCAAGCCCGTCCCCGTCGTCGCCCCGCGCGGCTCGCTGCTCACCAGGGCCGCCCGCCGCGACCTCCTCCAGGACGACTTCAACCACGTGGTCCTGGTCCGTGGCGGCGAGCACCTCACACGCTCCCTGGTCTACGTCGACCACACCCTGGTCGACGGCGTCGTCAACGG
This sequence comes from Streptomyces sp. NPDC060035, assembly GCF_042736635.1. Classification (NCBI taxonomy): domain Bacteria; kingdom Bacillati; phylum Actinomycetota; class Actinomycetes; order Kitasatosporales; family Streptomycetaceae; genus Streptomyces; species Streptomyces sp. NPDC060035. The sequence goes on from NZ_JBHWVO010000021.1 coordinate 93,992, forward strand.
CACGGCCGCCTCGATGGGCGGGCTCTCCGGCCGGCTGCGCAAGCTGCAGAACGGCTATGCCCGCTCCTACGCGGTCTCGATGTTCGGCGGTGCGGCGGTCCTCATCGCCGCAACCCTGCTGATGAGGGCGGTCTGATCCCATGTCCTTTCCCCTCCTGACAGCGACGGCGGCGCTCCCGGCGATCGGCGCGATCGCCACCGCCGCCGTCCCTGCCGCACAGCGCACCGCGGCCAAATGGCTCGCGCTGATCGTCTCGCTCGGCACGCTCGTCCTCGCGGGCATCGTGTTCGCCCGCTTCGAACCGGGCGGCGACCGCTACCAGCTGACCGAATCGCACGCCTGGATCAAGGACTTCGGCGTCCGGTACGAGCTGGGGGTCGACGGCATCGGAGTGGCGCTCCTCGCGCTCACCGCGCTGCTGATCCCCTTCGTCATCCTGGCCGGCTGGCACGACGCCGATCCCCTGGAGACGAAATCCTCCCGCTGGAGGCCCACCCAGGGCTTCTTCGCCCTCATCCTGATGGTCGAAGCGATGGTGATCCTCTCCTTCGAGGCCACCGACGTCTTCCTCTTCTACATCCTCTTCGAAGCCATGCTCATCCCGATGTACTTCCTCATCGGCGGCTTCGGGGACCGGGCGCACGCGGGCAGCGACGAGAACGCGGCGGCGCAACGCAGCTACGCGGCCGTGAAGTTCCTCCTCTACAACCTGGTCGGCGGGCTCATCATGCTGGCCGCCGTCATCGGGCTCTACGTGGTCGCGGGGAGCTTCTCGCTCGCCGAGATCGTCGAGGCCCGGGCCAACGGCTCGCTGGAGATGGCGAGCAGCACCGAGCGGTGGCTGTTCCTCGGCTTCTTCTTCGCCTTCGCGGTGAAGGCCCCGCTGTGGCCGCTGCACACCTGGCTGCCCAACGCGATGGGCGAGGCCACCACCCCGGTGGCCGTCCTGATCACCGCGGTCGTCGACAAGGTCGGCACCTTCGCGATGCTCCGCTTCTGCCTCCAGCTCTTCCCGGAGGCCAGCAAGTGGGCGACGCCCGTGATCCTCGTCCTGGCGCTGATCTCCATCATCTACGGGGCACTGCTCGCCGTCGGCCAGCGCGACATCAAGCGGCTCATCGCCTACGCGTCGATCTCGCACTTCGGCTTCATCGTGCTCGGCATCTTCGCGATGACGAGCCAGGGCCAGTCGGGTGCCACGCTCTACATGGTCAACCACGGGCTCTCGACGGCCGCGCTGATGCTGGTCGCCGGATTCCTGATCACGCGGCGCGGCTCGCGGCTCATCGCCGACTACGGCGGGGTGCAGAAGGTGGCACCGGTGCTGGCGGGGACGTTCCTGATCGGCGGTCTCGCCACGCTCTCGCTGCCCGGCCTCGCTCCGTTCGTCAGTGAGTTCCTCGTCCTGGTCGGCGCGTTCAGCGCGTACCCGGCGGCCGGCATCGTCGCCACCCTCGGCATCGTGCTCGCCGCGCTCTACGTCCTCGTCCTCTACCAGCGGACGATGACGGGACCGGTCACGGAGGGGGTCCGGAGCATGCCGGACCTCAAGGTCCGTGAACTGGCGGTCGCCCTGCCGCTGATCGCCCTGCTGATCTTCCTGGGTGTCTTCCCGAAGCCGCTCACCGAGGTCGTCAACCCTGCGGTGCAGCACACCTTGCACGACGTACAGAAGAAGGACCCCCAGCCCGAGGTGGAGGCCGCCAAGTGAGCGCAACAGCTGTCCACAACCTGTGGACGACGGTGGGCGGCGGGGTGACCACAGCTGCCACGGGCGACAAGTTCACCGCGCCGACCATCGAGTACGCCCAACTGGCGCCCGTTCTGATCGTGATCGGCGTCGCCGTTCTGGGCATCCTGGTGGAGGCCTTCGTCCCCCGCAGGGCCCGGTACACCACGCAGGTCTTCCTGACGGTCGTCGCCCTCGGTGCCGCGTTCGCCGCGGTCCTGGGGCTCGCGGCCGACGGATACGCCGGGAAGAACGCGCACATCGCCGCGATGGGTGCCATCGCCGTCGACGGCCCCGCCCTGTTCCTGCAGGGCACCATCCTGCTCGTCTCGATGGTCTCCGTCTTCACCTTCGCCGAGCGGCGCCTGGACCCCGCTTCGCACGGCAACCGCGTGGACTCCTTCGCCGCACAGGCCGGGACGGTTCCCGGCAGTGACGGCGAGAAGGCCGCGGTCAAGGCCGGATTCACCACGACCGAGGTCTTTCCGCTGGTCCTCTTCTCCGTCGCGGGCATGCTGGTCTTCCCGGCCGCCAACGATCTGCTGACCCTCTTCATCGCGCTCGAGGTCTTCTCCCTCCCGCTCTACCTCCTGTGCGCCGTCGCCCGCCGCAAGCGGCTGATGTCGCAGGAGGCCGCGGTGAAGTACTTCCTGCTCGGGGCCTTCTCCTCGGCGTTCCTGCTCTTCGGGATCGCCCTGCTCTACGGATACGCGGGCACCGTCTCGTACGCCGGTATCGCGAACATCGTGGACGGCACCGTCCAGGAGATCGACCCGGCGCTCGCCGACACGATGGGCAACGACGCGCTGCTGCTGATCGGCGGCGCGATGATCCTCATGGGCCTGCTGTTCAAGGTCGGCGCGGTCCCGTTCCACATGTGGACCCCGGATGTGTACCAGGGCGCACCGACCCCGGTCACCGGCTTCATGGCCGCAGCGACGAAGGTCGCCGCGTTCGGTGCTCTGCTGCGCCTGCTGTACGTGGTGCTGCCGGGTCTCACCTGGGACCTGCGCCCCGTCATGTGGGGCGTCGCGATCGTCACGATGCTGGGCGGGGCGATCGTCGCGATCACCCAGACCGACATCAAGCGGCTGCTGGCCTACTCCTCGATCGCGCACGCGGGCTTCATCCTCGCGGGTGTCATCGCGGCCAGCCCGGAGGGCATCTCCTCGGTCCTCTTCTACCTCGGCGTCTACTCCTTCGTGACCGTCGGCGCCTTCGCCGTCGTCACACTGGTGCGCGACGCGGGGGGCGAGGCGACGCACCTGTCGCAGTGGGCCGGGCTCGGACGGCGCTCGCCGCTGACCGCGGCGGTCTTCGCCGTGTTCCTGCTGTCCTTCGCCGGTATCCCGCTCACCTCGGGCTTCTCCGGCAAGTTCGCCGTCTTCAAGGCGGCGGCGGACGGCGGTGCGGGCGGCCTGGTGGTGGTGGGTGTGATCTCGTCGGCCATCGCCGCGTTCTTCTACATCCGCGTCATCGTCCTGATGTTCTTCAGCGAGCCGAAGGCCGACGGCCCCACGGTCGCCGTCCCGTCCCCGCTGACGATGACGACGATCGCGGTCGGTGTCGCGGTCACCCTGGTGCTGGGCCTGGCCCCGCAGTACTTCCTGGACCTGGCGAGCCAGGCGGGAGTCTTCGTGCGGTAGCGCACAGGAGCAGTACGACAACGCCGGACGGGCCCTGGAAGTCAAGCCCGTCCGGCGTTGTCGTAGGTGGCGCCTATGGTTGCTGTGGACGGGTGCAGGACGGAACGGACGGGCGGAACCATGGGTGTGACGACCGAGAGCGCGGCGCAGCAGACGCTGCACCGGGTGTTCGGGTACGAGACGTTCCGCGGCGAGCAAGGTGCGGTCATCGACCATGTGGTCGCCGGTGGCGACGCGGTCGTGCTCATGCCCACCGGCGGCGGCAAGTCCCTCTGCTACCAGATCCCCGCCCTGGTCAGGCCGGGTACCGGCATCGTGATCTCCCCGCTGATCGCGCTCATGCAGGACCAGGTGGATGCCCTGCGGGCGCTCGGCGTCCGTGCCGGCTTCATGAACTCCACGCAGGACTTCGACGAGCGCCGCTCGATGGAGGCCCAGTTCCTGGCGGGCGAGCTGGACCTGCTGTATCTGGCCCCGGAGCGGCTGCGCCTGGACTCCACCCTCTCGCTGCTGGCCCGCGGTGAGATCTCCGTCTTCGCGATCGACGAGGCGCACTGTGTCGCCCAGTGGGGCCACGACTTCCGCCCCGACTATCTGGCCCTGTCCGTCCTGGGCGAGCGCTGGCCCGACGTACCGCGCATCGCGCTCACGGCCACGGCGACCGACGCCACCCACCAGGAGATCACCCAGCGCCTGGGCATGCCCGAGGCCAGGCACTTCGTGGCCAGCTTCGACCGGCCCAACATCCAGTACCGCGTCGTGGGGAAGTCCGACCCGAAGAAGCAGCTGCTCACCTTCCTCAAGGAGGAGCACGCGGGGGACGCGGGCATCGTCTACTGCCTCTCGCGCAATTCGACGGAGAAGACCGCCGAGTACCTCTGCCGCAACGGCATCGAGGCCGTGCCGTACCACGCCGGCCTGGACGCGGCGATGCGTGCGGAGCACCAGTCGCGCTTCCTGCGCGAGGAGGGCCTGGTCGTCGTCGCGACCATCGCCTTCGGCATGGGCATCGACAAGCCCGACGTGCGCTTCGTCGCCCACCTCGACCTGCCGAAGTCCGTCGAGGGCTACTACCAGGAGACAGGACGTGCCGGCCGTGACGGTGCGCCGTCGACGGCCTGGATGGCGTACGGACTCCAGGACGTCGTCCAGCAGCGCAAGCTGATCCAGGGCGGTGAGGGCGACGAGGCGTTCCGGCGCCGGGCCGCCTCGCACCTCGACTCGATGCTGGCGCTCTGCGAGACCGTCCAGTGCCGCCGTGCCCAGCTCCTGACGTACTTCGGCCAGGAGCCCGGCTCCGAGAGCTGCGGCAACTGCGACACCTGCCTCACCCCGCCCGAGACCTGGGACGGCACGGTGGTCGCGCAGAAGCTGCTGTCCACCGTGGTCCGGCTGAAGCGGGAGCGCGGGCAGAAGTTCGGGGCCGGCCAGATCATCGACATCCTGCTGGGCCGCAAGACCGCGAAGATCATCCAGTTCGACCACGACCAGCTCTCGGTCTTCGGCATCGGCGAGGAGCTGGCCGAGGCGGAGTGGCGTGGCGTGGTGCGCCAGCTGCTGGCCCAGGGGCTGCTCGCGGTGGAGGGTGAGTACGGCACGCTGGTGCTGACCGAGGAGAGCGGCTCCGTGCTCGGCCGGGAGCGCGAGGTACTGCTGCGCAAGGAGCCGAAGAAGCCGACGACCAAGTCGGCCAGGAGCGGCGAGCGCAAGGGCAAGTCCGCCGCCGCGGTGGCCGACCTTCCGGCGGAGGCCGTCCCGGTCTTCGAGGCGCTGCGCGCCTGGCGCGGTTCCCAGGCGAAGGAGCTGGGCCTCCCGGCCTACGTGATCTTCCACGACGCGACACTGCGGGAGATCGCCGCGCTGCGCCCCGGTTCGCTCGCGGAGCTGGGCGGCATCAGCGGCCTGGGCGAGAAGAAGCTGGCGACGTACGGGGAGGGCGTCCTGGAGGTGCTGGCCGGGCTGGGAGAGGCGGAGCCGGTCGCCGCCGACGCGGACCACCCTGCCCCCGCCGCGCCGGAACCGGCTGCCCGGCCCGCCGTGGTCGCGCCGCGGCCGGAAGCCGCGCGGGCTGCTGAGCCGACGCAGGCGGTGCAGGCTGCACGGGCGGAGCAGGACACGGACACGCACTTCGGCTGGGACGAGGAGCCGCCCGAGTTCGAGTGAGCGCGTGACGGGCGGCGACGGGTCTACTCCGGCGTCGCCCGGCGGCGTGTGACGATCGCGGTCAGGTCGAGATCGACGGAGAAGGGCGCGGAGACCTTCATCCGGTCGTGGAAGATGCCGGTGGAGGTGTACGCGCCAGTGGCGGGTTCCAGCTCGAAGACGTACACGACTGCTCGGCCGTCCTGGTTCTCCACCCGCCAGTAGTGCGGAATCTTCGCCCGCGCGTACTTCACGGGCTTGGTCTCCCGGTCACGGGTGACGGACTCGTCGGACACGACCTCGACGGCCAGCACCACACTGTGCGAAGGGAAACGTGTCTGCCGCAGACTCTCGACCGCCTCCGCATGCACGACGACAACATCGGGCTCGGGGCGGTTCTGGAAGTCGACGTCGATGGTGAATTCGCGAAAGACTTCCAGGTCGGGTGGTGCGAGCGACTGCAGCTGCCACTTCAGGTAGTCGATCGCACGCTCATGGAAAACGGTCTGCGGACTCACGAAAACCAGGCTCCCGTCGATCAGCTCCGTGTGGGGAGGCAGATTCGGGAGTGTGTCCAGGTCATCGGCGGTCCAGCCGCCTGCGGGCGGGACCGCCCACCGCGGCTCGGACGCCTCGGGTTCGACGCTCATCAGTGCTCCCATGCGAAGGAGTCTCGCGGGCCCGTCCAGAGTATCCGGCGGGAACCGATCAAGGCCGCCCAAACGTGTGCACGACTCACGCGTCGTTGACCACCGCCCCCCTCGCCGCGTAGGCGCGCACGTCCGCGTCCGGGTCGGTGAGTACTCCGGCCAGGGCCTCCCGGGCGGCGTCGTGGACCGTGTGGTGGAGCAGAGCCAGCACAGCCGCCTTGCGTACGTCGGCGTTCGGGTCGCCCAGGGCCCCGGCCAGCGGGGCGATCGCGGAACCCGGGTCCGCCGAGGAGAGCGCCGTCGCCGCCCCCGCGCGGACCTGCCAGGCCGGATCGGAGAGGGCCGTGACCGCCGTCGCGGCGTACGGCGCCGGGCACCCCGTCGCCGCGAGCGCGGCCAGGGCGGCGGCGCGGACCAGCGCGTCCCCGTCCTCCAGCAGCGGGGCGAGCGGCTGGGGGGCGGGGGAGTGCGTGGCGGCCAGCCCCTTCGCGACGGCCACCCGGACCTCGCGGGACGGATCGGCCGCAGCCGCCGCCAGGGCCTCCACCGCGTCCACCGAGACGAGAGCCCGGACGGTGTGCAGCCGCACGTCGATGACCGGGTCGTCGAGTGTGCGCGCGTACAGGTCCGCGTCCCCCAGCCGCAGCGCCCGCAGGGTGTCCAGCGCGGTGGACCGTACGACCGGGTCGTCCGAGCCCAGCGCCGTCACCAGCGGTTCGCGCAGGGCCGGTTCGGCCTGCAGTACCTCGACCAGCTCCCGCAGTGAGGCGGCGGCCGCCGCACGCACCGACGGCGCCGGGTCGGCGAGTGTCACGGCCAGCGCCGGACCCGCACCCTGTGGCGTCGACTCGGTGAGCGCCGCCACGGCGGCCCGGCGGACCGCCGGGTCCGCGTCGGCCAGGTACGGGGCGAGGGCCGGCAGGTCCGGCTGGTCGTCGGCGAGCGCGAGGAGTTCCAGGATGCGGGGGGAGGGGCCGGACGGCGCCGGGGCAGTGGCGGAGGGCGCCGGGGCCGCCTCGGTCCGGGAGCCGGACGACGGGGCCACGTCCCGCCGCCCCGCCGTGGCGACCTGCTCCGGCTCCACCTCGCCGATCTCGCGTGAGGCCCCGCCCACCGGGGCGAAGCCCTCCACGGGCACGAGGTAGGGAGCCACCGGCCGGGCCGTGAACTCCATCGCCCCCGAAGCGGACTTACGCAGGTCCAGGTGGTGGAACCAGTCCGCGTCGTCACGCTCGGGATGGTCCGTACGCTCGTGGTACAGACCCCAGCGGGACTCCGTGCGGGCCAGCGAGGAGCGCGCCGCCATCTCCGCGCAGTCCCGGATGAAGCTCACTTCGGCGCACCGCATCAGCTCGTGCGGGGTCGTCGCGCCCATCTCCGCGATGTCGGTCCGCATCCGCTCGAACGCCTCCAGCGCGAGCGAGAGCCGCGCCCCCGACTTGGGCGGGGCAACGTAGTCGTTCACGAAGCGGCGCAGCTTGTACTCGACCTGGGGCTGCGGCGGCCCCTCCGGGTTGTGCAGCGGCCGGTAGATCAGGTCGTGGGCCTCGCGCAGCTGCTCCGCGGGCAGCTCACCCTCGTACGCCGTGAACTGCGAGGCATCGGCCCCCGCGAGGTCGCCGAAGACGAAGGCGCCGATCATGTAGTTGTGCGGGACGCAGGCCAGGTCCCCGGCGGCGTACAGGCGCGGCACCGTCGTACGGGCGTGGTCGTCGACCCGGACGCCGGAGGCGGAATGGCCGCCGCACAGGCCGATCTCGGAGATGTGCATCTCGATGTCGTGGGTGCGGTAGTCATGGCCCCGGTTCGCGTGGAACGTGCCGCGGGTCGGCCGTTCCGTGGTGTGCAGGATGTCCTCCAACGCGCTGACGGACTCTTCGGGGAGGTGGCTCAGCTTCAGGTACACCGGCCCCCGGTCCGAGGCGACCTCCGCCGCGAACTCCGCCATCATCTGCCCCGACCAGTAGTCGGAGTCGACGAAGCGTTCGCCGTGCCGGTTCACCTGGTAGCCGCCGAACGGATTCGCGACGTAGGCGCAGGCCGGGCCGTTGTAGTCCTTGATCAGCGGGTTGATCTGGAAGCACTCGATACCGGTCAGCTCGGCGCCCGCGTGGTAGGCCATCGCGTAGCCGTCACCGGCGTTGGTGGGGTTCTCGTACGTCCCGTAGAGATAGCCGGACGCGGGCAGTCCGAGCCGTCCGCACGGCCCGGTGGCCAGGACGACGGCCCCGGCGCGGACCGTGACGAACGCTCCGGTACGGGTGTTGAAGCCCGCGGCCCCGATCGCCCGGCCGTCGTCGCCGGTGAGGATCCGGACCGGCATCACCCGGTTCTCGATCCGGATCCGCTCCCGCATCTCGCGGCGCCGCAGCTGCCGGTAGAGGACCTTCTTGACGTCCTTGCCCTCGGGCATCGGCAGCACGTACGCACCGGAGCGGTGCACCTGGCGGACGGCGTACTCCCCGTGCTCGTCCTTCTCGAACTTCACCCCGTACGACTCCAGCCGCTGCACCATCGAGAAGCCGAGCTCCGCCGTCCGGCGGACGGTGGACTGGTCGACGATGCCGTCGTTGGCGCGGGTGATCTCGGCGACGTAGTCGTCGGGTTCGGCCCGGCCCGGGATCACGGCGTTGTTGACGCCGTCCATGCCCATGGCGAGGGCGCCCGAGTGCCGGACGTGCGCCTTCTCCAGCAGCACGACGGACGCGCCGTGCTCGGCGGCGGTGAGGGCTGCCATGGTGCCGGCCGTGCCGCCCCCGACGACCAGTACGTCGCAGGAGAGTTCCTCGGCGTCGGCGAGGGCGGGGATCTGCACGGTCATGCCTTTCAGTGGGCGGGAGTGAGTGATTCGAGGACCTCGCGGCGCAGCGCGACGGTCGCCGGGTCGGCATGCGCGGCGCGTTCGCGCGGACGCGGTACGTCCAGGACGCGCCCGGTGGGCAGCAGCGCCACCCGGTCGCCGAGGAACAGGGCCTCGTCCACGTCGTGCGTGACGAAGACGACGGTGGCGCCCGTACCGTGCAGGACGTCGACGAGCAGCTGCTGCATCCCGGACCTGGTCTGGGCGTCCAGCGCGCCGAAGGGCTCGTCCATCAGGACCGCGCGAGGCTCGGCCGCCAGCGCGCGGGCCAGCTGCACACGCTGGCGCTGGCCGCCCGAGACGCGGTGCGGAAGCTTCGCCCCGTGGTCGTCCAGGCCGACCCGGGCCAGCCAGGACTCGGCCCGGCGCCTGCGCTCGGCGCGGGCGACGCCCCGGATGGCCAGGGGCAGTTCGACATTGGCCCGCACCGTGCGCCACGGCAGCAGCGCGTCGTCCTGGAAGACGAGGGCCCGCTCGGCGCGCGGTGCGGTGATCGCCTCGCCGTCCTGGGTGACCTCGCCGCCCAGCGCGGGCAGCAGCCCGGCGAGGGTGCGCAGCAGTGTGGACTTGCCGCAGCCGGACGGGCCGACGACGGCGAGGATCTCACCGGGTACGACATCGAGGTCGATCCCCTCCAGCACGGGGGCGCCGGCCCGGCCGAGCACGGCACCGCGCAGGGTGAGCCTGACGCCCGGGGACGTGGTGGTGGTCATGGGTGCACCCGCTCCTTCGCCAGGGGGGACGGCGCGGCCGCCGGGGGAAGGGCCGGCCGGTGCCGTACGGGGGACGGGGGACGGCCCTCCGTACGCGGCAGCCACCGCGTGAGCCTGCGGCCCAGCAGTTCCACCGCCGTCGAGGTGATCCAGCCGAGCAGGCCGATCGTGGCCATGCCGACGAAGACACCCGGGTAGTCGACGACCGTGTAGTCCTGCCAGGTGCGGTACCCGACTCCGTACTCGCCGGAGATCATCTCGGCGGAGATCACACAGATCCACGACACCCCGATGCCGACGGAGAGCCCGCCCAGGATGCCGGGGAGCGCGCCGGGCAGGACGACGGATCCCAGGATCCGCCACCGGCCGCCGCCCATCGTCAGGACCGCCTCCTCCCACACCGGGGTGAGCGCACGCACCGCGTGCCGGGTGGAGACCATGACGGGGAAGAACGCCGCGGTGCACGTGATGAAGACGATCCCCTGCTCGTTGCTGGGGAACAGCAGGATCGCCACCGGCACCAGCGCGATGGCCGGGACCGGGCGTATCACTTCGAGGACGGGGCCCAGAAGATCGGAGGCCAGCCGGGAGCGGGCGACGGCCGTACCGACCGTGATGCCCAGGACGGCGGCCAGGGCGAAGCCGGTGACGATCCGGGTCAGGCTGTCGGTGAGGTCCTGCCAGTACGCGTCGCTGCCGAGCCGGTCGCCGAAGGCGCGGGCCACATCGGTGACCGTCGGGAACTGCTCGAAGCGCAGCCACAGATTGATGTCGTAGGCCGTCAGCAGCTGCCAGATCCCCAGTGCGGCCACCAGCGACAGGGCCCGCAGCACGATCGACCACCGGCCGCTCATGAGACGCGGGCCCGTTCGAGCGCGGCGGCGTACGGGACGATCCGGGCGCCGGGGTGCGCGGCGATGTCGGCGCGGGCCGCGGACCCGGTGACGTACGGCCGCAGTCCGTCGCCCTCGGACACCCAGACCGCCCGGTCGGCGAACCACAGCGTCCCGGTCGACGCGTCGGGGACGTACGCGGCGCGGACCTGCCCCCGGTGTGCGGCGGCGAACCGCAGGACCTCCGTGGGGGTGGCGAACGCCGACGTGGTGTCCTTGCCCTTCAGCCAGACCTCGCCGCCCCGCGCGGCGGGCGGACCGGCCGCCCGCGCCTTCGCGTAGGCGGAGCCGTACGCCCGCTTCACGTACTGCTCGTCGACGAAGTCGTCCACGTCCACGTCACCGACCAGCTTCGCCGAGCGCAGCACGGGGACGTCCTTCTTGAGCGCCGCCACCAGTGCGGGCTTCACCGTCGTGTCGAACGTCGCGATGCCCTGGGAGCCGTTGTAGAGGTGCACGACCTCGGCCGGCAGTCCGGTGGCCTTCGCGACCGATTCGGACGACGCCACGGGGTGCTCGTGCAGGTAGTCGGTCGCCCGGCCCTGCGCCCGCAGGAAGTCCTCGAGCACGGCGGGCCGGCTCTTCGCGAACTCCTCGCGGACGGTGACCCCGTGGAAGGTCGGAAGATTCAGTTCCGCCCCGTCGTAGAGGGCCTTCGCCCGGCCCTGGAAGGCCAGCAGTCCGGGCCAGGCCACGAACTGCGACAGGGCGTCCACGCTGCCTGCCTGGAGGGCGGACGCACCCACCGCAGGCTGCTGGTTGAGCTTGCGGATGTCCTTCTCCGCGTCGATCCCGGCCTGCTGGAGCGCGCGGACGAGGGTCCCGTCCGCGGCCGACCCGACGCTCGTGGAGACCTTCTTGCCGCGCAGGTCCTCCAGCGAGTCGAGGTCCGAACCGGGCGCGGTCACCACGGTGTTGAGGCCGCCGCGCAGGTTGTACCCGGTGACCGAGACGAGCTTGGTGGGGCGTTTCAGCTGCTTGCCGCGCGCCGCGTTGATCAGCAGGGGGAAGTCGCCCATCGAGCCGATGTCGATCTTCCCGGCGGTCATCTGGGCGGTGATCGGCGCGCCGGTCGCGTAGTCCTGCCACTTCACCTTGTACGTGACACCGTCCCGCTCGCCGCGGGCCCGGAGTTCGTCCTCGAAGTAGCCGAGGGACCGCAGCAGGGTGCCGGCCGTGACGGTGTTGATCGTCCTGGACTGATAGCCGACGGTCACCGTGACCGTGTCGCCGTCACCCGCGCTCGCCTCGCCGCCGCAGCCCGCGGTGAGCGGGACGAGCAGGGTGGTGGTGAGCAGGGCGCCGGCGCGGATTACCGTGCTTCGCATGGGAGGAGGGGCCTTTCACCGGAGGAGATAGGGCATGTTGACCGTGACCGCGTCGGTGGGACACCGGGCCGCGCACGGGCCGCAGTACCAGCACTCGTCGACATGCATGAACGCCTTGCCGCTGTCCGGGTTGATGGCCAGGGAGTCGAGGGGGCACATGTCGACGCAGAGGGTGCAGCCGTCGATGCACTTCGACTCGTCGATGGTCACGGGCACGTCGGCCCGCTGGGGCGCCAAAGGCATGGCGGTCTCCAGGATGGAAGGGGAGGAGGGGTCTCAGTCGGACCTGTGCAGCAGGCCGCTCATGCTGATGCGGTCACCGCGGAACCGGATGAACTCCAGGTCCACGGGCCGCCCGTCACAGAGATGAGTGAGCCGTTCCAGCATCAGGACGGCGGCGCCGTGCGGCGTCTCCAGGACGGCGGCGGAGTGCGCGTCGGCGTTGACGGCCTCCAGGGTGATCTCGGCGGTGCCGAGCGCCTGGCCGGTCAGGGACTCCAGCAGCCGGAAGACGTCGGTGTTCTCCAGGTCGCAGCCGAGCAGCCCGGCGCCGATGTCCATCGGGATGTACGTGAGGTCGAGGGACAGCGGCAGCCCGTTCAGAAGCCGGCGCCGCTCGATGTAGAGAACGTCCGTGTGCTCGGCGATCCCGAGCCGCCGCGCGACGGGTCCGGGGGCGGCCACAGGGCCGACGGTACGGACCTCGTTGGTGACCCGGCCGTGCTCGTGCAGGGTCTCGGCCAGACCCTGGAGCCGGTCCAGGCCGTGCGAGTACTTCTCGCTGACGACGACGGTGCCGACGCCGGGCTGCCGTTCCACCAGACCCTCGGCGCGCAGCAGATCAAGGGCCTGGCGGACGGTGTTGCGGGAGACGCGGTAGTCGGCGCCGATGGTGTCCTCGAAGGGCAGCACGCCACCGGGAAATCCGCCGGTGCGCACCTGGTGGCGCAGCAGGTCGGCCAGCAGCCGGGCATGGTCCGCGCGCAGCCGGCGCCGGCGGGCGGCGGCGACGGGCACGGTGTGCTCACGGATGCGATCGGCTGGCATGCGCTGGACCATACCGACGGGGTCCACGCGATGGTGTTGCCGCAGTGTTGCGCCACTTGGGACGTCGGGGCGTAAGGCTGTGACCTGTGGCTTTTCTCCTGGGTGACGAAGATCTGCCACCCGGGACGACCACCCCTCGGACACCCGGGGCGTCAGTCGCGGTCCTCGCCCCGGCCTCCGTCGCCGCACCTCAGCCCGCGTTCCGACCGGCCTTGTCCTGGCTTGCATTGCGGTACACGGCCAGTGCCGGACACCACTGGCGGGCCAGTGCCCGCGTCGCCGAGCGGGCCCGTCGCTCCCCGCGCGCGACCACCGACGGCAGCCCGACCGCCGCGGCCGGAGCCGCCGGCAGCCTGTCGCGGCGGTCGGGGCAGCCCGCCTCGCCGGCCGCTGCGAAGTGTTCCCGTATGTGTGCCGACAGGCCTCCGGGGCCCGCGGGGTGGCGGTGGTACGGCAGCAGCCCGAGGAACCGGCGGGTCTGTCTGCGCAGGACGCCGCGCTCGACCAGGTCGTCGAGACAGAGGCCCTCGGCCTGCCGCCCGGACCGCCGGACCCGGCGCCTGGCGGACAGGCCCGCGCGGAACCGGCTCCTGCCCGGCGGCGGCAGGCTGCGCAGGAACACCGCGAGCAGCGGGTCCGGCGGATTCACCATTACACCCGGCCGCGCTCCTCCGTGATCCGTCCCTGCAGCTCCAGCTCGGCCGGAACGGCACCGGCCATGCCGTACTCCAGGAACTTCCCGGAGCGCAGCGGCTTGCCCCGCACGGGGTCCAGGGCGAGCAGCAACAGTTCCTCGGGGAGCGTCGGCCGGTCGTTCACAGCGCGGGCACGATCCGGCCGGTGACCTCCCCGAGGCCGACGCGCGTTCCGTGCGGCCCGGGGGCCCATGCGGTCAGCGTGACCGTGTCGCCGTCCTCCAGGAACGTCCGCTTGCCCTCGGGGAGGTCCAGCGGATCGCGGCCGTTCCAGGTGAGTTCGAGCAGGGAGCCGCGCTCGCCGGGCTCGGCGCCGCTGACGGTGCCGGAGCCGTACAGGTCACCCGTGCGCAGAGACGCGCCGTTCACCGTCATCTGCGCCAGCTGCTGGGCCGCGGTCCAGTACATGGAGGAGAACGGCGGTTCGGAGACCGGCTGTCCGTTGATCGCGACCGAGATGCGGATGTCGAAGCCGCCCGGCTCCTCGTCGCCCGCGTCGTCCAGGTAGGGGAGCAGCTCGAAGTCCCGGGCGGGCGGCGTCGTACGGGCCGCGTCCAGGGCCTCCAGCGGGGTCACCCACGCCGAGACGGAGGTGGCGAAGGACTTGCCCAGGAACGGGCCGAGCGGCACGTACTCCCAGGCCTGGATGTCCCGCGCCGACCAGTCGTTGAGCAGGCAGAGACCGAAGACGTGCTCGCGGAAGTCGGCGAGTGCGACCGGGGCGCCCTGCTGCGAGGGCACGCCGACGACGAAACCGACCTCGGCCTCGATGTCCAGCTTCACCGAAGGTCCGAAGACGGGGGCCGGGTCGGTGGGCGCCTTGCGCTGCCCGCAGGGGCGCACCACCTCCGTACCGGAGACGACGACCGTGCCCGCCCGCCCGTGGTAACCGATCGGCAGGTGCTTCCAGTTGGGGGTGAGGGCCACACCGTCGGGCCGGAAGATCCTCCCGACGTTGGTGGCGTGGTGCTCGCTGGCGTAGAAGTCGACGTAGTCCGCGACCTCGTACGGCAGGTGCATCGTCACCGCGTCCACCGGGTGCAGCAGGGGCTCTATGTCCGCTCGGTGCGCCGGGACCGTCACCCAGGCGGTGAGCGCGCGGCGCACGTCCCGCCAGGCGGTGCGGCCCGCCGCGAGGAGCGGCATCAGGCTGGGCCTGGCCAGCAGCTGGGCATACGGCGAACCGAGCGCGTGCGCGGCGGCTCCGGCGTCCAGCACATGGGCACCGATGCGGACACCGACCCTGCGGTCGTCCGGGTGCTCGGGGGTGGAGAACACTCCGTACGGAAGGTTGTGCGGACCGAAGGGGTCACCCTCGGCCAGTTCGAGCGGGCTGCTCTGCTCGGGCATCTGTTGCTGCCTCGCTTTCCAGGTCGCTTGGGGGACACGTTACGTCGGCGGTGACACCCGACGGCAGTGTCTCAACTGTGCGTAATGCCCGGAAAGTTCCGTCGTACTCCCGTATGGCCGCCACCTTCACCCTGCCGTGCGCGGGATCCTCTTCTCCCAGGTCCGGTGGAAGACGATCTCGTCCCCGTCCTTGCACACCACCTCGTTGGACGTGATGAAGTCGTCCTCGTCCGCGCTCGTTTCCGAACGCGACTCGATCCGCACGTCCCAGGACATCTCCGGCCGGTGCAGCCGGATCCTCCAGTCCGATCTGGCACCGGCCGAGAGCGGGTCGTCCTCGCGGATCGTGTACGTCTCGACCGCTTCCTCGGTGAACTCGAGTCCGTCCGGGTAGACACGCGTACCGCCGTAGCGCGGGTCGACGTCCAGGCGCCATTCGCCCTTGGCGACATCGCGGACCACCACACGCTCCGGGCGCTGCTCGTCGAGGGTGACCGGGAAGACGACACCGAGCGGCTCCGACTGCTCCGGTTCGCCGAAGGTGATCGCCGGGTCCTCGGTGTGCCTGCGCACCGGGAGTTCGACGAGGCTGCCGTCCGCGTCGAGGGTGAAGCCCGCCGAGCCGGCCTGGGGCCAGATCCACGGCCAGTACGAGGACGAGACGGCGAGCCTGATCCGGTGGCCGGGCGGGAAGGTGTGCCCGACGCCGTTCAGCTCGAAGGTCACGTCCTCGGTCTCGCCGACGGGCCAGTCCTCCGACCGGTCCCGCCCGTGGCGCGCCGACAGATTCAGGACGCCACGGGTCACCAGGGTCGAGGCGCCGTCCGGGGCCACGTCGCACAGCCGGGCGATCGCCTGGCCGCGCGGCACGTCCATCAGGATGCGGAGCTTCACCCGGGGCCTGCCGAGGATCTCGATGGGGGCGGCTGCGACGGGGAATTCGAAGCACACCGACTTGGCGTCCTCGTCGCGCTGGTCGGGGGGCAGGTCGGCATCGTTGCCGAAGGGGAAGAAACGGCCCGCGTCCAGCCCGGTCTGCTGCGGCGAGCGGACGATCTGCGGACCGCCCTGGAGGGCGTACGCCACCGGCACGACGTTCTCCGAAGGCCACTGCGCGTCGCCGACCCACCGGCCGGGCAGCGTCTCGTAGACCGTGGCGGGACGGTGCGAGCCGCTGATCCAGGACCGCAGCAGCGGCTCGTTCATCACCCCGGTGTCCTTGTTCTTGAGGTGCTGGTCCCACCAGCGCAGGGTCTCCTGCAGGAAGCCGATCGCGGGCCCCGGGGGCAGCCCCCGGTCCGGGTACTGGTGCGACCAGGGGCCGATCAGCCCGCGCACCTTCGCCGGGTCCAGGTGCTCCACGAGCCTCAGGACGGTGTCGCGGTACGGGTCGTGCCAGCCGCCGACCGCCAGGACGCTGGCCTTGATGGCGCCGTAGTCCTCGCAGACGCTGCCGTGCTTCCAGTAGTCGTCACGGGTCTGGTGCGCCAGCCACGTATGGATGAACGGGTCGACGGTCTCGAGCCGCTTCAGCCACATGTCCTTCCAGTCGTCGCCGACGTCCGCCGGGTCCGGCGGACGGGAGACGAAGGCCAGCATGGTGGCGGCCCAGGCGTGCATGTCGACGGCGAGAACGGAGCCGCCCATGTAGTGGACGTCGTTGTCGTAGCGGTCGTCGGCCGAGCAGACGGTGACGATCGCCTTCAGGGGCTCCGGGGCCAGGGCGGCGATCTGGAGGGAGTTGAAGCCGCCCCAGGAGATGCCGAACATACCGACCCGGCCCGAGCACCACTCCTGCTGGGCGAGCCAGTGCACCACGGCCACCCCGTCGGCGAGCTCCGTCGCGTCGTACTCGTCGCCCGGCATGCCCTCGCTGTTGCCGTGCCCGCGCACATCGACCCGTACGGAGGCGTAGCCGTGGCCCGCGTACCAGGGGTGGCGCTGCCGGTCCCGCGGGGCCGTCCAGTCGCTCAGCCGGTAGGGCAGGTACTCCAGCAGCGCGGGCACCGGTTCGTCGGTGACCGGCCGCCAGATCCGCGCGTACAGCTGGGTGCCGTCCGACAGAGGGATGTAGAGGTCCTCGTGTGTCGTCTCGTACGGGAATTCGGTGCGGATCTGCATGGCGGTACCTCAGTGGACGGGGTGCATGGTGCGCTTGAGCCAGGGAGCGGCGGCGATGACGGCCACACCGGCTGCCACCGCGATTGCGCCATTGACACCGAAGTAGGCGGGGTTGGAGACCTCGCCGTACAGCTTCACGATCTGTGCCTGGATGCCGTTGGCGAGGGCCAGTGGGCTCGAGCGGGCCCGTTCCCGCGCTGATCAGGCCGAGGCCCACCGCGAGTGTGCCGCAGGCGGCGGACACCGAGGCCGCGGTGCCCGGGTTCATGCCCATGCCGCCGTTCGCGACCGTGTCGGCGAAGAAGACGACCAGGACGGCCTGCGTCCCGAGGAACGAGAACCGCTCCCGGACCTCCGGTCCGGACAGGGTCATCGGGCCCCGAGGATGGCCGAAGAAGGCGTGGTCGTCCCCGGGCGGCGGCGGGGCCGGCTCGACGTCGGTCGCGGTGTGGGACAAAGCGACAACTCCTGATCGTATGACCTGATCCCGAACATACCGGCGATGGCGGGAAGGCGCCCACGGTGATCCAAACGCGACCGGATACGCTGAGTTGAGTGAGGACAGCGACACATCGACATTCCGTGTGATCGTCAGCAGACAGGAGATCCCCTCGTGACCGTCGTCGGGCCGTTCGGACTGCGCGTGCGGGACCAGGCTCTTGAGGCCGATGTCCAGACCGGTTTGGCCGGTGTCGAGGCGGGGCTGCTGGACGCCACCAAGAGCGAGGTCCCCTTCATCACGGAGGCCGCACAGCACCTCGTGAGCGCGGGGGGCAAGCGGTTCCGTCCGCTGCTGGTGATGCTGGCGGCCCAGTTCGGTGACCCGGACGCGCCGGGAGTCGTTCCCGCGGCCGTGGTCGTCGAGCTGACGCACCTGGCGACGCTGTACCACGACGACGTGATGGACGAGGCGGACGTACGCCGCGGGGTGGACAGCGCGAACACCCGCTGGGGCAACTCCGTCGCCGTCCTGACAGGTGACTTCCTCTTCGCCCGCGCCTCGCACATCCTGGCCGACCTGGGACCCGAAGCCGTACGCATCCAGGCGGAGGCGTTCGAACGGCTGGTCACCGGCCAGATCCTGGAGACCGCGGGCCCGCGCGACGGCCGCGACCCGGTCGACCACTACATGGACGTGCTCGGCGGCAAGACCGGCTCGCTGGTCGCCGTGTCCGGACGGTTCGGCGCGCTGATGGCGGGCGCCGACGAGTCGGTCGTCGACATCCTCACCCAGTACGGGGAGCGGCTCGGCATCGCCTTCCAGCTCGCCGACGACGTACTCGACATCGCCTCCGACTCCCACGAGTCGGGCAAGACGCCCGGCACGGACCTGCGCGAAGGCATCCCCACGCTCCCCGTACTCCTGCTGCGCGCGCAGGCGGCGGCCGAGGGCAAGCCGGACGACCTGGAGCTCGTCGAGCTCCTGGACGGCGACCTCGGCGACGATGACCGGCTCGCGGAGGCGCTGCGCAGGCTGCGCGCCCACCCCGCGCTGGAGCAGGCGCGGCGGGACACCATCCGCTACGCGCAGGAGGCGCGGGCGACCCTGGCACCGCTGCCCGAGTGCTACGCGAAGGCCGCACTCGAAGAGCTGTGCGACGCCGTGGTGCACCGCGCGGGCTGACGCCGGGCCGGCCGACCCCTACTGGATGGCGGACTCCGCACCCCTCGGTGTCATACCGAAGGGGTAGGCGCAGTTGCTCCCGCGGGCTGACGCTTATTGCCGCCCGATTTGGTCAGATGGAGAACAACCACTCCTGACCACATCGGGTGAGAACGGCGGCAGGGAGTGGACAGAGTGCAACCGGACGGAAGCCGCCGACCACGGAGGTAGGGCACACATGGCACCGAACGACGGCGCAGAGACCAACGGCGAGGCCACGGGCACTGTCGTGGGCCGCAGGAAGTCGGCACGCTACATCGTCCCCTTCGCAGTGGCGGGCGTGACGGCGGCGACGATCGGGCTCGTCCCGGCGCTCGCGGACTCCGGGGACCCGGAGCTGCCGAAGATCACGGCGCAGCAACTCATCGAGAAGATCGCCGCATCGGACGAGCAGCAGCTCTCCGGCACGGTGAAGATCAGCACCGATCTCGGTATCCCGTCCCTCGGCGGACTCGCCGGCTCCTTCGCCCAGGGCGCGAGCGGTACGGACAAGGGGAGCGACGGCACCTCGAGCGCCGCGCCCGAAGCGAAGCTGATGGAGCTCGCCTCCGGAACACACACGCTCCGGGTCGCGGCCGACGGCCCCGACAAGCAGCGTCTGTCGATACTCGGCGAGGCCTCGGAGTACAGCATCGTCCACAACGGGGACGAGGTCTGGGCGTACGACAGCGAGTCCGACGAGGCGTACCACGCGCAGGCGGACAAGGGCGCCCGCGCCGGCGGGAAGGCCAAGGAACACAAGGCCCCCGGTGGCGTACCGGCCACGCCGAAGGAGCTGGCCGAGGAAGCCCTCGCCGCTGCGGGTGACACCACGTCGGTCACGGTCGACGGCACGGCGCAGGTGGCGGGGCGCGACGCGTACCAGCTGCTGATCAAGCCCAAGCAGTCCGGTTCGACGATCGGCTCCATCAGGGTCGCGGTGGACGCCGAGAACGGCGTGCCGCTGAAGTTCACCCTGTCGCCGAGCAGTGGCGGCAAGGCCGCGATCGACGCCGGCTTCACGAAGGTCGACTTCACGAAGCCCGACGCGTCCTCCTTCTCCTTCGCCCCGCCCAAGGGCGCGAAGGTGACCGAGGCCGACGAGCTGAAGGCCGAGGCGGAGAAGAACGCCAAGGCGGACAAGGTTCCGGAGGACCTCGCCGAGCTGGAGGACTTCAAGGGCCTCAACGTCATCGGCGAAGGCTGGAACGCGGTCGCCGAGATCGACGTGCCGGGCGGTCAGGGCTTCGCGGGGCTTCCCGCCGGGGGTTCCGGATCCGGTGATGTGCCGGACGGGGCACTGCAGTTCCTGGACGCCCTCGGCGACAAGGTCACCGGAGACTTCGGCTCGGGCACGGTCTTCAAGACGCGCCTGGTCAATGCCCTGGTGACGGACGACGGAAAGGTCTACGTCGGCGCGGTCACGAAGGACGCGCTGGTGAAGGCCGCCGACACCGCGAAGTAGTACCCCGCCGTACGCACCGCCCCGCCGTACCCTCCGTACGGCGGGGCGGTCCGTTCACGTACGGCAGTCCTGCGAGGCGAGTGGGAAGGGACAGGGAGTGCGCATGACCGACACAGCGGCGGGGACAGTGGGTGCGGGTGCGGGACCGGGTGCGGGACCGTCCCCCGTGATCGAGACCTGCGGCCTCACCAAGCGCTTCCGCGGTGGCCGGCTCGCCGTCGACGGACTCGACCTCAGCGTCCCCGGCGGCAGCGTCTTCGGCTTCCTCGGCCCCAACGGCTCCGGCAAGACCACCACGATCCGGATGCTCGTCGGCCTCATCGACCCGACATCGGGCACCGCACACGTCCTCGGCAGCCCCATGCCCGCCGCCGCCCGCACGGTGCTCCCGCACGTCGGCGCACTGATCGAGGGGCCCGCGCTGTACGGGTTCCTGAGCGGCCGCGACAACCTTCTGCGGTACGACTCCGTCGACCCGACGGCCGATCCGCGCACCCGCCGCGCACGCGTCGACGGCGCCCTGGACCGGGTCGGTCTCGCCGCGGCGGCCGACAGGAAGGCGAAGGTGTACTCGCTCGGCATGAAGCAGCGCCTCGGGCTCGCCGCCGCCCTGCTCCAGCCGCGCAGACTCCTCGTGCTGGACGAGCCGACCAACGGGCTCGATCCGCAGGGCATGCGCGAGATCCGCTCCCTGATCCGGGAGCTCGCGGCCGAGGGCACCACCGTCTTCCTCTCCTCCCACCTGCTCGACGAGATCGAACAGGTCTGCACGCATGCCGCGGTGATGGCCCGCGGGCGGCTCCTCACGCAGGGGCCGGTCGCCGAACTCGCGGCGGGCGCCCGCGGCCGGCTCGCCGTCACCACCCCGGACCCGGGCGCCGCCGCCCGCATCCTTCAGGAGCACGGAGCCAAGGGTCTCGTGAGCGACGGGGACCGGGTCAGCGCGGACGCGCCACCGGACGGCGTGGAACTGGCGGACCTCAACGCGGCCCTGGTGCGCGGCGGAGTCCGCGTACGGTCCTTCGGCGTCGAACGGGCCTCGCTCGAGGACGCCTTCGTCGCACTCACCGGAGAGGGATTCGATGTCGCAGGCTGAACTCACCACGACCACCGTGCCCCGCACCCCGCACAGTCCGCTGTGGACGCTCGGGATCCTCCGCTGCGAACTCACCACCACACTCCGCCGCTGGCGCACCCTGGCCCTGCTCGGCGTGCTGGCGGCCGTACCCGTACTCATCGGGATCGCCGTGAAGATCGAGACGAGCGACGGCTCGTCGGCGGGCACCGGCGGAGGGGGCGGTGGGCCCGCGTTCCTCGCCCAGGTGACCAACAACGGCCTCTTCCTGGTCTTCGCGGCCCTCTCCGCGACCCTCCCCGTCTTCCTCCCGATGGCGGTCGGGGTCATCGCGGGCGACTCCGTCGCGGGGGAGGCGAGCGGCGGCACCCTGCGCTATCTCCTGGTCGCCCCGGCGGGCCGGACCCGGCTGCTGTTGGCGAAGTACGCGTCCGTGCTGGCGTTCTGCCTGGTCGCGACGCTGGTCGTGGCGGTGTCAGCACTCGTGGTGGGTGCGTTGCTCTTCCCCGTCGGCGAGGTCACGACGATCTCGGGGACCCGGATCGGCTTCGGCGAAGGGCTCGTGCGGGCCGGACTGATCGCGGTGGCGGTGGCGGTGTCCCTGGCCGGATTCGCGGCGCTCGGCCTGTTCGTCTCGACGCTCACCAACAGCGGGATCGCTGCGATGGCGGCCACCGTGGGGGTGCTGATCACCGTGCAGATCCTGGACTCGATGCCGCAGCTGAACGGGATCCATCCGTATCTCTTCCCGCACTACTGGCTGTCCTTCACGGACCTGCTGCGCGACCCCGTGTACTGGGACGAGATGGTCAGGAATCTCGGTCTGCAGGGGGCGTACGCGGCGGTGTTCGGCTCGGCGGCCTGGGCGCGTTTCACCACGAAGGACATCACTGTCTGAAGCCGGCTCACCGGGGACCGTCCGCGCCGTCGGCCGGCCGAGCCGTCCCCCGATCGGCTCGTCGCGGCGCAAACGGCACGAACGGTGAGAAGCACGGAACGCCACGACACGGTACGTTCCGTTTCTTCCAGGTCATTGTTCGACTTCTGGCGACGGGCTGTCAACAAGCGCCGGCCCGAATCCCCCTATGCTCACCGAATGATCACATCGCCGAGTTCCCAGCGTCGTAGCGAGCGATCACGACGGGCGACGCTGGACGCCGCTCTGGAGCTGTGCACGGAGAAGGGGTACGGACGGGTCACCGTCGAGGCCATCGCGGCCCGCGCCGGCGTGAGCAAGAAGACGATCTACCGCTGGTGGCCGTCAAAGGGTGCGGTGCTGCTGGAGGCCTTCACCGAGGCGCTCGTCGGCGCGACGCCGTTCGTCGACACCGGCGACATCGCGGCCGATCTCCGGACCCACATCAACAGTGCGGTGAAGCTGGTTTCCTCACCGCCGTACGGCCCCGCCTATGCCGGGATCCTCTCCGAGATGCACCACGACGACGACCTTGCCGCTGCGGTCAGGGAGCAGCTGGTCGACCCGCGGTTCGAGCGGGCCGTGGAGCGGCTGCGCAGCGCCCAGGATCAGGGGCAGGTTCCGGCGGACGCCGATCTGCCGCTGGCGGTGGAGATGCTCTACGGCCCCGTCTACTACCGCCATGTGCTGCGCAAGCCGGCCCAGGACGATGCGACGGTCGTCGCGCTCGTGGCCCACGTCCTGCGGTCGCTGGGGGCCGGGAGTGCGGTAGGCGCCGGGCCGGAGCGGGCGGGCACGCAGGCGTCCGGCCCGGAGGGCCCCGGCCCGGACAATCCCGGCTCCGACAGTCCCGGGCCGGACAGTCCCGGGCCGGACAGTCCCGGCTCCGACAGCCCCGGCCCGGACCGCGTCAGCTGAAGAAGGTCTTGGCCCGGGTCAGCGCCGCGGCGTCGGACAGGACATCGCCGGGCTTGCTGCCGTTGCCCAGCAGCGCACCGCCCCAGCGCATCCCCAGATACTCGGCGGAGATCCGCAACGTCCCCGTCAACGGCTCGGCGACCGCCGGATCCGTGTCCGCGAGCGCCGTGACCCCCCACAGGGTCTTCCCCGCCATCCGCTGCTTGAAGTCGGCGCCAGGCACCCTCAGCCAGCCCGACCAGTGGTCCAGATAGCGCTTGGTGGACGTGGAGACCGAGTACCAGTACAGCGGCGAAGCGATGACCACGTCGGTGGCGCCGAGCGTCGCCTCCAGCAGGGTCGCGGCGTGCCCGGTGGGCGGCAGGTGGCCGCCGTCCGCGTGCCGCCGGTCCTCGAAATCGGGCAGCGGCATGTCCCGCAGATGCAGCCAGTGCTGCTCGGTACCGGCCGGGAGCTGCTCGGCGGCGAGCCGCGCGAGCGTCTCGGTGTTGCCGTCGGCGCGGCTGCTGCCGAGCAGGAAGACGAAGCTGCGCGTGGCCATGATGGGTCCCCCGGTTGACTGCGTGCGACTGTTACCTGCGTCCGCATTATATGCACACGCATGCAACTGGGGAAGGGCTCAGCCGAACAGCCGCTCCAGGACGGCCGCGACGCCGTCGTCCTCGTTCGACAGAGTCACCTCGTCCGCCGCCGCCTTCAGCTCGGCGTGGGCGTTGGCCATCGCCACGCGGTAGCCCGAACGACGGAACATCGGCAGGTCGTTGGGCATATCGCCGAACGCCACCGCGTCGGCGGTGTCACAGCCCAGCACCTCGGCGGCCAGCGCGAGCCCGGTGCCCTTGTCCACGCCGAACGGTGCCAGCTCCACCGTGCCCGGCCCCGCCATCGTGACGGTCGCCAGATCCCCCACGACCCCGCGGGCCGCCGCGGCCAGCTCGTCGTCCGTCAGCTCCGCGTGACGCACCAGGACCTTGATGATCGGTGCCGCCCACAACTCGCTGCGGCGCTCCGTCCGCAGGGCGGGAAGCGAGGGGTGCGGCATGCGGTAGCCCGGCTCGATCAGGGTCCGGCCGTCGGTGCCGTCCTGGTCGACCGCGGCGAAGACCGGTCCGACCTCGGCCTCGATCTTGCCGAGCGCGGTGTCGGCCAGCTCCCGGTCGAGCGTCACCGAGCTCAGCATGCGGGCGGACCCGGCGTCGTACACCTGTGTGCCCTGCCCGCAGACCACGGGGCCGTCGTAGCCCAGGTCCGCGAGCAGGCCGCGTATGCCGGGGACCGGCCGCCCCGTGACGATCAGATGCCGCGCACCGGCGGATGCGGCGCGGGCGAGGGCGGCGCGGGAGCGGCGGCTCACGGTGTCGTCGGGACGCAGCAGGGTGCCGTCCAGATCCGTGGCGACGAGGGTGTAGGCGGGTGGCGTCAGCATGAGGTCAGCCTAGGGAGATCGGCTTCCGGCCGTACGCCGCTGACCTGCGCGGACGGTCAGCTCCGTCAGTGGACGCAGAATTCGTTGCCCTCCGGGTCGAGGAGTACCTGCCAGGACCCGGAAGGTTCGTCGACGATGTGCAGCACGCTCGCGCCCAGCCCCACCAGCCGTTCCACCTCCGCCTCGCGCTGCCCCGGAGCCGCGTGTACGTCCAGGTGGAGGCGGTTCTTCACCGTCTTCGGCTCAGGGACGCGCTGGAAGAGCAGCCGCCGCCCGAGCCCCGTACCGCTCTTCTCCTCGTACGGATCGTCGGGGTGCCGCACCGCGGCGAGATCACGCCAGGCCCGGCGCCCGTGGGACTCGGCCGTGAGGGACTCGGTCACCGCCCCGTAGCCGAGCAGCTCCTCGATCAGGGCGCTGTGGTCCTCCACCGCGTATCCCAGCGTCTCGGCCCAGAAGTCGGCCTGGGCGTGGGGGTCCTGGGCATCGACGACGACTTTCCAGTGCAGGGTCATGGAAACCGTTTGTAGTGGTTGCACGACAGCGTCGGCAACAGGCACGCCGCAGCCGGGGCTGATCCTCCGCACCCCGCAGGGCCGTTCATACCGGTTCGATCCGGGCGCCCTGTGTCCGGAGCTGCTGCTCACCAGCGCCCCGGGCTGCCGTGGCACCACGAAACGCTGTACGAGCCCGCCGACCTGGTCCGGTGGGCGCAGGAGAGCCGGCTGCCGGGCTGTCCGGCGCTCCATGAGGCGGAGCCGGCCCGTGCCCACGAACTGCGCGGGCGCGCTCCGGCGGATGGCCCCGGACCGGTCTCATTCCGGCGGGCAGGTCCTGCAGACGTGTGCGTCGAGCGCCGTCAGCAGCTCCTGGGCGGTCCCGCGTACCGCCGGATCGCCGTCGCCGGTGAGCCGCAGGGCCGTCGACCGGCCCGCCCGGACGGCCAGGTGGGCGTCCCTCGTCCACTCCGGATGGTGCGCATGCCCGTGGGCGAGGATCGTCTGCAGCAGCCCGAGCACTCCGACACGGTCCTTCACCGTCTCCGTAGCGGCGAGCTCCCACAGGAACGGCACCGTGGCGACCGTCGAGTCGAAGACGGCCAGGGCGCCGATCCACTGCCCCAGATCGCTCAGCGCGTCCTCGGCGGACTCGCTGTCGCCCCAGGCGATCTGCGACAGCATGCCCGGGACCTGGGAGGCGGAGCCGCCGGCGTGGCGCAGCTCGTGCCACTGAACGTGCCTCATGTCCCCCAGAATCGTCCCCATCCCGGGCACTCAATCAGCCTTTGCGTGTGCCGTCCACCATGCATGCCTCACCCACCCGGTCCTCCTGCCCCACCCGGTTCAGTCCTTCCAGGTACTGCTGCACCGTGTGGGCGTCCTCGGGCCCCGCGATCAGCCCCACATGGTTGTCGGGACGGATCACGACAACGGTGTCCGCGCCGACGCCGTACGCCGCCCGCGCATGCCCCTCGTGGTCGTGCAGCCCGTCGGGATCGGTGGCGTCCGGTGCCTCGGGGCCGTACACCCGGAGGGCCCGTACCGCACGACCGTGCGCGGCGGCCGTCTCCCGAAGCGTTCGCGCCGTGCCCGCGCCGAAGCCGAGCACGGTGATGTGCGGTCCTGCGAAGGCACGGAAGAGGCGCGTGGGGGTGCCGGTGGCCGCCTCTCGGCAGGGGGCGTCCGGGGCCCTGTCGCCGGACCGCACTCCGCCGCCGGTCCCGTGGCGGCCCTGCCGGGCGAGTGAACTCCACCGGTAGCCGCGGTCGAGTCCCGTCGTCCCCGAGGTGATCGCGGTGTCCAGCCCGCCGCCGGGCTTCCTGATCGCTTCCAGCGTGGCCCGCAGCCGGTCGGACGTGATGTCCAGCGTCCAGGCGGCGACCGGCAGCCGCTCCTCCTCGTAGGTGTCGAGCAGCTCGGGATCCGCCCGCCCCGTCACCACCTGGGCGAGCTTCCAGCCCAGGTTGAACGCGTCCTGGATGCCGGTGTTCATGCCGAGGCCGCCCGCGACCGCGTGGACATGGGCGGCGTCCCCGGCGAGGAGGACCCGGCCCACCCGGTAGCGGTCCACCATGCGTACGTTGACGCGGTACGTCGACAGCAGCGTGGCCTCCGTGAGGTGCTCGGCGGGCAGCCGGGTGTGCCGGGCGAAGAGCCGCCGGAAGCCTTCGAGCGACGGGGCGGCGGCGCGGCCGTCGGCGTCCCGTTCCGGGCCCGACTGGAACCACCAGCCCGACCGGGTGCCGGGGATGGGGCAGAGCATGACGGCGCCGTCCTCGTCGAACCACTGGTGCCAGATGCCCCGGTCCAGGACGCCTGCTGTGATCTCGACGTCGCCGCAGATCATGATCTGTTCCGCATCCGTGCTGCCGTTGAACGCAAGCCCGAGCAGTTTCCGTACGGAGCTGTGGCCGCCGTCGCAGCCCACCACGTACCGTGCCCCGGCGCGGGTTCCGTCGGCGAGAACGGCGGTCGCCGCGGCACTCCCCTGCGTGATGCCCACGACCTCGGCGCCCGGTTCGACCTGTACGCCGTACTCGGCGAGGCGGTCCCGCAGGATCTCCTCCAGCCGCCACTGGGCGATCAGCCGCCCCCGGTCGTAGGGCGCGTCCGGTGTCGGCGCGCTGTCCTCGTACGGGTCGGTCTCGGCGACCGGCAGCCCGTCCCGGTACTTGCGCATCGGCAGGGGTGCCGATCCCGCGGCCAGCACCGCGTCGACGACGCCCAGGTCCTCCAGTACCTCCAGGGAGCGAGGGTTGGGCCCCTTGGACCGTGAGCTGCGCGGGTGCTCCGGCGACCTGTCCACGATCCGTACGGCGATGCCGCGCCGGGCGAGATCGCACGCCAGGGTCAGCCCGGTCGGGCCCGCGCCCACGATCAGTACGTCGGTCATGCCTGCTCCTCGGTTCGCGTCGTCACTGCGACCAGAGAAACGCAACCGAGTTAAAAAAGCAACTAAGTAAAGATCGACGGTCCTTCAGGGCGGCACGCACGTCGCAGCCGGCCGGGGGAGGAGCGGGTGCCGGATCAGGACGCCGGTGCCCGCTCCGGAGCCGCCGCACCCGAATCCGTGCCGGTCGATGGGCCCGGTGCCGGAGCGGACGTGTCCACCGGTGCTCCGGCCTCCGCCGCCAGCACGGCGAGGCGCAGGGCCTCGGTACGGTTCCGCCGCGCCGTCCGCAACGCGTCCCAGGTCAGCAGCATCAGCGCCACCCAGACCAGAGCGAACCCGGCCCACCGCTCGGGCGGCATCGCCTCGTGGAAGTACAGGATGCCGAGCGCGAACTGGAAGACCGGAGCCATGTACTGCAGCAGGCCGAGCACGGACAGCGGCACCCGGATCGCCGCCGCACCGAAGCAGACGAGCGGGATGGCCGTCACGAGGCCTGTCGCGGCGAGGAGCGCCCCGTGGCCCGCGCCCCCGGCCAGGAACGTCGCGTCGCCGCGCGCACCGAGCCACAGGAGGAACCCGAGCGCGGGCACGAACAGCACCGCGGTCTCGGCGGCCAGCGACTCCAGGCCGCCCATGTTGACCTTCTTCTTCACCAGGCCGTACGTCGCGAAGGAGAACGCCAGGGCCAGCGAGGTCCAGGGCGGCTGCCCGTAGCCGATCGCCAGGACCAGCACCGCGGCGAATCCGGTCGCGACCGCGGTCCACTGCACGGGCCGCAGCCGCTCACCGAGCAGCAGGACGCCCATGGCGATCGTGACCAGCGGATTGATGAAGTAGCCGAGCGACGCCTCGACGACCTGGCCGTTGTTGACGGCCCAGATGTAGATGCCCCAGTTGACCGAGATGACCGCCGCGGCAATCGTGATCAGGCCCAGCTTCGCGGGCTGCCTGACCAGTTCGCCGATCCAGGCCCAACGGCGCAGGGCCAGCAGGGCGATCCCCACGGCACCCAGCGACCAGACCATCCGGTGAGCGAGGATCTCCATCGCTCCGGACGGCTCCAGCAGCGGCCAGAACAGGGGCACGAGGCCCCACATTCCGTACGCGCCGACTCCGTACAGCAGGCCTGCCCGCTGTTCGTTCTTCCCCTTCACGGGCCCTCCTGGCACTCCTGCGCCGGCGAGCAGCCGACTGCACGACGGTAGCGCCGGAAGGGCCCTATGTCATAGCCGTCTCATGGAAACGGTCGTGACAGGGCTGTCGCCGGTCGTTCACCCGGCGGACACCGCGGCCGCCACCGTCTCGGCGAGCGGAGTCGTCGGCCGGCCGATCAGGCGGGCGAGGTCCCCGCTCGTACCGGCGAGGAGTCCGCGCGCGATCGCCTCGTCGACGTCCACGAGGATCGCCGCGAAGCCCTCGGGTAGTCCCGCGCCGACGAGGATCTCCTGGTGCGTGGCGGCGGGCACGTTCGTGTACACGATCTCCTTGCCGGTCGCGGAGGTGACCACGGCGGCGTACTCGGCCAGGGACCAGGCGACATCACCGCTGAGCTCGTACGCCTTGCCGAGGTGACCCTCGCCGGTCAGTACGGCCGCAGCGGCGGCGGCGAAGTCGGCCCGCGTGGCGGAGGCGATGCGGCCGTCACCCGCGTTGGCGACGACGGCCCCGTGCTCCAGGACGGGCGCGAGGTTCGCCGTGTAGTTCTCGGTGTACCAGCCGTTGCGCAGGAAGGTGTACGGGAGCTCTGCGTCGAGGATCAGCTGCTCGGTCACCTGGTGCTCGGCGGCCAGCTGGAAGTCCGCGTCCGGTCCGCCCAGCACCCCGGTGTACGCGAGCTGCGCGACGCCCGCCGCCTTGGCGGCGTCGATCACGGCGGTGTGCTGCGCCACTCGCCGGCCGACCTCGCTGCCGGAGACCAGCAGCACCCGGTCGCCTGCCCGGAACGCGTCGGCGAGGGTCTCGGGCCGGTCGTAGTCGGCGATACGGATCTCGACACCCCGGGCGGCGAGAGGGGCTGCCTTCTCCTTGCTGCGGACGACCGCGGCGATCCCGTCCGCCGGGACCGTGGTGAGCAGCTGCTCGACGACGCGGCGGCCGAGCTCTCCGGTGGCTCCGGTGACAACGATGCTCATGGGGTTCTCCTCTTGGGTGCGCTGGTACTGGGGTGTGGTCTCGCATCACTCACCCTAGGAGCAGCACTAACCATATGAAAGTACCCACTTTGAAGTAAGGTACTGGTATGAGCGTAAGTACCACGGACAGCAACACCGCAGGCAGGGCCCCGAGCGTCAACCGGCCGATGTGCCCCTCCCGGCTGGTGCTGGAGCACGTCACCAGCCGCTGGGGTGTTCTCGTGCTCGCCGCACTGCTGGAGCGCTCGTACCGCTTCAGCGAACTGCGTCGCACCGTCGGCGGCGTCAGCGAGAAGATGCTGGCCCAGACCCTGCAGACGCTGGAGCGGGACGGCTTCGTGCACCGGGACGCGAAACCCGTGATCCCGCCGCGGGTGGACTACTCGCTCACCCCACTCGGCAGGGAGGCCGCGGAGCAGGTCTGGGCGCTGTCCCGCTGGGTGGAGCGGCGGCTGGACGCAGTGGAGACGGCGCGCGAGTCATACGACGAGGCCCGGAACAGCTGACCTCTCGGGGTCGGTTCCGGGCCTCGGCGGACGCTGGGTGACGGCAGATCAGCCGATCACGGTCCAGGTGTCCTTGCCGGCGAGAAGGGTGCTGAGATCCCCTTTGCCGTGTTGTTCGATGGCGGTGTCGAGTTGGTCGGACATGAGGGTGTCGTAGACGGGTCGTTCGACGCTGCGCAGGACGCCGATGGGGGTGTG
>NZ_JBHWVO010000022.1:0-33735 GCF_042736635.1 Streptomyces sp. NPDC060035
GTTGGAGCACCGATCGGTGCTCCAAGCCCCCTTCCCGCGTCCGAACCGTGTCAGCGGCGGTGCTGCGAGTCCGCCACCGTCACCTCGACGCGCTGGAACTCCTTGAGGTCGCTGTAGCCCGTGGTGGCCATCGCCCGGCGCAGCGCGCCGAAGATGTTCATCGAGCCGTCGGGGCTGTGCGAGGGACCGGTCAGGACCTCCTCCGTCGTACCGACGGAGCCCAGGTCGACCAGCTTGCCGCGCGGCACGTCCTCGTGGACGGCCTCCATGCCCCAGTGCCGGCCGCGGCCGGGCGCGTCCGTCGCACGGGCCAGCGGGGAGCCCATCATCACGGCGTCCGCGCCGCAGGCGATCGCCTTGGGCAGGTCGCCGGACCAGCCGACGCCACCGTCCGCGATCACGTGCACGTACCGGCCGCCGGACTCGTCCATGTAGTCGCGGCGGGCCCCGGCCACGTCGGCGACCGCGGTCGCCATCGGGACCTGGATGCCGAAGACGTTGCGCGTGGTGTGCGCGGCGCCGCCGCCGAAGCCGACGAGGACACCGGCCGCGCCGGTACGCATCAGGTGCAGGGCCGCGGTGTACGTGGCACAGCCGCCGACGATCACCGGGACGTCCAGCTCGTAGATGAACTGCTTCAGGTTGAGCGGCTCGGCCGCGCCGGAGACGTGCTCGGCGGAGACCGTCGTACCGCGGATGACGAAGATGTCCACGCCCGCGTCGACCACGGCCTTGGAGAACTGCGCGGTGCGCTGCGGCGAGAGCGCGGCGGCGGTGACGACACCGGAGTCGCGCACCTCCTTGATGCGCTGCCCGATCAGCTCCTCCTGGATGGGGGCGGAGTAGATCTCCTGGAGCCGCGGGGTGGCGGTCTCGACGGGCATCTCGGCGATCTCGTCGAGGAGCGGCTGCGGGTCGGCGTGCCGGGTCCACAGCCCCTCGAGGTTGAGGACACCGAGGCCGCCCAGCTCACCGATGCGGATGGCGGTCTGCGGGGAGACCACCGAGTCCATGGGGGCGGCCAGGAAGGGCAGCTCGAAGCGGTAGGCGTCGATCTGCCAGGCGATCGAGACCTCCTTCGGGTCACGGGTACGACGGCTCGGCACGACAGCGATGTCGTCGAACGCGTATGCCCGCCGACCGCGCTTGCCGCGCCCGATCTCGATCTCAGTCACGATGATGTGGCCTTTCCTCTACGTCTGCGCTGACCAGTATCCCCGACACACACATGAGGGGCGGTCCCGGGAACCCCGGACCGCCCCTCACCTGCGCTGATGCGTTACTTCCTGCTGTAGTTCGGCGCTTCGACCGTCATCTGGATGTCGTGCGGGTGGCTCTCCTTGAGACCCGCCGAGGTGATCCGTACGAAGCGGCCGTTGGCCTGGAGCTCCGGGACCGTCCGGCCGCCGACGTAGAACATCGACTGGCGCAGACCGCCGGTGAGCTGGTGGACGACCGCGGACAGCGGGCCGCGGTACGGGACCTGGCCCTCGATGCCCTCGGGGACCAGCTTCTCGTCGGAGGCGACGCCCTCCTGGAAGTAGCGGTCCTTGGAGTACGAGCGCTGCTCGCCCCGGGTCTGCATCGCGGCGAGCGAACCCATGCCGCGGTACGACTTGAACTGCTTGCCGTTGATGAACATCAGTTCGCCCGGGGACTCCTCGCAGCCCGCGAGCAGCGAGCCGAGCATCACGGTGTCCGCGCCGGCCACCAGGGCCTTGGCGATGTCGCCGGAGTACTGCAGGCCACCGTCGCCGATGACCGGGACGCCGGCCGCCTTGGCGGCGAGCGAGGCCTCGTAGATCGCGGTGACCTGCGGGACGCCGATGCCGGCGACCACGCGCGTGGTGCAGATGGAGCCGGGTCCGACGCCGACCTTGATGCCGTCGACCCCCGCGTCGATCAGCGCCTGGGCGCCGTCGCGGGTGGCGATGTTGCCGCCGATCACGTCGACCCCGCCGGCGTTCGACTTGATCTTGGCGACCATGTCGCCGACGAGCCGGGAGTGGCCGTGCGCGGTGTCCACGACGATGAAGTCGACACCGGCCTCGACGAGCGCCTGCGCCCGCTCGAAGGCGTCGCCCGCGACACCGACGGCGGCGCCGACGAGCAGCCGGCCCTCCTTGTCCTTCGCGGCGTGCGGGTACTTCTCGGCCTTGACGAAGTCCTTGACGGTGATGAGGCCCTTGAGGACCCCGGCGTCGTCGACCAGCGGAAGCTTCTCGATCTTGTGGCGGCGCAGCAGCTCCATGGCGTCGACGCCGGAGATGCCCACCTTGCCGGTGACGAGCGGCATCGGCGTCATGACCTCGCGCACCTGGCGCGAACGGTCCGGCTCGAAGGCCATGTCACGGTTGGTGACGATGCCGAGGAGCTTGCCCGCCGGGTCGGTGACCGGGACACCGCTGATGCGGAACTTGGCGCACAGGGCGTTGGCCTCGTGCAGCGTCGCGTCCGGGTGCACCGTGATCGGGTCGGTGACCATGCCGGACTCGGAGCGCTTCACCAGGTCGACCTGGTTGGCCTGGTCGGCGATGGAGAGATTGCGGTGCAGAACGCCCGCGCCGCCCTGGCGGGCCATGGCGATCGCCATGCGCGCCTCGGTGACCTTGTCCATCGCGGCGGAGAGCAGCGGGATGTTCACCCGCACGTTCTTCGAGATGTGCGAGGAAGTATCGATCTGATCGGGCGCCATGTCGGACGCGCCGGGCAGCAGCAGCACGTCGTCGTATGTCAGCCCGAGCGTCGCGAATTTCTCGGGCACTCCGTCGACGTTTGCAGTCATGACACCTTCCCCAAATGGCCTTGATCGGTGCGGATGTCCATGCTAACGGGCTCGCGGGGTGTCTCATTCCACGATCAAGATCACCTGGCGGTTTCGTGGCTTCGTACAGCACGGCAGGAGCCGCCCCGTCCCGCCCCTACTGCTCTGCGAGAGCCCTCAGTCGGCTCAGCGCACGGTGCTGGGCGACCCGCACCGCACCCGGGGACATCCCGAGCATCTGTCCGGTCTCCTCGGCGGTCAGTCCGACCGCGACCCGCAGAACCAGCAGCTCGCGCTGATTGTCCGGGAGGTTGGCGAGAAGCTTCTTGGCCCAGGCCGCATCGCTGCTGAGCAGCGCACGCTCCTCCGGGCCGAGCGAGTCGTCGGGCCGCTCCGGCATCTCGTCGGAGGGCACGGCCGTCGATCCGGGGTGCCGCATCGCGGCACGCTGGAGGTCGGCGACCTTGTGGCCCGCGATGGCGAAGACGAAGGCTTCGAAGGGTCTGCCGGTGTCCTTGTACCGCGGCAGCGCCATCAGCACCGCGACACAGACCTCCTGCGCCAGGTCCTCCACGAAGTGGCGAGCATCACCGGGCAGCCGGTTCAGCCGGGACCTGCAGTACCGCAGGGCGAGGGGGTGGACATGGGCCAGCAGATCGTGGGTGGCCTGTGCGTCGCCGTCGACGGCACGGTGCACCAGAGCACCGATCGCCGTCGTTTCGTCGTCGCGCATCGGACCATGGTGCCTTGACGCCGTCTGATCCGTGGCATCGCGTCCTGAGTTGTGCACCGAAGCGTTATGAGCGGGTGCGCCGGATGTCATGCCCTGCGCCCTCCCCTTCCGCTCGACCGAATCGTTCCCTAGGAACTCCACATCTCAAGGATGCGTCATCGGCCGCGAAGCGTCACATAGCGCTGGTGGGAAGGGACCGGCCGCAGGCCCGTCGCCACCGTCGTCCCGTCCGCCGGTGTGCGGACGGGACCGTCACGGCTACCGGCCGCGCCGGGGCCTCAGCGGACCAGACCCCAGCGGAAGCCGAGCGCCACGGCATGGGCACGGTCCGAGGCGCCGAGCTTCTTGAACAGCCGCCGGGCATGGGTCTTCACGGTGTCCTCGGAGAGGAACAGCTCACGTCCGATCTCCGCGTTGGAGCGTCCATGGCTCATCCCTTCGAGCACCTGGATCTCCCGCGCGGTGAGTGTGGGCGCCGCACCCATCTCGGCGGACCGCAGCCGGCGCGGGGCGAGCCGCCACGTCGGATCGGCCAGCGCCTGGGTCACGGTCGCCCGCAGTTCGGCGCGCGAGGCGTCCTTGTGCAGATAGCCGCGGGCACCGGCGGCGACCGCGAGAGCCACGCCGTCCAGGTCCTCGGCGACGGTCAGCATGATGATCCTGGCCCCGGGGTCCGCCGAGAGCAGCCGCCGGACCGTCTCCACACCCCCCAGGCCGGGCATGCGTACGTCCATCAGAATCAAATCCGAACGATCGGCTCCCCAGCGGCGGAGGACTTCCTCGCCGTTGGCCGCCGTCGTCACACGCTCGACGCCGGGCACGGTCGCAACCGCGCGACGGAGCGCTTCTCGGGCAAGCGGGGAGTCGTCGCAGACGAGGACGGATGTCATGTCCGTCCTCCGCAGCTGATGCGCGTCACCTTGAGCCTCCAGGCTGATACAAGTCGTCACCTGTGCGGTTGACCCCCTCGGACATCTGCCCGAGCTCGTTGTCTGTCAACCGCCTCCGCCTTCTCAACGATGGTCACTCGAAAGAGTTACGGGTCGAAGCGACCGGTTCGACACTCTAAGTGAGGGGCCGCACACAGAGGGGACCGGCGCGGATGATTCACGCGTCAATCGATCCCCTCTCCTCCAGGAGTGCCCCATTTAGCGGATTTTCTTCCCTTTTGCTGGCGTATGTGGCTAGATTCGCAATCAGTCATATTTACATCTACTAACACCGTAGATGTACGGTCGGGACTCCGGTCACCGCCGATCGATGACGGTCGAGGATGCCGTTTCCGACTCAGCAAGGTTTCGAGGGGACACGCAATGGCAGATTTCTCCCGCCTTCCCGGACCCAACGCAGATCTGTGGGACTGGCAGTTGCTGGCCGCCTGCCGTGGGGTCGACAGTTCACTGTTCTTCCACCCCGAAGGAGAACGCGGGGCGGCACGGAGCGCCCGTGAGACCTCGGCCAAAGAGGTCTGCATGCGCTGCCCGGTACGCGCCGAGTGCGCAGCGCACGCCCTGGCGGTACGGGAGCCCTACGGCGTGTGGGGCGGCCTGACGGAGGACGAGCGCGAGGAGCTCATGGGCCGCGCACGCAACCGCCTGATCTCGGCCCATTCGACGACCGACCGGGGCCCCGGACAGCACTGACGTTCTCTGCGACCCGATCGACGCAGAAACGTTTCTTCAGACCTGACGCGCCCTCGTCGGACGCGGCGCACCGGGTGCGGCGCGTGCCGCCCGGCTTCAGCGTGCGGCCGCCAGGGTCAGCTGATCCAAGGTGGCCGCCACCGCCGGGACCCGGGCCAGGTCCGGCAGGGTCAGCGCGACGATCTCCCGCTCCACGGCGGGCTCCACCGTGACGGTACGGGCCCCTTTGGGGCGTACCGACTCGATCGCGAGCTCCGGCAGAACGGCGACGCCCAGCCCCGCCCCGACCAGGCCGATCACCGCCGGGTAGTCGTCCGTGGCGAAGTCGATCCGGGGGGTGAATCCGGACGCCTCGCAGACCTCCACCAGCTGACGCCTGCAGCGCGGGCAGCCCGCGATCCACGGCTCGTCGGCCAGCTCACCGATTCCCACCGATTCGGCCCCCGCCAGCCGGTGCCCCTCGGGCACCAGGCCGATCAGCCGGTCCGCGAGCAGCGGGCGCACCACCAGGTCGTCCCACTCGCCGCCGGGCACCCCGTAACGGAACGCCAGCGCGATGTCGCAGTCCCCGTCGCGCAGCATCTCCACCGACCGCGGCGGCTCGGCCTCGACGAGCGAGACGCGGGTTCCGGGGTGCGCGGCGCGCAGGGCCGCGAGGGCGCCGGGGACGAGGGTGGAGCTCCCGCTGGGGAACGAGACGAGACGGACCCGGCCGGCCCGCAGGCCGGCGATCGCGGCCACCTCCTCCTCCGCCGCTGTCAGGCCCGCGAGAATGCCGGACGCATGGCGCACCAGCGCCTCACCTGCCTGGGTGAGCCTCATCTCGCGCCCCGTTCGGATCAGCAGGGGGGTGCCCGCCGAGGACTCCAGGGCCTTCATCTGCTGGCTGACGGCAGGCTGGGTGCAGCCCAGCTCGCGCGCGGCGGCGGAGAAGGAACCGGTGGTGGCCACGGCGCGCAGGACACGGAGATGGCGGGCTTCGATCACCTCTCAACCATAAGCGAGTCTTGAGGGATCAGCGGATTTATCATGAACATCTTTGAGCACTGAGTGGTTAGCGTGTGCGCATGAAGCTTCTGACCGTGAATCTGGGCCGCCCCGAGGCCTCCGCGCACACCCAGGGACCCGGCGGGGTCACGGGAATCGACAAGCGTCCGGCCGATGGCCCCGTACGGGTCTGCGACCCCGGCCCCAAGGGCACGGGCGGCAGCGGCCTGGCCGGTGACGCAGTCTGCGATCTGCGCCACCACGGCGGCTCCGATCAAGCGGTGTACGCCTTCGCGCGCGAGGAGCTCGACAGCTGGGAGCGGGAGTTGGGCCGCACCCTGCCCAACGGCTCGTTCGGCGAGAACCTGACGACGCTCGGCCTGCCGGTGAGCACCGCCAGGATCGGGGAGCGCTGGCGGGTCGGCGGCGAGCTGCTCCTGGAGGTGACGTCGGGCCGCATTCCGTGCCGTACGTTCGCGGGTCACGTCGGTGAGAAGGGCTGGATCGGCCGGTTCACGCGTGAGGCGGCCACCGGCGCGTATCTGCGCGTGATCGAACCGGGGACGATCCGTGCCGGGGACCCGGTCGCGATCGTGCACCGCCCCGACCACGAGGTCACCGCCGCCCTGGAGTTCCGGGCGATGACGACCGAGCGGGAGCTGCTGCCCCACCTGCTCGCCGCCGGGGACGCGCTGCACCCGGAGGCGCTGCGCAAAGCGCGGGGGTACCTGGAGAAGTACGGGTCATGACCATCCCCCGGGCGGATGAACGGCCCGCGGTCACCGGGCACTAACGTGCCGCATATGACGACTGCACTGATTACGGGCGCGACGGCGGGGATCGGGGCCGCCTTCGCACGGCGGCTCGCGGGTGACGGGCACAATCTGGTGCTGGTTGCGCGTGACACCGAACGGCTGCGGGTCCAGGCCACGGAACTGCACGACCGGCACGGCATCGAGGCGGAGGTCCTGAGGGCCGACCTGTCCACCGACTCAGGGATCGAGGCGGTCGAAACGCGCCTGAGGGACCGCCAGAACTCCGTCGACCTGCTGGTCAACAACGCCGGGTTCGGCAACAAGGGGCGCTATCTGGACGTGCCCATGGCCGACGAGCTGACGATGCTGAAGGTGCACTGCGAAGCCGTGCTGCGGCTGACCTCGGCCGCGGCGGCCGGGATGCAGGAGCGCGGGCGCGGCGGGGTGGTCAACGTGGCCTCCGTGGCGGCCTTCCTGCCCCGGGGCACCTACGGGGCGTCGAAGGCATGGGTCGTGCAGTTCACCCAGGGCGCGGCCAAGGACCTCGCGGGGTCGGGGGTGCGGCTGATGGCCCTGTGCCCCGGCTTCGTACGGACGGAGTTCCACGAGCGGGCCGGAATGGGAACCGGCAACATCCCGGACTGGATGTGGCTCGACGCGGACAAGCTGGTCGCGGCGGCCCTGGCCGATCTGGCCCGGGGCAGGTCGGTGTCGATTCCCGACGCGCGGTACAAGGCGCTGATGGGCCTGGTGAAGCTGGCCCCCCGGGGCCTGCTGGGCGGAGTGACGTCCCGCGCGGGCCGCACGTACGGTCCGAAGTAGCGGGCGAGCCGGTCACCGTGCGGTCCCCGGGACGGGCGCCGCACGACGGCCGGGACCCGGTGCGCCGCGACGGGATGCCGGACCTCGCCCGGCACAACGGCCGAGGCCCGGTGCCCCCGCGACGGGGGTACCGGGCCTCGGCTGCGTACGGAACCGTACTAGTGGGAGTGACCGTGGCCGTGACCGTTGTCGGCCTCGTCATCGGCCGGCTTCTCGACGACCAGGGTCTCGGTCGTGAGCAGCAGCGACGCGATGGACGCGGCGTTCTCCAGGGCGGAGCGGGTGACCTTGACCGGGTCGATGACGCCGGCCTTCACCAGGTCGCCGTACTCGCCGGTCGCGGCGTTGAAGCCCTGGCCCTTCTCGAGCTCGGCGACCTTCGAGGTGATGACGTAGCCCTCGAGGCCCGCGTTCTCCGCGATCCAGCGCAGCGGCTCGACGGCGGCGCGGCGCACGACCGCGACACCCGTGGCCTCGTCGCCGGTCTTGCCGAGGTTGCCCTCGAGGACCTTGACGGCGTGGACCAGAGCGGAGCCACCACCGGAGACGATGCCCTCCTCGACCGCGGCGCGGGTCGCGGAGATGGCGTCCTCCAGACGGTGCTTCTTCTCCTTGAGCTCCACCTCGGTGGCTGCACCGACACGGATCACGCACACGCCGCCGGCCAGCTTCGCGAGGCGCTCCTGGAGCTTCTCGCGGTCCCAGTCGGAGTCCGTGGACTCGATCTCGGCCTTGATCTGGTTGACGCGGCCCTTGACGTCGGCGGACTCGCCGCCGCCGTCGACGATGGTCGTGTCGTCCTTGGAGACGGTGACGCGGCGGGCGGTGCCCAGCACGTCCAGACCGGCCTGGTCGAGCTTGAGGCCGACCTCCTCGGCGATGACGGTCGCACCCGTGAGGGTGGCGATGTCGCCGAGCATGGCCTTGCGGCGGTCACCGAAGCCCGGGGCCTTCACCGCGACGGCGTTGAAGGTGCCACGGATCTTGTTGACGACGAGGGTGGAGAGCGCCTCGCCCTCGACGTCCTCGGCGATGATCAGCAGCGGCTTGGAGCCACCCGCCTGGATGACCTTCTCCAGCAGCGGGAGCAGGTCCTGGATGGAGCCGATCTTGCCCTGGTGGATCAGGATGTACGGGTCGTCGAGGACGGCCTCCATACGCTCCTGGTCGGTCACCATGTACGGGGACAGGTAGCCCTTGTCGAAGGCCATGCCCTCGGTGAACTCGAGGTCCAGACCGAAGGTGTTGGACTCCTCGACGGTGATGACACCGTCCTTGCCGACCTTGTCCATCGCGTCCGCGATGAGCTCGCCGACCTGCGTGTCCTGCGCGGAGAGCGCGGCCACGGCGGCGATGTCGGACTTGTCGTCGATCGGGCGCGCGGTCGCGAGGAGCTCCTCGGACACGGCCTTCACGGCTGCGTCGATGCCCTTCTTCAGGGCGGCCGGGGAAGCACCCGCGGCTACGTTGCGCAGGCCCTCGCGGACGAGCGCCTGGGCCAGGACGGTGGCGGTGGTGGTGCCGTCACCGGCCACGTCGTTGGTCTTGGTCGCCACCTCCTTCACCAGCTGGGCACCGAGGTTCTCGAACGGGTCGTCGAGCTCGACCTCGCGCGCGATGGTGACACCGTCGTTGGTGATGGTGGGAGCGCCGAACTTCTTGTCGATGACGACGTTGCGGCCCTTGGGGCCGATCGTCACCTTGACCGTGTCGGCAAGCTTGTTGACGCCGCGCTCAAGGGCGCGACGGGCGTCCTCGTCGAACTTCAGAATCTTCGCCATGGGCTGTTTTCTGTCCTCTCAAACGAACTGCGCCCCTGACCGCCCGGCTAGGTATTTCGCAGGGGGCCAGGGGCGCAGAACAGAAGCAAACGTGGGTGAATTACTTCTCGATGATCGCGAGCACGTCGCGAGCCGAGAGGACGAGGTACTCCTCGGCGTTGTACTTCACCTCGGTGCCGCCGTACTTGCTGTACAGAACGACGTCGCCGGTCTTGACGTCGAGCGGAAGGCGCTCGCCGTTCTCGAAGCGGCCCGGGCCCACGGCCAGGACGACGCCCTCCTGGGGCTTCTCCTTGGCAGTGTCCGGAATGACCAGGCCGGAAGCCGTGGTCTGCTCGGCGTCGAGCGGCTGGACCACAATGCGGTCCTCGAGCGGCTTGATCGCAACCTTGGAGCTGGTGGTCGACACGATCCGGTCTCCCCCTTCGGAGATCTCACGGGGTTTAACAGTCTGTGGGTGGCGACCAGGTCGATCCGTCGTCGCGGGTGCCGGACCTGCCCTGTCGCGCAGTGGTGCTGGCACTCTCCAGTGGGGAGTGCCAGACATGAGACTATGACCGCGATTAGCACTCGGTCAAGCGGAGTGCCAATTCACCACCCTCG
Organism: Streptomyces sp. NPDC060035; assembly: GCF_042736635.1. Taxonomy (NCBI): domain Bacteria; kingdom Bacillati; phylum Actinomycetota; class Actinomycetes; order Kitasatosporales; family Streptomycetaceae; genus Streptomyces; species Streptomyces sp. NPDC060035. The sequence continues at coordinate 10,089 of NZ_JBHWVO010000022.1, forward strand.
CGTGGCGCCGCGGCCGAGTCGCCCGGCGGCACATGGGCCCGGCATCGACCGGCAGTCCGCACGGTCACCGTACGGACAACGCGGGGGCACGCCGTGGCGTTCCGCACGACGGTACGGTCGCGCCCTGCCTGCTGCCGGACGGCCTGCGGGGACAGCGCCGACGACGCGCGCGCACCCCTCCACAGGCACGTGCGCCCGGCCCGAGGCCCCTCAGACGTAGTCCTCCAGCTTCGCCACGGCGTAGCCCTCGTCCGTGATCGTCCTCATGACGCGGCGGACCATGTCCGCCATGGATCCCTTCCAGTCCGCGCGCCCGCGGAAGTGGGTGAGGATGATGTCGCCGGGATGCAGTTCCCGGTCCCACTCCCGCCATTCCATGTGGTCGGGGAAGGCCTCCGCGGACCACAGGGGCACGGCCTTGACCCCACAGGACTTGGCGATGCGCAGGGTGTCGCGGTCGTAGTTGCCGAACGGCGGCCGGAAGAGGGTCGGACGCTTCCCGAAGTACTTCTCGATCTTGTCCTGCTCGCCGCAGATCTCCCGGCGCTGATCGGTCCTCGTGAGCCCCGGCAGATAGCGGTGGTTCAGCGTGTGGTTGCTGAGGGTGACGCCGCGCGCCTGCATCTCCTTGAAGTAGCCGTAGTTGTCGCTGACCACGTAGTCGCTGAGGAAGGCGCTGTACGGGATGTTCAGCTCCGTCATCATGCGCAGCAGCTCGGGGTCCTTCTCCGCGCCGTCGTCCATCGTCAGGAAGACGATCCGCTCCTTGGTCGGCACGGTGGTGAACACCGGCGGCAGCTCTTCCCCGCCCTCGACCTCGAAGCCCTTACGGGTGGTGATGTGCGGCTTCACGGCCGGCGGCGCCGGGGCGGCCAGCGGCACCTCGGCCAGCCCCCACTTCTTCGCGGCGGCCACGCGGGCCGCCTGCTGCCGCTTCAGCCGCTCGGCATGGGTGTCGACCGCGGGTGCGGGCCCCGCCTGGGCGGCCGCACCCGACTGCTCCGCGACCGGTTTCCCCTGCGCGGCCCCGCCGCCGGACTCCGCCGCGCACCCGGAGGCGACAGCGACGGCCAGCAGGACGGCCAGAGCCGCACAGACCGGCCTGTGCCTCTTTGTGGCGTATTTTTCGTTTTGTCGTACTAGCTGCATGGCGCCGCATCCTGCCAGCCGGTCCCCGCCCTCCTCCCGCGACACCTCCACCGGAACCGCCGGGTCCCCCGGCTGGCTCACAATGGACCCGTGAACGCCCTCTCCGCCGACGATCCCGCCGGTCCCGCCGACCCGCTCGCCGCTTTCGCCGCCCTGCGCAGCCCCGAGGGCACGGCGCTCCTCGACGAGCTGCGCGACCACGACCCCGCCCGGGAGCTGGCCACAGCCACCCGGCTGCGCCGCTCCCATCCGGCGGGCCTGGTGTCGGCGGCGCTGGGGCAGGCGCGGCTGCGGCAACGGGCAGCGGCGAAGTTCGGCGCCGAGGACGCGTACCGGATGTTCTTCACCCCGAACGGCGTGGAGCAGGCGACCCGGACCTCGGTCGCCACCTACCGCGCCGCCCGGTTCGCCGGCCTCGGTGGCGTCCGGAGTGTGGCCGACCTGTGCTGCGGGATCGGCGGCGACGCGATCGCCCTCGCCCGGGCGGGCATCTCGGTGCTGGCCGTGGACCGCGACCCGCTGACCGCCGAGGTCGCCCGCGCCAATGCCGCGGCGCTCGGTCTCGACGGCCTCATCGAGGTGCGGTGCTCCGACGTCACGGAGATCGACACATCCGCGTACGACGCGGTCTTCGTCGACCCGGCCAGGCGCGGCGGCCGCGGCAGGATCTTCGACCCCGAGGCGTACTCACCGCCGCTCTCCTGGGCGACCGGGGCAGCGCTGAAGGCTCCCCGCGCGGCGCTGAAGATCGCCCCCGGTGTCCCTCACGAGGCGATCGGTCCGCAGGCGGAAGCCGAGTGGATCTCGGACAGCGGCGATGTGAAGGAAGCCGTGCTGTGGTTCGGCGAGGGCTTCACCCCGGGCGCCTTCCGGGCCACGCTGCTGCCCTCCCGCGCGACCCTCGTGGCCGCCGCCCCGCTCCCCGCCCCGCCCGTAGGCGCCGTCGGCCGCTTTCTGTACGAGCCCGACGGCGCTGTCATCCGCGCCCATCTGGTCGCGGACATCGTGGAACGGTGCGGGGGCAGGCTGATCGACGAGACGATCGCGTACGTCACGAGCGACGAGCCGTACGACTCCGACTGCACGACCGCGTACGAGATCACCGACCATCTGCCCTTCAACATGAAGAAGCTGAAGGCCCTGCTGCGGGAGCGGAAGGTCGGCGTCCTGACCGTCAAGAAGCGCGGATCGGCGGTCGAACCCGAGGAACTGCGCCGGAAGATGAAGCTCCAGGGGCCGCATGCGGCCACCGTGTTCCTGACCCGGGTCGCCGGCGCCCCGACGATGCTGATCGGACACCCGGTGAAGCAGCCCTGATCAGCGGCCGGCGCCGCCGTCCACCTGGACCAGCGGCTCGGCCGGCGCGCCGATCAGCACCCGCACCACCCAACGGCGGTGGGCGAACGCCTTGACGACGCCGATCAGCCCGGCCAGCCAGGCGACGAGCCCGAGCCCCATCAGGAACGCCACCATGCCGTACGTCTCCTGGCCCGCCCTGGCCGTCGCCGGGACGATCACACAGGTGTACAGGCCGACCGCGCACAACAGGTACGACGCCAGCATCCAGACGAGTCCGGCCGCGGGCCTGCGCAGCGGCATGTCCCCCACCGGGTCCCGGTCGAGGCCGCCCCACTCCACCAGGAGCCGGCGCACCGCCCGGTCCCTGCGCACACCGAGCACGACGAAGACGGCCGAGGGAATCAGCAGGCCGACGCCGATGACGACACAGACGAGACCCATGAACGCGCTGATGACGTCGTAGGACTCCTCGAAGGTGACCAGTGCGGTGCCGACGAACGACCAGCCGAGCGCGGCAAGTCCCGTCCACAGCCACAGCATTGCGAGCCGGCCGGGCCCGATGTGCATCCTGACGAGTTCACCGAGGACCAGCGCCCGGTCCCGCAGCAGGGCGTCGCGGTCGGGCCAGGAACGCATTCCCACGGGCGGAGGAGGCGGCGGCAGCGGAGAACGAGGTGGCATGAACAAGACACTACAGACGCGGTGACCGGGCCTGTGACCGGCTTCGGCGCCGACTCCCGTGGCGGGAAACGGAATCGCGCGGGCCGACGCGCAACCGGCCGCCCTCGCCCGGCCGTCCCAGGTTCCGGATACAGTACGGCTCGTTTCGAGTCCAACCAGGCCGGCCGGGGGCAGCAGCAGGATGAGTCATCAGAACCAGGAAAGCGACGGGGTATTCCAGCCGCTGGACGAGAGCGATCCGCGCACCGTAGCCGGTTACCGGCTCACCGCGAAGCTCGGTTCCGGCGGCATGGGCAAGGTCTATCTCTCGTACACGCCGGGCGGACGGCCCGTCGCGATCAAGGTGATCCGGCCGGACTTCAGCGAGGACGCGGAGTTCCGCCGGCGCTTCCAGCAGGAGGTGCAGGCGGCTCAGCGGGTGCAGGGCCTGTACACCGCGCCCGTCATCGACAGCGACACCGACGGCGGACAGCCCTGGCTCGCCACCGCGTACGTGCCCGGCCCCTCCCTCGCGGCGGCCGTCGGCGAGCACGGGCCGCTGCCCGTGCCGGCCGTGCTGCTGCTGGTCGCCGGGATCGCCGAGGCGCTGCACGTCATCCACGGGGCGGGCATCGTCCACCGGGACCTGAAGCCGTCCAATGTGCTCCTCGCCGCCGACGGGCCGCGGGTCATCGACTTCGGCATCGCCCGCGCCGCCGACGCCACCTCGCTGACCGGCAGTGGCGTCACGGTCGGGACCCCGGCCTTCATGTCGCCCGAACAGGCCTCGGGCCGGCCGGTGACCGCGGCGACCGACCTCTTCGCGCTCGGGCTGGTCGCGGCCTACGCGGCAACGGGCTCCCCCGCCTTCGGCGAGGGCGCCTCGCACGGTGTGCTGTACCGGATCGTGCACGAGGAGCCGGAACTGACCTCGGTCCCCGAGCAGTTGATGGAACTCGTCACCCGGTGCCTGGCCAAGGCGCCGGAGGACAGGCCGTCGGTCACCGAGGTGATCGAGCTGTGCCGGACCGCCAACAGCGAGACCCAGCTGCGCCGTCCGGAGGACTGGCTGCCGCGCGCGGTCGCCGCCGACATCACCGGCCGGACCGCCGCGCCCGCCCCCGACCGGACCCCTCCGCCCCCGACCGTGGCGCCCACCGCCCCGGCATCGGCCCCCGTGGCGCACCCGCCCACCGCTCCGGCCGCCACGGTCACGCCGCAGCCCCCGACCGTCACGGCGGCCCCGGCGCCCGGCGCGTACGGCTATCCGACGCCCCCGCCGTCCGCAGGGCACCAGCAGCAGCCGGTACCGGGGTACGGCTACCCCGTCCCCACCCAGCAGCACCCGCAGCCCGGCGGGTACGGCTACCCGACCGGGCCGACCGGGCCCCACACGTATCCGACGGCGCAGGTGTCGCCCGCAGCCCCCGCCCGCCCCAAGAAGCGCACCGGCAGGCTCGTCGCGATCGGACTGGCCGCCGCGCTGCTCGTCGGGCTCGGCGGGGGCCTCGCCGCCTACAGCCTGCTCGACGGCAAGGGCAGCGAGGACAAGGGCAAGCAGACCCAGGCGGACGGCAAGAAGAAGTCCCCGGCCGCGAGCACCCCCTCGGACGCCCCGTCCGACGGCTCCGGCGAGCCGTCGGACGACGCCACGGACGACGGCTCCGCGCCGCTGCCCGACCCCGAACCGGTCGTCTACAAGGGCATCGACCTCACCGGCGGCTACCACCTCTCGTTCGCCGATGCCACGGACAGCCCGCTCGACGGGTCGGAGGGCGACTTCGCCTACAGCTCCATCAGCAGCGTGGTGCGCACCAGCGATTCGATGATCCTGCTGAACCCCGGCCAGCAGGGCAGCCTCGACACCTGCCGGTCGGAGACCCGTTACTCCACCGAGCTCGACGTGGACCGGCTGATCAAGGGCACCCAGATCTGTGTCCGCACCGACACCGGCCACCTCGGACTCGTCGTCGTCCGCGCGCTCCCCTCGGAGACGGCAGCCAGCAACTACATGACGCTGGACGTCACGGTCTGGCGCAACGCCCTGAAGGTCGACGAGTCCTGACCCCGCCCCGGGAGCGGTGAGGGGATCAGGTCAGCGGATACGACGTCCTGCCGGACGCCTCGTCGATCTCGTCGTGTGCCTTGGTGAGCAGCTTCATCGCCAGTTCGTTGAGCGCACGGGCACCCGCGATCTCCTCACCGACTCTCGGCTGCTCCGAATCGGACGGATGGCGGCTGGCGTATCCGTGGGCCCGCACCTCGGAGCCGTCGCTGAGCCGTACAAGAGCGGCGGCGCGGGTGCGATGGGTGTCCTCTTCGAATTCCAGCTCGATATGCCACCCGACAGTGGTCTCCATCATGGCGGGTCACCTCCCGAAGTCCCTGCTTCCAGGGTGCGCCCGTTCCTCCGGCCGCGCACGGCGTGCGGCGCGTTCGGCCGGAGGGGCTCAGGCGTCCCGCAGCGCCTGGATGTCCAGCTTGCGCATGCCGAGCATCGCCTTCATCGCCCGCTCCGCCTTGTCCCTGTCGGGGTCGGCCAGCAGCTCGTTCAGGGCGCGGGGAACGATCTGCCAGGACAGCCCGTACTTGTCCTTGAGCCACCCGCACACGCTCTCCTCGCCGCCCTCGGTGAGCCGGTCCCAGAACCGGTCCACCTCCTCCTGCGTCTCGCAGTCGACGGCGAGCGAGACGGCCTCGCTGAAGTGGAACATCGGGCCCCCGTTGAGGCCGATGTACTCCTGGCCGGCGAGCCGGAAGTCGACGGTCATGACCGTGCCCGTCTCCCCCGGTGACGCCTCGGTGTAGTAGGTGACGTCCACGACGGCGGAGTCACCGCCGAAGACCGAGACGTAGAAGTTCGCCGCCTCCTCCGCCTGGTTGTCGAACCACAGACAGGGCTTGATCTTCTGCATGATTTTCTCCTTGCCGCATCGAACCGCTCGGGAACGCTGTGCAAGGTAGACCGCGCCGGGTCCACGAACTCATCGGGACACACCCTCCGCCCGCGCCAGCAGCATCGCCCGCTCCCGGGCGTTACGGGTCAGCTCCGCCGCCCGTACGAAAGCGGCGCGCGCCTCCTCCGTACGCCCCAGCCGCCGCAGCAGATCGCCGCGCACGCTGGGCAGCAGGTGGTACGAGGCGAGCGCCGGGTTCTGCGCGAGCGCGTCGGCGAGGGCGAGCCCGGCCGCCGGGCCCTCGGCCATGGAGACGGCGACCGCACGGTTCAGCTCCACCACCGGGGACGGGGCGACCTTCACGAGATGGCCGTACAGGGTGGCGATGGTCGTCCAGTCCGTGTCCTCGTACCGCACCGCACGGGCGTGGCAGGCGGCGATCGCGCCCTGCAGGGCGTACGGCCCCGGGGCGCCGCCCACAGCGTGCGACCGCTCCAGGGCCGCGAATCCGCGTCGGATCAGCAGCTGGTCCCAGCGGGAGCGGTTCTGGTCGGCGAGCAGCACGGGCGCGCCGTCCGCACCTGTCCTGGCCCTGGTCCGCGAGGCCTGGAGCTCCAGCAGCGCCACCAGTCCGTGGACCTCGGGTTCGCTCTCCATCAGCCCTGCCAGCAGCCGGGCCAGGCGCAGCGCGTCCTCGCACAGTGCGGGGCGCAGCCAGTCGTCACCCGTGGTCGCCGCGTACCCCTCGTTGAAGATCAGATAGATGACGTCCAGCACGGAGCCGAGGCGGGCGGCGCGCTCGGGGCCGTAGGGCACCTCGAAGGGGACACCCGCCCGGCCCAGGGTCCGCTTGGCACGGACGATGCGCTGGGCGACGGCCGCCTCGGTGGCCAGAAAGGCGCGGGCGATCTCCTCGGTGCTCAGACCTCCGAGCAGCCGCAGGGTGAGGGCGGTGCGGGCCTCGGTGGTCAGGACCGGGTGGCAGGAGGTGAAGATCAGTCGGAGCAGGTCGTCGTCGATGCCGTCCGGGTCGGCGGCGTCGGGCGGCGGTACGTTTTGAAGGGCCCTCCCGGCCTCCGCCAGCTTGCGCGCGTAGGTCTCCTTGCGGCGTACGAGGTCGATCGCCCGGTGCTTCGCGGTGGCCATGAGCCATGCGCCGGGCCGGTCCGGGACACCTGTCCGCGGCCACTGCTCCAGAGCGGCGACCAGGGCGTCCTGCGCGAGCTCCTCGGCGATGCCCACGTCCCGCACGATGCGTGCGGTTCCTGCGATGATCCGCGCCGACTCGATCCGGTACACGGCTTCGACGGCACTGCTCGCTTCTGTCACGGCCACCCATCAGAGCAGCCGGGGGCGGGTGCGGCAAGGACCCGCCGCACCCGCCCCACCCCGGATGGCGGCTGCCGTCAGCCTTCTGCGATCTCGCGGATCTCGGAGGTGACGGTCCAGTAGGTCTCGTGGACCGCGAGGAAGCGCTTGGTCCACTCCAGGATCTCGGCCTTGTCCTTGGCCTGGATGATGGCGTAGCCGCCGATGACTTCCTTGCTCTCGGTGAACGGCCCGTCGGTGACGGTGAACTCCCCGTTGGACCAGGTCACCCTGGTGCCCTCGGAGGTCGGGGTGAGCCCGGCCGTGTCGAGCAGGACACCGGCCTTGGTCATCTCCTCGATGAGAGCGCCCATGCGCTGCATCAGCGCCTCACTGGGGCCTTCGGCGGGAGCGTTGTTCTCGTCGATGCGGACCATCGTCAGATAGCGCGGCATGGTGACTCCTCGGATCGGGCGGCGGGGCTGTTCCCGCCTCTCAACCCTGCGTCGAACGGGAGAGCCCCGGATCGACACGTCCGGCAGAATTCTTCCGAGAATTCTCTCCGGCGGCCGTCGGAGCCGGCTGACGGAGCCCGCTGACGGACGGCTCAGCCGGGTGCCGGAAGGCTCAGCGGTCCGCCGGCCCCAACGACTCGAAGCGCCAGCGGTGCACCGGACGGGTGATCAGTGCGGCGTCCGGCTCGGGCAGCTCCGGCAGCTCGTCGTCGTACGCCGCCTCCCACCAGGTGAGGACGAGCACCCGGTCCTGCGGGGCGCGCAGCAGCTCGCTGCGCAGCGGCTCCCGGGCCAGCTCGCCCGCCCTGGACCGGGCCCACTCCAGGAGCTCGGTGCCCCGGCCCTCGGTGGCGCGGGCCTCCCACATCAGGGCGACGGTCATGAGTAGAGGTTGTCCTTGCTGATCTCGTGCACATGGTCGTGGTCGTGAGCACGCCCGTGGCTGTTCGCCCCCGGCACATGGGTCTCGGTGACCGGCAGCGAGGAGTCGGCCGAGAGCTCCAGGTCCGAGGCCGGGCGGTTGCGGGCCACCATCTCCGCGCCCAGCGCGGCGACCATCGCCCCGTTGTCCGTGCACAGCCCGGGCCTGGGCACCCGCAGCCGGATCCCGGCCCGCTCGCACCGCTCCGCGGCCAGGGCCCGCAGCCGCGAATTGGCCGCTACGCCACCGCCGATCATGAGGTGGCCGACGCCCTCGTCCTTGCAGGCCCGCACGGCCTTGCGGGTCAGCACGTCCACCACGGCCTCCTGGAAGGACGCCGCCACATCCCGTACGGGAACGTCCTCACCCGCCGCCCGCTTCGCCTCGATCCAGCGCGCGACCGACGTCTTGAGGCCGGAGAAGGAGAAGTCGTACGCGGGATCGCGCGAGCCGCTCAGCCCACGCGGGAACGCGATCGCCTTCGGGTCGCCCTCCCTCGCCAGCCGGTCGATGACCGGCCCGCCGGGGAAGCCGAGGTGCAGCACCCGGGCGATCTTGTCGAAGGCCTCGCCCGCCGCGTCGTCGATCGTCGCGCCCAGCGGCCGTACGTCGTTGGTGATGTCCGGGGCCAGCAGCAGCGAGGAGTGCCCGCCGCTGACCAGCAGTGCCATCGTCGGCTCGGGCAGCGGGCCGTGCTCGAGCTGGTCCACGCAGATGTGCGAGGCGAGGTGGTTGACCCCGTACAGCGGCTTGTTCAGCGCGTACGCGTACGCCTTCGCCGCCGACACCCCGACGAGCAGCGCCCCGGCGAGCCCGGGGCCGGCGGTGACCGCGATGCCGTCGAGGTCGCGGGCGCTGATCCCGGCCTCCTTCAGCGCGCGCTCGATGGTGGGAACCATCGACTCCAGGTGGGCGCGGGAGGCGATCTCCGGGACGACGCCGCCGAAGCGGGCGTGCGTGTCGACACTGGAGGCGACGGCGTCGGCGAGCAGTGTCGTGCCGCGCACGATGCCCACGCCGGTCTCGTCGCAGGACGTCTCGATACCGAGTACGAGCGGTTCGTCAGCCATCAGTCAGTCTCTGTTCCTTGTACGGTCAGGCGCATGACGAGTGCGTCGATGTTCCCGGGCTGGTAGTAACCCCGGCGGAAACCGATCGGTTCGAAGCCGAAGCGTTCGTACAGCTTCTGCGCACGGGTGTTGTCGACACGGACCTCGAGGAGCACCTCGGTGCACTCGAAGGCGGTGGCGTGTCTGAGCAGATCGGTCAGGAGTTCGGAGCCGAGGCCGCCGCCCCACTGGCCGCGGCTGACGCCGATCGTCTGGACGTCGGCGAGCTCACCGGCCGCGGCGAGACCCGCGTAGCCGACGATCCGGCCGTTGGTGGGGTCCTCGGCGACGACATAGCGCCGGGTGGCCTGCGGGCCGCGCGCGTGGGCCAGCTCGGACCAGAACATTCCGGCCGACCAGGCGTCCTCGGGAAACAGCTCGTGTTCCAGATCCAGTACCGGATCGATGTCCCACCAGCGCATCTCGCGGAGCACAGCGGCCACGGTCGTCGTCACTTCGGGGTGACCACCTTGTAGTTCTTCGGGACCTGGGCGTCGGGCCTGCGCAGATAGAGCGGCTGCGGGGGCAGCAGTCCGGCCCCGGCCGCGAGGCGCTCGGCGGCGAGGGCGGCGAGGGCTCCTGCACTGACGTGTTCGGGGCTGCGGGCGTCCGGGAAGGCGTCGGGGTAGAGCAGGGCACCCGCGCCGACGACGGGCAGCCCGGCGAGCTGTTCGGCGATGTCGGCCGGCCGGTCGACGGCGGGCTCGCCGGCCCGGGTGCGGGAGTCCTCGTACCGCGCCCAGTAGACCTCCTTGCGCCGCGCGTCCGTCGCGACGGCGAACGGGCCTTCGAGGCCGGCCTGTCCGGCGGCGTACGCGAGGCCGTCGAGCGTGCACAGTCCGTGCACCGGTACGCGGAGGGCGGAGCCGAACGTCGCCGCGGTCACCAGACCGACACGCAGCCCGGTGTACGGGCCGGGGCCGACCCCGACGACCACGTCCGTCACGGCGTCGAGTTTCACCCCGGCCTCGGCGAGGACCCGGTCGACGGCGGGAAGCAGCAGTTCCCCGTGCCGTCGGGCGTCGACCTGGCCGGTCTCGGCGACGACGGAGGTCCCGTCGTGGAGGGCGACGGTGACGGCGGGAGTGGCGGTATCAACGGCGAGCATGAGCACACAAACAGCCTACGGCTCCGCCGACTCGGGTACGGCCCGCCCGCACATCGTCCCGATCAGCCCTTCCGCTGCTGGTACCGTCGCCGGGTATACGTGTGTACGACGTAAATGCTTGTACGACATGCGACGGACGGCATGCGAAAGGGGAGCTCACGGTGGCAAGGGGCAGCTCGGGAATCGTGGCCGGGCTCACTGCCGCGGCGGTGGCCGCGGTCTGTTTCCTCGCCTACCAGGCATCGGCGAACGCACCCGACTCCGTGGCCGCCCCCACGGCGAAGTCCTCCGGCGCCTCGACGGCCGGGCCCACCGAGAAGCCCGAGGCCCCGAAGGAACCGCTCGCGGTCCCCGTGGACTCCGACACCGGGGCGCGCGTCGTGTACGCGCTGAACGACCGGCGGGTGTGGGTCGTGGACGCCAAGGAGAAGTCGCTCCGGACGTTCACCGTCATGCCGAGCTCCGTCAGCCCGCTGCCCGGCGTCTACCGGGTGACCTCGCGCTCCGGCAGCATCAAGGGCTCGGACGGTGTGCCCATCGAACACGTGGTGCGCTTCGCGGACGTCGACGACGTGGCCGTGGGCTTCAGCGCCGCGCAGGACGACTCGCTGGAGAGCCCCGACCCCTCGATCAAGACCGGCGGGGTCCGGATGAAGCGAGCCGACGGCAACGCGCTGTGGACGTTCGCGACCGTCGGGGTCAAGGTCGTCGTCGTCCCGTAACGCGTCGTCCCGTAACGCCCGTACCGCAGTGCGCGGCGCTGGCCGGGCCCCTCAGGCCGCGTCGCGTCCGGCGGACAGCTGTCCCTGCTCGTCGTCCTCGTGCTCCCCACGGGGCGGTGTCGAGACCGCCGTCGCAGCGGCGCAGGAGGCCAGTAGGTCCTTCATCGACACCGCGGACGCCGACGGTGGCTCCGCCTGCGGCGACTGCGGCTGCACTTCACGCTCGGGTGTCGGCATGCAAGCCTCCTCGGGCTTCGGTGAAAGATCTGGTTAGGCAGACCTAACCAATCTCGCAACCATGTGACCACGGCCGCAGCCCCCCGCGCAACATTTTACCGACGACTTGTCGGAAAGCACCGGTCGGCACATCGGTCACCGCAGCCGGGAAACCGCGGTCACGCCCCCGCCAGATCCGTCCGCAGCCCCGTCCAGCGCGCCCCGAAGCCGACCAGCGTCACCGTGCGCCGCTCGTCGTCCGTGTCCCCGACCGCGCGGTCGATCAGAACCTGCAGCCGGTCGTCCGACAGCTCCTCGACCTTGCCGTCGCCCCATTCCACGACGATCACCGAATCCGGCAGCGACACATCGAGGTCCAGGTCCTCCATCTCGTCGAGCCCGCCGCCCAGTCGGTACGCGTCGACGTGGACCAGGGCGGGCCCCTCGCCCAGCGACGGGTGCACCCGGGCGATCACGAAGGTGGGCGAGGTGACGGCACCGCGTACCCCGAGGCCCTCTCCGAGCCCCCGGGTGAGGGTGGTCTTGCCCGCGCCGAGCTCGCCGGTGAGCATCACCAGGTCGCCGGGGGCCAGCACCCCGGCGATGCGGCGGCCGAGGTCGCGCATCTGGTCGGGGGACTCGACGGCAAGGTCCAGGGTGACGGTGCCCGGTGCGGCGGTGTCAGCCACCGGGCCGTTGTGCGCTGCTTCCATGCTCGCCAACGTTAGAGGATCCGGACACCTCACCCGGAACCGCTCCGATCCGTACCAGCAGGTCCGCGAGCCGGTCGGTGACCGTCTCCGGGTGCTCGAGCATCACCAGGTGACCGGCGTCCGGCACGATGACCAGCTCCGCGTCCGGCAGCTGGTCCGCAATGGCCTCGCTGTGCGAACTGGGTGTGACCAGGTCCTTGTCGCCGGCCAGGATCAGCACCGGAAGATCGCGGAAGGCGGGCAGCGCCCCGCTCTTGTCGTGCTCGGTGAACGCCGGATAGAACTCGGCGACCACATCGATCGGGGTGGACTCGATGAGCCGCTCCGCGAACCGTGAGACCGCCGGGTCCACATCCCGCGAGCCGAACGAGTACCGCTTGATCAGCCCCGCGAACAGGTCGGCGGTCGCCCGCCGTCCGCGCTCCACGAGCTCCGTCTGCGAACCGAGCGCCTTGAGCACCCCGGGCAGCACCCGGCGCACGGCGTTCACGCCCGCCACCGGCAGCCCGAAGTTCACCTCGCCGAGCTTCCCGCTCGACGTACCGACGAACGCGACCGCGGCGACCCGGTCCCGGATCAGTGCCGGGTACTGGTCGGCGAGCGCCATCATCGTCATGCCGCCCATCGAGTGCCCGACCAGCACCAGCGGGCCCTCGGGGGCAGCGGCGTCGATGACCGCCTTCAGGTCGCGGCCGAGCTGGTCCATGCCGACGGCCACACCCTCGGCCTGCGCCCTGCCGCGCTCGGAGCGGCCGTGGCTGCGCTGGTCCCAGTGGACCGTACGTACCAGGCCACGCAGGGCCGCACGCTGGAAGTGCCAGGAGTCCTGGTTGAGGCAGTAGCCGTGGCTGAAGACGACGGTGACGGGCACGGGGGACTTGCGGCCGAAGAGCCTGCGCCGGCGCGAACCGGGGCCCGCTCCGGATCCGGCGCCCGCCTTCGTGCCCGGGCGGCCCGTGCCGCTGTCCGGTTCGACCTCGTCGACCTCGTAGTACAGCTCGGTGGCGTCGTCCGCGACCGCCCGTCCGGACACCCCGCGCAGCGAGCCGTACGGCCCGGAGGCGTCCAGTGCGAGCCGGGCCTTCTTGCGCATGCCACGGCCCACCGTCAGGCGCTCGACCGCGACGCCGGCCGCCGCGCCCGCCGCGATGACGCCTATCGCCGCCCCGGCGATGCCCGCCCGGCGCCAGCCGGCCGCGGCAACGACGGCCGTCGCCACCACGTCCTCCGCACTGGTCTCGCTCACCGTGCCGCGCTCCTCGTCGTTGTCGTCGCGTTCAGATGGACGCGGGGTACGCGTGCACCGATGCGTGTGACGATCTCGTACACGATCGTGTCGGCCGCGACCGCCCAGTCCTCGGCGCTCGGCTCTCCCCGGTCGCCCGGCCCGAACAGCACCGCTTCGGCGCCCGGCTCCGGGGTGTCGCCCCCGAGGTCGACCACGAACTGATCCATCGCGATCCGGCCGGCGACGGTCCGGCGCCGGCCGTCGATGAGGACGGGGCCCCGGCCGGAGGCATGGCGCGGGATGCCGTCCGCGTAACCGACGGGCACCAGGGCGAGCGTCGTCTCGGCGGAGGTCGTGTAGTGGTGGCCGTAGCTGACGCCGTGGCCCGGGGGCACCTGCTTGACCAGGGCGATCGAGGCGGCGAGCGTCATCACGGGGCGCAGGCCGAAGTCGGCCGGTGTGCCCAGCTCCGGGCTCGGTGAGATGCCGTACATGGCGATTCCGGTGCGTACGAGATCGAAGTGCGACTCGGGCACCGTGAGAGTCGCCGGGGAGTTGGCGATGTGCCGCACCTCGGGCTCGGCGCCCGCCTTCTCCGCATACGCCACCATGTCGCGGAACACGTTCAGCTGGGCGGCGATCGACGGGTGGCCCGGCTCGTCGGCACAGGCGAAGTGCGACCAGAGACCGGTGATGCGCAGCGTGCCCGCGGCCTCGGCGGCGCGGGCGGCGGAGATCAGTTCCGGCCAGTCGGCGGGCTGGCAGCCGTTGCGTCCGAGGCCCGTGTCGGCCTTGAGCTGGACCCGGGCCGGAATCCCGGCCTCCGTGGCCGCGGCGACGACTTCGGTGAGGGCCCACAGGCCGCTCGCCGAGACATCGATGTCCGCCTCGATCGCCTCGCGCCAGGGACCGCCGGGCGTCCACAGCCAGCACATCATCCGGCCGCCGATCCCGGCCGCCCTCAGGGCGAGCGCCTCCTGCGGGGTCGCGGTGCCCAGCCAGGTCGCCCCGGCCTCGATCGCGGCCCGGGCGCAGGGCACCGCCCCGTGCCCGTACGCGTCGGACTTCACGACAGCCATGAGCTGCGCCCCGGACGCCCGCGCACGCAGGGCGCGCACATTGGCGCGCACCGCGGCGAGGTCGATCTCGGCTCGGGCTCTCAGGGACGCTGTCTCGTTCATCGCGCCCAGTCTCTCAGAGCCGTACGCCTGTGCCCTCGACCTCCCGGGCGCGGTGAGGCGTCAGCCGTGCTCCAGGGCGTGTTCCAGGTGGTCGGCGAGGACCGGGACGTGGCTGGCCGGGATGTCCTTCACCGCCGTGAGCAGCGTGACCGGGCCGCCCTCGCGCAGCAGGCCGAGCAGCTCCTCCACGGCCCGGGTGTGGGCCGGGTCACCGAGCTCGGTGCGGTAGCGGTCCACGAAGTCGTCGTAGCGGGTGTCCGAGCGGTCCTCGTGGTACCAGGAGCGGAGCTCGTTCGACGGGGTGACGTCCTTGGCCCACACGTCGACGGCGGCACGCTCCTTGGACACCCCGCGCGGCCAGAGCCGGTCGACGAGGACGCGGGTGCCGTCGTCGTCCTGTGGCGGGTCGTACACCCTGCGCATACGTACGGCGTCGCTGCTGCCCACGTCCTGTTCACCCTTCTCGCTCTCGTCCTTCCCCTGCCAGCGTGGATCAGGCCCGCACATCCCGCCACGCCGCCGGGATCGCGTTCGCGACGTCCTGCGCGGCGACCGGCGCCCCGTCCGAGCCCCGGCGCGCCGCGAGCCCGTGCAGATAGGCGCCCACCGACGCCGCGTCGCGCGGGGCGAGGCCCGCCGCAAGCAGGGAGCCGGTCAGTCCGGCGAGCACATCGCCGCTGCCCGCGGTGGCCAGCCAGGACGTGCCCGTCGGGTTGACCCGTACGGGCTCCCCCCCGGCCTCCGCGACCAGGGTCGTCGACCCCTTGAGCAGCACCGTCGCGCCGTAGCGCGCGGCCAGTTCCCGTACGGCGGCGAGCCGTCCCGCCTCGACCTCCTCGCGCGGGACGCCGAGCAGCGCGGCGGCCTCCCCGGCGTGCGGGGTGAGCACCGTGGCGGCGGTGCGCGACCGTACGGCTTCGGCGTCCATCAGCCGCAGCCCGTCCGCGTCGACCAGCACCGGAACGTCCGCGGCCAGGACGTCGGACACCGCTCCGGCCGCCGCGGTGGAGTCGCCGAGACCGGGGCCGACCACCCAGGCCTGCACCCGTCCGGCCTTCGACGGCGGCCACGGGTGCACCAGGGTCTCCGGGAAGCGGGCGATCACCGCGTCCGCGCCGGGACCGGCGTACCGCACGGCTCCGGCACCGCCGCGCAGCGCGCCGGCGACCGCGAGCACCGCGGCGCCCGGGTACCGCTCGGACCCGGCGGCCACGCCGACCACGCCACGCCGGTACTTGTCGCTCTCGGCCCCCGGCACCGGCAGGAGCGCCGCCACGTCCGCGTACTGCAGGGCCTCCAGGTCGGGGCGCCCGGGCAGTTCGGGCCCCAGCCCGATGTCGATGAGCCGCAGGGCTCCGGCCCGTTCGGCGGCCGGGTCGATGAGCAGGCCGGGCTTGTACGTGCCGAAGGTGACGGTGGCGTCCGCCCTTACGGCAGCTCCCAGGACCTCCCCGGTGTCCGCCTCGACCCCGCTCGGCAGATCCACGGCAAGCACCGGCGCGTGTCCGCCGGTGACCGCGCGGACCAGCTGCTCCGCCTCGGGGCGCAGGCCGCCGCGGCCTCCGATTCCGGTGATGCCGTCGACGACGAGGTCGACGGGGCCGAAGACATGGCCGATGCCGTCCGGGGCGTCGAGGACCTGGCCGCCCGCCGCCAGCAGCGCGGCGAGACCGCCCCGGTGGACCTTGTCCGGCGCGGTCAGCAGGGCGCGTACGCCCGCTCCGCGCCGGGCCAGCCGGGCCCCCGCGTACAGCGTGTCGCCGCCGTTGTCGCCGCTGCCGACGAGCAGCAGCACCCGGGACCCGTACACCCGGCCGTTGCGCCGGAGCAGATCACCGCAGGCCACCGCCAGGCCCGCGGCGGCGCGCCGCATCAGCGCGCCCTCGGGCAGCCGTGCCATCAGCGCCTGTTCGGCGGCCCGTACGGTCGAAACGCTGTACGCCTGTCGCATACGCTCAACCCTCCGCGATCACCACGGCCGACGCCACCCCCGCGTCATGGCTGAGCGACACATGCCAGCTGCGCACGCCCAGCGCGGCGGCGCGGGCCGCGACCGTGCCGCGGACCTCCAGCCGGGGCTGCCCGCTGTCCTCGACGCACACCTCGGCATCCGTCCACAGCAGCCCGCCCGGCGCCCCGAGCGCCTTGGCCAGCGCCTCCTTGGCGGCGAACCGGGCAGCCAGCGAGGCGATTCCCCGCCGGTCCCCACTGGGCAGCAGCAACTCCCGCTCCAGGAAGAGGCGGTCCGCCATCTGCGGCGTACGCTCCAGCGCGGCGCCGAAGCGTTCGATCTCCGCCACATCGATCCCGACCCCGATGATCACGTACTCACCCTCACCCTGATCTACTCCACGGTCACGGACTTCGCCAGATTGCGCGGCTGGTCCACCTCGTTGCCGCGGGCCGTCGCCAGTTCGCAGGCGAACACCTGCAACGGCACGGTGGCGACCAGCGGCTGAAGCAGCGTAGGCGTAACGGGGATCCTGATGAGGTGGTCCGCATACGGGACGACCGCTTCGTCGCCCTCCTCGGCGATGACGACGGTACGGGCGCCGCGGGCCCTGATCTCCTGGATGTTCGACACGATCTTGTCGTGGAGCACCGAACGGCCGCGCGGGGACGGCACGATCACGACGACCGGCAGCCCTTCGTCGATGAGCGCGATCGGCCCGTGTTTGAGCTCTCCCGCCGCGAAGCCCTCGGCGTGCATGTACGCGAGTTCCTTGAGCTTCAACGCGCCTTCCAGGGCCACCGGGTAGCCGACGTGCCGGCCCACGAAGAGCACCGTGTCGCGGTGTGCGAGCGAGCGGGCGAGCGCGCGCACGGGCTCCATCGTCCCGAGGAGCTCCTCCACCTGCCGGGGGATCCCGGAGAGCTGGCGCACCACGGTGCGGATCTCGTCGCCCCACTTGGTGCCGCGGATCTGGCCGAGGTACAGCGCGACGAGATAGCAGGCGACGAGCTGCGTCAGGAACGCCTTGGTGGAGGCGACGGCCACCTCCGGACCCGCGTGGGTGTAGAGGACGGCGTCGGACTCCCTCGGGATCGTCGACCCGTTCGTGTTGCAGATGGCGAGGACCTTCGCCCCCTGCTCACGGGCGTGCCGCAGGGCCATCAGCGTGTCCATCGTCTCGCCGGACTGGGAGATCGCGATGACCAGGGTGTGCCGGTCCAGGATCGGGTCGCGGTAGCGGAACTCGCTGGCGAGCTCCGTCTCGCAGGGCAGCCGGGTGACGTGCTCGATGGCGTACTTGGCGATCATCCCGGCGTGGAACGCGGTCCCGCAGGCGACGATGAAGACCTTGTCGACCTCCCTGAGCTCGCTCGGCGGGATCCGTACCTCGTCGAGGCGCAGCGCACCCGAGGCGTCGATCCGGCCCAGGAGCGTGTCGGCGACAGCCTTCGGCTGGTCCGCGATCTCCTTGAGCATGAAGGAGGCGTAGCCGCCCTTCTCGGCGGCGGAGGCGTCCCAGTCCACGTGGTACGCACGCGACTCCGCGGGAAACCCGTCGAACCCCGTGACGGTGACCCCGTCCCTGCGCAGCTCCACCACCTGGTCCTGGCCCAGCTCGATCGCCGACCGGGTGTGCGCGATGAAGGCGGCCACATCGGAGGCCAGGAACATCTCCCCGTCCCCGGCCCCGACCACCAGGGGCGAGTTCCGCCGGGCCCCGACGACCACATCCGGCTCGTCCGCATGCACCGCGACCAGGGTGAACGCGCCCTCCAACTGCCGGCAGACCTGGCGCATGGCCTCGGCGAGATCACCGGCCGAGGAGTACGCCTCCGCCAGCAGATGGGCGACGACCTCGGTATCGGTCTCGGAGGCCAGCTCGTGCCCGCGCCCGGTCAGTTCCTCGCGCAGCGCGGCGAAGTTCTCGATGATCCCGTTGTGTACGACGGCGACGCGCCCCGCGTTGTCGAGATGCGGGTGGGCGTTGGCATCGGTCGGACCGCCGTGCGTGGCCCAACGGGTGTGCCCGATCCCGGTGTTCCCGGCGGGCAGTGGCCGTTCCTTGAGCTCCTTCTCCAGGTTGAGGAGCTTCCCGGCCTTCTTCGCCCCGGCCAGACCACCGTCCGAAAGAACGGCGACCCCTGCGGAGTCGTAGCCCCGGTACTCCAGCCGCTTCAGCCCCGCAACGACGACGTCCTGCGCCGACTGCCCACCGACGTAACCCACGATTCCGCACATATCGGCACCATAAGGCCGCGCGGTGGCGGGGGACAGTAGGGGTGGGCCGCGCGCGGTCGGGCGTCAGGCGAACCGCGGCAACCGGGACGGCAGCGTCCGCGCCTCCTGGCACCCCTGGATCCTGTAGTTGTACTTCAACAGCTCATAGGCGAAGTCGGTCACCTCCTGCCGCAGTTCGTCCCCCGTCACGGCCGTATCGCCGATCGTCCTGGACTCGACGATCGACCCGTAATCCTGCCCCGCCTCTTCGGGCTTTTTCCCGGTCGGCGTACAGGGGACATAGATCAAAGCCTGGCTCGCGTACGAGACCGCACGAACGCCCTGGAAGTCGACTTCGAGCTTGCTCGCGTCCGCATCCGCCTCGACCTCTTCGCGCCACTCATCCGCGGAAACGTCATGGATCGTACCGTCACCGGAAAGAATGGAATCCTGGCTGCGCGTTTTCACATTGCAAGAGAAGAGGAAATTCTCTCCGATCCCGTCGACCCTTCTACCCCGCTCGTGAGCTGTCATCGTGCCCGGCAGAACAATTGCGGCTATGTTCCGGTCCACAGCACCCGAGCAGACCCTCTCCGGCAGACGGTCAACGCCTTTGGTGAAGATCTGTACATACCCGAAGGCGCCCACAGCCACAACGGCCAAACCGGCAAGAGCCTGCTTAGTCATTTTTTTCTCGATCACTCTCATGGCTACGCTCCAGAACCGCCGGTCATTCCCGTACGACAGCTCACACGCAAGGCCGCTCCCCGTCGATCACTTGAATCGGGGCAGGTCGCCGGAGAACTCCTGGCCCTCTCGACACTCTTCGACCCTGTAAGTGTGCCTCAGAAGTTGATACGCAAAATCGGCCACCTGCTGCTGTAGTTCAACCCCTGCCACCCGCGTCTCACCAACGGTTCGTGCGTCAGCAATCAATGCATACGACTGCAATGGCTTCCGACCTTCTTGGTCCGGCCGAGTACAGGACACGTAGAGGGAAACGCCGTCAGAGGTCGTCATGGCAGCAATTCCCCCTGCACCCACCTCACGCGACTTGCCATCGTCACCGGAATGAGCTTCGCGCCACTTGCCCATCGTGACGTCATTGACCCGAACCTCCCCGGAAAATATGGAGGCCTGACTGCGAGTCTTGACGTAGCAGGAAAATACCGTGCCCCGGGAACTCGAGTATGCGATCCCTTTTTCCCCTCGCTCCGAAGCTGTCATCGTCTTCGGGAGAACCCTTGCTGCAATATCCCGGTCGACCGCACCCGAACACACCTTGGCAGGCAAACGGTCCACCCCCTTGGTGAAGACCTCGAGGTACCCGAAAATTCCAGCCGAGACCATTACCAGGCCCAGAAAGACACGAACCAGGGCCGTCCTCTTCATCCTTGACGTCGCGACGCCGAGCACCTCACTCCCGTCACGAGCTCGGCCCGGCATGGCTGTCCTCCAGATTCGAGTCACCATCCGCCCATCCGGCGTTCATGGTCCCAGGCCATGGCTGATCACTTTCCCCCGTCGGCACCACGTGCAGAACACACCTACGTGCGAACTCAGCAAACAGAATTTCTGTGCGACCACGTTTTGAGGCAACCTCATACCCCTCAGAACGCTGCCGCACGGGCCCTTGTCGATGACCTCCGTGGGCTCCGTTGCAGGTCGTGCCCGTGCTCGGCCGACTCAGCCTCGCCCCGGCAGCTAGGCCCGGGATCGAGTGCGCCGCACAAGCATTAACGCTCGCAAAGCAACTCAAAGCTCCCGCACCGTTCCTCGGTCCAGGGAGTTCTGCACACAGCCCGCGTGCGCAAGGGGGCCACCGGGTCGGTGGCCTGAAAGTCCTGGCGTCCACGACCGCGGACGAGACCGGCGAGACCTCTCGGGTCGACCGGGTCAGCCCACGTCGCGGACGCAGTGCTCTCTCAGGTCGGGCGCATGCCGGGCGACAGTGCGGTAGTCGGCGTCGTCGTGAAGAACAACCAGCCCGTGGTGGGCGGCAGTTGCGGCGATCATCAGGTCCACGGCCGAGGCGCTGCGGTGCTCCCCGACCCGCGCCATACGCTGTTGCACCGCACTGATCCAGCGTCCCGCGTTCTTCGGCACCGAGACGTCCGGGTAGAGATCGGCGAACATGTCCACGATCTCGTCGTACTCACGACCGGTCCGGGCACTGTGGAGGAACTCCGTGCGCTGCGGGTAGCAGGAAGCCAACGCCTCGGCGCTGATCGCGTCGTACCAGGCGGACTGCAGGGCGGAGTCACCGAGCAGACGGACCAGCCCGGACGTGTCGAGCAGATAGATCACTGCCCGTCCTTCTCCGCCCGGTGCCGGCGCTCGGCGTCCTCCACTGCTCCCCACTGGCGAGCCCGCTCGAAGTGGCGGCTGATCCGCACCGCGCGGTCCTGCTGGTCCGCGTAGTACCGGAGGGCCAGATTCACCGCCTCCTTCTTGGTCCTGGCCTTGGACAAGGCCATGGTGCGCTCCAGCGCGTCATCGTCTATGTCGATCTGGGTCACGGACATCCAGCACCTCCCGGCAAGCATGGTCATGTACAAAGAATTGTATGGCACCAACAAAAGGGCCGCCCGGCTTCTCCATCCTCGGCAAGTGAGGGCCTGGCCGCCCTGGAGCGCCGGGTCCTTCAAGAGGTGGCCGGTCTCGACCGCACGAGCGGTGCTCCTCCTGTGCGCCGCGGCCGGGTCCGGGCTGCGCAAGGAACTGGTCCAGGCGATGCGGACCTACACCGGCCACCGCCACGCCAACAGCGTGCTGCACACCCCACCCCGCTCGGTGCCACCCTGCTCCGGGCGACACCACAGGCCCCGCCCCGTCCCCCACGTGACCGAGCCCACCCCCCACTCCGTTAAAACTCCCGCAACAATGAGTACGTGATCACTTCGCCCGCACGGAGCTCCCGTCGCACCGAGCACGCGCCGACGCCCTACGTCGACCTGACCCGGGCGGAGTGGAGCGCTCTGCGCGACAAGACCCCGCTGCCGCTCTCCGCCGAGGAGGTCGAGAAGCTGCGTGGGCTCGGGGATGTCATCGACCTCGATGAGGTGCGGGACGTCTATCTGCCCCTGTCCCGGCTCCTCAACCTGTACGTCCAGGCCACCTCCGGTCTGCGCGGCGCGCTGAACACCTTCCTCGGGGATGCGGGCAACGGCCACGGCGAGCAGCGCGGTACCCCCTTCGTCATAGGGGTCGCGGGCAGCGTCGCCGTCGGCAAGTCCACCAGCGCCCGCATCCTGCAGGCGCTGCTGGCGCGCTGGCCGGAGCATCCCCGCGTGGAGCTGGTGACCACGGACGGGTTCCTGCTGCCGATGAAGGAGCTCCAGGCGCGCGGGCTGATGTCGCGCAAAGGGTTCCCGGAGTCCTACGACCGGCGGGCCCTGACCCGGTTCGTCGCCGACATCAAGGCCGGCAAGGACGAGGTGACGGCGCCCGTCTACTCGCACCTGATCTACGACATCGTGCCGGATGAGCGGCTCACCGTACGCCGTCCCGACATCCTGATCGTCGAAGGGCTGAACGTGCTGCAGCCCGCGCTGCCCGGCAAGGACGGCCGGACCAGGGTCGGCCTCGCCGACTACTTCGACTTCAGTGTGTACGTGGACGCGCGCCCCGAGGACATCGAGACCTGGTACCTCCACCGCTTCCGCCGGCTGCGCGAGACGGCGTTCCAGAACCCGTTCTCGTACTTCCGCAAGTACACCCAGGTCTCCGAGGAGGAGGCGCTGGACTACGCGCGCACCATGTGGCGGACCATCAACAAGCCCAATCTGCTGGAGAACGTGGCCCCGACGCGAGGCCGTGCCACTCTGGTGCTGCGTAAGGGGCCGGACCATAAGGTCCAGCGTCTGTCGTTGCGCAAACTCTGACTCCGAAGGGATGCACCGTGCTGCATCTGCGCCTCATCGTGCCCGCCGACCGGACCGATAAGGTGGTGGAGCTGCTGGAGCACACGGTGGGCACCGCACATCTCGCGGTGCTCGCGGGCGTCGCCCGCAGCCCGGTCGGCGATGTCGTCCTGTGCGACGTGGCACGCGAGGCGGGCGACGAGCTGATCGGCGCGCTGCGGGGGCTCGGCATCGACAAGTCGGGGTCGATCACCGTCGAGGACATGGATCTCACCCTGTCCGCGCACGCCGACAAGGCGGAGAAGGACGCGCCGGGCGAGGGCGCGGACGCGGTGCTGTGGGAGGAACTGTCGGAGGTCACCCACGAGGAGTCCACGTTCAGCGTCACGTATGTGTCGTTCCTCGCCGTGGCGACGATGCTGGCCGCCTGCGGGGTGATGCTCGACAACGCGATCCTGATCGTGGGCGCGATGGCGGTGGGCCCCGAGTTCGGCCCGCTGGCCGGGATCTCGACGGCGCTGGTGCAGCGCGCCCCGAGGCTGGTCGCGCGGTCGCTGTGGGCACTGATCGGCGGGTTCGCGGTGGCGATGGCGGTGACGGCCGGGTTCGCCTGGCTGATGGACGCCTTCGGGCTGTTCAACGCCGGCATGGTGACGGCGGACCGGCCCAACACCGGATTCATCTGGCATCCGGACTGGATGTCGTTCGTGGTGGCGCTCCTGGCGGGCATCGCCGGGACGCTCTCGCTGACCTCGGCGAAGTCCGGGGCACTGATCGGCGTGGCGATCTCGGTGACCACCGTGCCCGCCGCCGCCAACGCCGCGGTCGCGTTCAGCTACCAGGACCTGCAGCAGACCTGGGGCTCCACGGTGCAGCTCCTCGCCAACCTGGGCGGCATCGTGGTCGCGGGAACGCTGACGCTGCTCCTCCAGAAAGCGCTGTGGGCCGCACAACGCCGGAGGGGGGGGGGCGCGCGGCCCCGCCCCCCCCCGAAACCAAAAACACCAAGGCCCGCGGGGGGGTGAACACAAACGCCCCAAAGCCCCCCCCCGCGCCCGCCCGCGGCAAGTGGGGGGGCGCGGCCCCG
>NZ_JBHWVO010000022.1:33745-46715 GCF_042736635.1 Streptomyces sp. NPDC060035
GCCCCACGGTCCAGCACCACCCCACCGGGGGGGGCTTGGTGGTGGGGGGACCGCTGCGGGTGCTCCTCCCCAACGGGGGGGGGCCCCCAAACCCCGGGGGGGCCTGGGCCGCGCGGCCGAGCCCCTCCGGAAACCGATAACCCGTCAGCCGAGGGCGGACTTCACCACATCGGCCAACTGCCCGGCCACGGAGCGCGCCTGCTCGATGTCGGCGGCCTCGACCATGACCCGTACCAGCGGCTCCGTGCCCGACTTGCGCAGCAGTACGCGCCCGGTGTCTCCCAGTTCGCGCTCGGCCTCGGCGACCGCGGCGGCCAGCTCGGGCGAGCTGTCGACGCGGGACTTGTCGACGTCCGGCACGTTGATGAGCACCTGCGGGAGGCGCTGCATCACACCGACCAGATCCGCGAGCGTACGGCCGGTGGCGACGATCCGTGCCGCGAGCATCAGACCGGTCAGGGTGCCGTCACCCGTCGTGGCGTGGTCCAGGACGATGACGTGGCCGGACTGCTCGCCGCCCAGTGCGAAGCCTTCGGCCTTCATCGACTCCAGGACGTAGCGGTCACCGACGGCTGTCTGGACGAGTTCGATGCCCTCCCGCTCCATCGCGATCTTGAAGCCGAGGTTCGACATGACCGTGCCGACGACGGTGTCCTTGCGCAGCTGCCCGGCCTCACGCATGGCGAGGGCGAGGACGGCCAGGATCTGGTCGCCGTCGATCTCCTCACCCGTGGCGTCCACGGCCAGGCAGCGGTCGGCGTCGCCGTCGTGCGCGATGCCGATGTCGGCGCCGTGCTCGACGACGGCGGCCCGCAGCAGTCCCAGGTGGGTGGAGCCGCAGCCGTCGTTGATGTTCAGGCCGTCCGGCTCGGCGCCGATGGTGACGACCTCGGCCCCGGCGCGGGTGAACGCCTCGGGCGAGACACGGGCGGCGGCGCCGTGCGCCTCGTCCAGGACGACCTTCAGCCCGTCGAGCCGGTTCGGGAGGACGGCGATGAGGTGCGCGACGTACCGGTCGAAGCCCTCGGTGTAGTCGGTGACCCGGCCCACTCCGGCGCCCGTCGGACGTGCCCAGGGCTCGCCGGTGCGGTGCTGCTCGTAGACCGTCTCGATGCGGTCCTCCAGGTCGTCGGCCAGCTTGTGGCCGCCGCGCGCGAAGAACTTGATGCCGTTGTCGGGCATGGCGTTGTGGCTCGCGGAGAGCATCACACCGATGTCGGCGCCGAGCGCGCCGGTGAGATACGCCACGGCGGGGGTCGGCAGCACGCCGACCCGCAGGACGTCCACGCCCGCGCTGGCCAGGCCCGCCACGACGGCGGCCTCCAGGAACTCTCCGGACGCCCGGGGGTCGCGGCCCACCACGGCGGTCGGCCGATGTCCCTCGAAGGTGCCTGCCTCGGCCAGTACGTGCGCCGCAGCGACCGAGAGCCCGAGCGCGAGCTCGGCCGTCAGGTCCGCATTGGCGACACCGCGCACGCCGTCCGTGCCGAAGAGTCGTCCCACTGGTGTCCTCCGAAGGTGCTCCGAAACCACAAAACCAAAAATAATCAAAACAGGGCACAACAAGGCAAAGCGCAGCAAAGTGAGGCGCGGTCGAGGCCGCCAGCCCTATTAACGTCTTAAGCCGTTATACGCCCGCGGGTGCCGATAAACGAACGCCCCAGCAGCACGAGGTGTGCCGCCGGGGCGAACGTGTAAAGCAGACGAGCAGGCGATTTAGCGCTTGCTGTACTGCGGTGCCTTACGGGCCTTCTTGAGACCGGCCTTCTTGCGCTCGACCGCACGGTCGTCACGGCAGAGGAAGCCGGCCTTCTTCAGCGTGGCGCGGTTGTTGTCCACGTCCGCCTCGTTGAGCGAGCGGGCCACGCCGAGGCGCAGTGCGCCGGCCTGACCGGAGACGCCGCCACCCGAGATGCGGGCGATGACGTCGTAGCGGCCGTCGAGCTCGAGCACCTTGAAGGGCTCGTTGACTTCCTGCTGGTGCACCTTGTTGGGGAAGTAGTCCTCAAGGGTGCGACCGTTGATCTTCCACTTGCCGGTGCCCGGAACGATCCGGACGCGGGCGATGGCGTTCTTGCGGCGGCCCAGGCCGGCCGCGGGCTGCGGGTCGCCGAAGCGGCCCGCGAGCGACTCGGAGGTGTACTCACCCTCGACGGGGACCTCCGACTCGAAGGTGGTCACCTCGGCGAAAACCTCTTCGCCCTCGGTGCCCTCGGTGCCCTCGACGGGCGTCTCAACAGTGGTCTCGGCCACGATTCTCCTCAGATCTTTCTGTACGTCTTAGGGGGAGGCCGGAACTACTGCGCGACCTGGGTGATCTCGAACGGGACCGGCTGCTGCGCAGCGTGCGGGTGCTGGTCACCCGCGTAGACCTTCAGCTTCGAGATCATCTGACGACCCAGGGTGTTCTTGGGGATCATGCCCTTGATGGCCTTCTCGACAGCCTTCTCCGGGTTCTTGGAGAGCAGCTCGTCGTAGCGCACGGAGCGGAGACCGCCCGGGAAGCCCGAGTGGCGGTACGCCATCTTCTGGGTCTTCTTGTTGCCGGAGAGGTGGACCTTCTCGGCGTTGATGATGATGACGAAGTCGCCCATGTCCATGTGGGGGGCGTAGATCGCCTTGTGCTTGCCTCGGAGGAGGTTCGCAGCCGTGGTGGCCAGACGGCCGAGAACGATGTCCTCGGCGTCGATGATGTGCCACTGGCGAGTGACATCGCCGGGCTTGGGGCTGTACGTACGCACTTCGTAGCCTTCGCTTCTTCAGTGGATGGGGTCCAGACACATGGCACCTCTGAAGCGATCATGCAGCTGGGGCTCACAATGCCGGGAACACTGCCCGTATGCGAGCCACTGGTAACTGCTCCAGAGAACCTACGTAAGGGCCCTTCGCGTGAGAACGACGAAGCCAATACGCATAACAGTCCCCGACACTACCCGCACCGCCCCGGACCGGTCAAAACGCGCCGGCCCTACCGCTCCCGCTCGACCCGCCGCTCGTCCCAGACCGGCTCCGTGGACTCCCGCACGACCCCGTCCGAACCGAAGACCAGATAGCGGTCGAAGGACTTCGCGAACCAGCGGTCGTGCGTGACGGCCATCACCGTCCCGTCGTACATCTCCAGCCCGTCCTGCAGGGCCTCCGCCGACTCCAGGTCCAGGTTGTCCGTCGGCTCGTCCAGCAGCAGCGCGGTCGTGCCGGCCAGCTCCAGCAGCAGGATCTGGAACCGTGCCTGCTGTCCGCCGGACAGCCTCTCGAAGGCCTGGTCCCCCTGCCGCTCCATCTCGTACCGCCGCAGTACGGACATGGCCCCGCCCCGGTCCTTGGCGTGCTCCGTCCACAGGATCTCGACGAGTGTCTTGCCCAGCAGTTCCGGATGGGCGTGCGTCTGCGCGAAGTGCCCCGGCACGACCCGCGCCCCGAGCTTCCACTCCCCGGTGTGCGCCACCGTGTCCCCCGCCAGCAGTCGCAGGAAGTGCGACTTCCCCGACCCGTTGGAGCCGAGGACGGCGACCCGCTCCCCGTAGTAGATCTCCAGGTCGAACGGCTTCATCAGGCCGGTCAGCTCCAGGTTCTTGCAGGTCACCGCCCGCACCCCGGTCCGTCCGCCGCGCAGCCGCATCTTGATGTCCTGCTCGCGCGGCGGCTCCGGCGGCGGGCCCGCGTCCTCGAACTTCTTGAAGCGGGTCTGCATCGCGTGGTAGCGGTTCGCCATGTCGGGGCTGTTCGCCGCCTGCTGCCGCATCCGCAGGACGAGCGCCTTCAGCCGGGCGTGCTCCTCCTCCCAGCGCCGCAGGAGCTCCTCGAAGCGCGCGAACCGCTCCTTGCGGGCCTGGTGGTACGTGGCGAACGAGGCGCCGTGCACCCAGACGTCCGAGCCGGCCGGGCCGGGCTCGACGCTGACGATCTTCTCGGCGGCCCGTGACAGCAGCTCCCGGTCGTGGGAGACGAAGAGCACCGTCTTACGGGTCTCCTTGAGCCTCTCCTCCAGCCACCGCTTGCCGGGGACGTCCAGATAGTTGTCCGGCTCGTCCAGGAGCAGCACCTCGTCCGGGCCCCTGAGCAGTGCCTCCAGGACCAGCCGCTTCTGCTCGCCCCCGCTGAGCGTGCGCACCTCGCGCCACTGCGCCTTCTCGTACGGGATCCCGAGCCCGGCCATGGTGCAGATGTCCCAGAGGGTCTCGGCCTCGTACCCGCGTACCTCGGCCCAGTCGCTGAGTGCCTGCGCGTACGCCATCTGCGCGGCCTCGTCGTCCACGGTGAGGATCCGCTCCTCTGCCGCGTCGACGGCCTTCGCCGCCTCCTTGATGCGCGGCTGGGCCACGGAAACCAGCAGGTCACGCACGGTCCGCTCGTCCCGTACGGAGCCCACGAACTGGCTCATCACGCCCAGTCCGCCGCTCACCGACACCGAGCCGCCGTGCGGCTGGATCTCCCCGGCGAGCAGCCTCAGGAGCGTCGTCTTGCCCGCCCCGTTCGCTCCGACGAGGGCGACGACGGCCCCGTCGGCCACCCGGAACGAGGCATCGCCGAGCAGCACCCGCCCGTCCGGCAGGTAGTACTCCAAGTGGCCCGCTTCAAGATGTCCCATGCACAGCATTGTCACGGCCGGCGAACCCATGGCCCAACCGGATTACACAGGCTCTAGGATTCGCGGCATGAGCTTTGGGCAAGGGGGGCCCTCCTGGGGGCCGGGAGACAGCAGGACTCCGGACTGGGCAGCACTGGCCGATGAGTCCGCGGCACGTAGCCGCCGCAGGAAGTGGTTGCTGCTCGGGGGCGGCGCACTGGCCACCGCTGCCGTCGCCGCGATCGTGGCCACGGCCGTGATCACGACGAACGACTCCGGTCGTCCGGGGTCGGACACGAAGGCGAGCGACCTGCCGGCCCCCGCCGACCTGCCCTCGGACACCTCACAGCCCCAGCCCTCCTTCTCCTCGGTCGCACCGCCGCCCCCGCCGGACCCGAAGGACTACATATCCGACGCCAGGAAGGACAAGGCACCGATCACCGTCGACGCCTTCTTTCCCGGCAAGAAGCTCACGGTGGGCGACCGTGTCCACTCCAAGGGCGCGACGAACCTCACGAAGAGCTGCGCCGCGACCACCCAGGGCGCGCTCGGCTCGATCCTCACCTCGAACGGCTGCGACCAGGTCATCCGCGCCACCTACCGCAAGGACGGCGTCGCCGTCACCGTCGGCCTCGCCGTGTTCGGCACCGAGGCCGAGGCCAGGAAGGCTGCCCAGCAGGCGTCCGGCGGCATCGCCTCCCTCAGCGGCGCAGGCGTCCCCACGTTCTGCCGCGCCGGCTCCGTCTGCCGTCGCACCGCCAACTCCTACGGGCGCTACGCCTACTTCACCGTCGGCGGCTTCACCAGCGGCAAGAACGTCACGACGGCGGACAAGGACGTGTACGCGGTGGGCGACGACCTGACCGACTTCACGTTCCGTCAGATCCGCCACCGGGGCGAGGTCCAGGCATCGGCAGCAGCCGCGGCCCCCGCGGCCTGACACCGCGCCACCACACCCCCCACGCACCAGCTTTGTCCCTCCCCTGCCCCGAGGACCCACCGCCGTGCGTCTGACCGCCCTGTTCACCATCCCGCGCGTTCTGCGCCACAGCGACGCGATCGGCGCCGACCTGCCGCCGGACGAGGCAGTCGTCCTCGACGCCCCGGACCCCTCGTTGCGGGTCGCGCTGGCCGCCGCCTCGGCCGGTGACCACGGCCCGGCGGCCGAGCTGCTCGCCGCCACCCGCGAGCACGCCCAGTGGGAACGCAGGGACGCCTGTGTCTCACGGCTCGCACGGGCCTCGCTGCACCACCCCGGCTGGCTGGACAGCTGGCTCGACGAGTCGCCGCAGGACCCCGACGCCGTACTGGTCAAGGCGGACCAGTACGTCTACCAGGCATGGCAGATACGGACCGGAGCGCGCGCCAAGCACATCGAGCGCGACCAGTTCCAGGCGTTCCACACGGTCCTGCGGGACGCCGTCCCGGTCATCTCCCAGGCCGCCGAGCTCAATCCCGGCGACCCCGTCCCGTGGCGCATCGCCCTCACCCAGGCCCGCGGCATCCAGGCGCCGCGCGAAGTCTTCGACTCCTACCTCGCCGAGGCCGCCGACTGCGACCCGCACCACGAGGGCTGCCACGTCCAGGCGCTCCAGTACCTCTGCGACAAGTGGTACGGCTCGCACGAGGAGATGTTCGACTTCGCCGAGCAGTCGGCCGAACAGGCTCCGCCCGGCTCCAAGCTCCACGCCCTGCCCCTCCAGGCGGTGGTGGAGTACCTCATCTCCGACGACGAGGTGCGCGACCCCGACCCGTACACGCCCCGTGCCGAGGCCGCCGTGACCCGCGCGCAGGCTTTGTCGGACAGCTACGCCCCGGGCGACCGGGAAGCGGCCGGCTTCCGCAACCACCTGGCCATGATCCTGTGGTCGATGAACCGCTTCGAGGAGGCCCTCACCGTCTTCCGGGCCATCGGGGTGCACGCCACCACCTACCCCTGGACCTACTTCGGCGACGCCCGTGCCGAGTTCCTGGAAGCCCGCTCCGACACCCGGGTCGAGCTGGCGATGAAAGTCCCCTTCTTCCGTACCCCGCCGAAGCCCCCGGCCTCCGAACTCTTCGACTGGGAAAGGGAGCTGGCGCCCCGTTCGCTCGCCATCGCAGCCACCGGGCCCACCGCGGTCGCCCAGGCCGCCCTGATCTGCGGCCACAGCCTGCGCACCGCTCCGGCGGGCAGCCGTCACACGTACGTCGAGATCGTTCCGGACCCCGTACGCGGTAAGCGTGCGGCCCTGCTCCCGGAGGATCCCCTCACCTCCGCGGCCGACAACTTCACGACCGGCGAGGACTGGCCCGCCCTGGTCCTGCACCGCACCCCGGAGCGCAGCAGCTTCACGCTCCTGCACCGGGGCAAGAAGGTGGCGGCCCACTCCTGGGAGACGGCGGCCCCGGCCGCCGACCACGCCGAGGTGACCGGGACGGCCGCGGCGCTGGCCCGTGCCTACGGGCTGTCCGACCCCCGCCCGCTGATCCACGTCCTGCGCGCCACCGGCGACCCGGCGCGCCACCAGAGCGGACTCGTCGCGGCGCTGGGCCTCCCGCCCCTGCCCGCGGGCTACGGCGGCGAGCAGGAGATCCTCGCCGGCCTCCCGGGCGCCCGCGTCCTGGCCCGGCGGGGATTCCTCGCGGGCATGCGGGACACGATGGCCACGAAGGACGGCGTCCACCCCGAGACCCCTGCCCCGGCCGAACCCCACCCGCCCCTCTGGTGGGTCCTGCGCGTCCTTGGCCTGCTGCTGTTCACCGCGGCGGCGGTCTACGCCTGGTGGACCCCGGACATCGGCTGGTTCCGCTCCACCATGTCCAGCTTCGTCGCCGTGTACTTCGCGGCCAAGCTGATCCGGGCCCTGCGCCGCCGCCGGATCAGCAGCAGCCCGCCCCCGGCAACGTCCTGACGTTCCGGGCCTCTTCGGCCCTGGCCGCCAGCAACGCGTCCGCCGGGTAGGCCACTTCCTCCAGCGTCAGCCCGTGCGGCCGCACCACGTGCACCGCCGGATCACGCACCTTCGCCGCCAGTACCTCGGCCGGCCACGCGGCAGGACGGCGCCCGTCCCCCACGAACAAGGCCGCACCGATCAGCGCCCGCACCATGTTGTGGCAGAAGGCATCGGCCTGCACCGTTGCGGCGAGAACCCCGGACTCCGCGTCCCGCACCCAGGACAGCTTCTGCAGCGTGCGGATGGTCGTGGCGCCCTCGCGCTTCTTGCAGTACGCCGCGAAGTCGTGCTCCCCCACCATCAGGGCGGCCGCCTCGTTCATCGCGTCCACGTCCAGCGGCCGGTCGTGCCACAGCACATGACCCCTGGTCAGCGGATCCACCCCGCCCGGCCGGTCCGCCACCCGGTAGATGTAGCGCCGCCACAACGCGGAGAAGCGCGCGTTGAACCCGGCCGGCGCCTCGGCCGCACGCCAGATCCGGACATCCAGCGGCAGCCGCCCGGCCATCCGCCGCAACAGCTTCTCCTCGTGCTCGGCCCACACCCCGGCCGGCAGATCCACATGCGCCACCTGCCCGCGCGCGTGCACCCCGGCGTCGGTACGCCCGGCGACCGTCAGGTCGTACGTCACCGAGGACCGCGTCACGGTCCGCAGCGCGTCCTCGATCTCGCCCTGCACGGTGCGCCTGCTGGTCTGCTTCGCCCAGCCGGAAAAGTCCTTCCCGTCGTACGAAAGGTCCAGCCGCACCCGTACGAATCCGGGCTCTGCCTCATCACTCACCAGCGCATCCTCTCAAAACAGAACGGGTCCGCACCGCCCCGAAGGGTGATGCGGACCCGTACCGGGGTCTCAGGGCGCTCAGGCGTCCTTGGACTCCTCAGCAGCGGCCTCGGCCGGCTTGGCGTCCTCGACGGTCTCGGCCGGAGCCTCGTCCTTCTTGAGGGCGTCTTCCTTGACCGCACGCTTCGTCGCAGCCTCGGCCTCACCGGTGGCGGCCTGCGCCACGGTCAGGGCCTCGACGAGCTCGATGACAGCCATCGGGGCGTTGTCGCCACGACGGTTGCCGATCTTGGTGATGCGGGTGTAACCACCGGGGCGGTTCTCGTACCGCGGGGCGATCTCGGTGAAGAGCGTGTGCACGATGCCCTTGTCCGTGATCGACTGCAGCACCAGGCGACGGTTGTGGATGTCGCCCTTCTTCGCCTTGGTGATGAAACGCTCGGCGACCGGACGCAGGCGGCGGGCCTTGGCCTCGGTCGTGGTGATGCGGCCGTGCTCGAACAGCGACTTCGCAAGGTTGATGAGAAGAAGCTTCTCGTGCGCAGCGCTGCCGCCCAGACGGGCACCCTTGGCGGGCTTCGGCATGGTGTTTCTCCTTGTGTGCTGCACCGGCCGTATCAGGTACCGGTGTCAGTTCCCGTAGGGCGGCTGCCCCACGGAAGTTCGTGCCGGCCGCGGCTCTCTCAAGCCCGTCCGGCGACTGAGGACAAAGCCCTCAGCCGGCGGGGGCACCCGGAGAACCGGGCGCCCCCGCCGGAGGCGATCAGTACTGCTCGGTCTCCACGAAACCGGCGTCCGCGTCGTCGTCGGCGCCGAAGGCGTCGGCCGCGGCCGTCGGGTCGAATCCGGGCGGGCTGTCCTTGAGCGCAAGGCCCATGCCGGCCAGCTTCGCCTTGACCTCGTCGATCGACTTCGCACCGAAGTTGCGGATGTCGAGCAGGTCGGCCTCGGAACGGGCCACGAGCTCACCCACGGAGTGGATGCCCTCGCGCTTGAGGCAGTTGTACGAACGGACCGTGAGCTCGAGCTCCTCGATCGGCAGCGCCAGATCGGCAGCGAGCGCGGCGTCCGTCGGCGACGGGCCCATGTCGATGCCCTCGGCGTCGATGTTGAGCTCGCGCGCCAGACCGAACAGCTCGACCAGGGTCTTACCGGCCGACGCCATGGCGTCACGGGGACGCATGGCCTGCTTGGTCTCGACGTCGACGATCAGCTTGTCGAAGTCGGTGCGCTGCTCGACACGGGTCGCCTCGACCTTGTACGTGACCTTGAGCACCGGCGAGTAGATGGAGTCGACCGGAATCCGGCCGATCTCCTGGCCCACCTGCTTGTTCTGGACGGCGGAGACGTAGCCGCGACCGCGCTCGACGGTCAGCTCCATCTCCAGCTTGCCCTTGCCGTTCAGCGTGGCCAGGACCAGGTCCGGGTTGTGGACCTCGACACCGGCCGGCGGGGCGATGTCAGCAGCGGTGACCAGGCCGGGACCCTGCTTGCGCAGGTACATCACGACCGGCTCGTCGTGCTCCGAGGAGACGACCAGCTGCTTGATGTTGAGGATGAGGTCGGTGACGTCCTCCTTGACACCCGGCACGGTGGTGAACTCGTGCAGGACGCCGTCGATCCGGATGCTGGTGACAGCGGCACCGGGGATCGAGGAGAGGAGCGTGCGGCGCAGGGAGTTGCCGAGGGTGTAGCCGAAGCCGGGCTCCAGCGGCTCGATCACGAACCGGGAGCGGAACTCGTCGACGACCTCTTCGGTCAGCGACGGACGCTGAGCGATAAGCATGAAGGAATCCTTCAGTCGTGGGCACCCACTATTTGATGCCCGACAGATGTAACAAGGGTACGGGCGGCACGCCCCCGAAGAGGCATACCGCCCGGACCCGCACTACTGACCGACGGCCGTTACCGGCCGTCGAACATCAGACGCGACGACGCTTCGGCGGACGGCAGCCGTTGTGCGGCGTCGGGGTGACGTCCTGGATCGAACCGACCTCGAGGCCGGTGGCCTGCAGGGAGCGGATCGCGGTCTCGCGGCCGGAGCCGGGACCCTTCACGAAGACGTCAACCTTGCGCATGCCGTGCTCCTGCGCGCGGCGGGCGGCCGACTCGGCGGCCATCTGCGCGGCGAAGGGGGTGGACTTGCGCGAGCCCTTGAAGCCGACGTGGCCGGCTGAGGCCCAGGAGATCACGTTGCCCGAGGGGTCCGTGATCGAGACGATGGTGTTGTTGAACGTGCTCTTGATGTGGGCGTGCCCATGAGCGACGTTCTTCTTTTCCTTGCGACGCACCTTCTTGGCTGCGCCCTGACGACCCTTGGGGGGCATGTCTTTACTCCAGATGGAGAGGGGAGGTGATCGGTCCTACAGCGAAGACCGCTGGTTGCTGCGGAGATCCGGTGGCCCGGACACCCGCAGTGCGTCCGCTGAGGACTACTTCTTGCCCGGCTTCTTCTTACCGGCGATGGCGCGACGCGGGCCCTTGCGGGTACGAGCGTTCGTGCTGGTGCGCTGACCGTGGACCGGCAGACCGCGACGGTGCCGGATGCCCTGGTAGCAGCCGATCTCGATCTTGCGGCGGATGTCGCCCTGGATCTCGCGGCGAAGGTCACCCTCGGTGCGGAGGTTGGCGTCCACGTACTCGCGGATCTTGACCAGGTCCTCTTCGGCCAGGTCACGAACGCGGGAGTTGGGGTTCACGCCGGTGGTGGCGAGGATCTCCTTGGACCGGGTGCGCCCGATACCGAAGACGTAGGTGAGGGCAACCTCCACGCGCTTTTCGCGCGGGATGTCAACACCTGAAACGCGTGCCATTCAATGGCTCCAGTTGTCATTTCGGGGGTCTTCCGCAGTACCACTCCCGAACGCCGACCCCGCCCGTGAGGGAAGAGGTGGTACGCCCGGGTCCCCGGCCCCCGCCGGAGGTGTCGTCAGCCGAAGCGTGGACGGGCACTGCGTATGTACGTTTACGTGCGTCGCGCGAAGAGCTGCGAGATGCAGGTGGTCGTGCGTCAGCCCTGGCGCTGCTTGTGGCGCAGGTTGTCGCAGATGACCATGACCCGGCCGTGACGGCGGATCACCTTGCACTTGTCGCAGATCTTCTTGACGCTCGGCTTGACCTTCATGGGATGTCAGGTTCTCCGGGTCAGTGCCCTCACCGCGCCGTAGCAGCGGTGGCGGCAAGATCTACTTGTACCGGTAGACGATCCGGCCACGCGTCAGGTCGTACGGAGACAGCTCCACCACGACCCGGTCATCCGGGAGGATACGGATGTAGTGCATCCGCATCTTGCCGCTGATGTGCGCGAGGACCTTGTGACCGTTCTGGAGTTCCACCCGGAACATAGCGTTCGGGAGGGACTCGATCACGGTGCCCTCAATTTCGATGGCACCTTGCTTCTTGGCCACGCTTCGCCTTTCGAATCGGCTACCTTGATCGACTCCGGCCGCCGTATGTGGACACACGGATGCACGAGAGCCGACGAGTCAGTCTACGTCAGCGGACCCCAAAAGACGAATCCGTCAAGTTTGCCCACTCGGACTGATCCTTAGACACGTATTGCCGACGCAGTCCTGTGGGCGCGGCTTTCGCCCGGATCAGGCACCGCGAGCCCGGCACGCTTCGAACTCGGCGCCGGAGCGCCTCGCACACGCTCAGCCCAGCGGGTCGGGGGCCGCCTCGACCCCGTACTGCGCCAGCCTCGCCCGACCGCAGTCCGGCGCCGTCAGGACCAGCGGCCCCTGCTCCGTGAGAGCGATCGAGTGCTCCCAGTGCGAGGACCAGCTCTTGTCCGTCGTGAGGACGGTCCACTCGTCGGCGAGGACCTCCGTCTGCGCCGTACCCAGCGAGACCATCGGCTCGATCGCCAGGCAGATACCCGGAACCAGCTTGATGCCCTTGCCGCGCTTGCGGGAGACGTAGTTCAGCAGGTGCGGGTCCATGTGCATCTCGGTGCCGATGCCGTGGCCGCCGTAGTCCTCGATGATCCCGTACTTGCCCGTCGCCGGCCGGGGCTGGCGGCGGATGTAGGACTCGATGGCCTTCGAGATGTCCACGAGCCGGTTGTTCACCTTCATCGCGGCGATCCCGGCCCACATGGATTCCTCGGTCACCCGGGACAGCTCGATGAGCTCCGGAGCGTGACCGGTGCCCACGAAGGCGGTGTACGCCGCGTCCCCGTGCCAGCCGTCGATGATCGCGCCGGCGTCGATCGAGATGATGTCGCCGTCCTTGAGGACGGTCTTCTCGTCCGGGATGCCGTGCACGACGACCTCGTTGACCGAGGTGCAGATCGTCGCGGGGAATCCGCCGTAGCCCAGGAAGTTCGACTTCGCACCGTGATCGGCGATCACCTTGCGTGCGACCTCGTCCAGGTCCTTCGTGGTGGCTCCGGGGACGGCCGCCTCGCGTGTCGCGGCGTGAATGGCAGCGACCACCAGGCCCGCCTCGCGCATCTTCGCGATCTGCTCGGGGGTCTTGATCTGCACCATTGCTCGGCGCCTCTCTGCGTTCGAAGGGGGGACGGTCGGGGCCGTACTCCACGATACGGCGCAAACAGGAGGCCGCGGCGCCCTGAGGCGGCCCCGCGCGGGGGCGGGGGTACCCGGGGGGGGCCCCCCCCGCGGGGGGGGATTGTTACCACCAAGACCCCCCCCGCACCAAAGGGGGCAAAGCGCCCGCCGGGGA